>NZ_JBIAZE010000006.1:0-414329 GCF_042898825.1 Streptomyces sp. NPDC000345
CGCCCCGGCCGGGGGGGGGGCCCCCCCCGCCCCCCCCGCCCCCCGGGGGGGGGCGGGGCCGGGGGGGGGGTGGGGGGGTGGGGGGGGGGGCGGGGGGCGCCCCCCCCCCCCCCCCGGCCCCCCGCCCGGCGTCCGGATTCAGGCGGCCGGCTCGCCGCCGAAGCGCTCCTTGTACGCCGCCAGGTCGTCGTCCGTGAGCTTGGCGAACAGGACCGGCGGGACGGTGAAGGGGGTGCCGGCGGGGACGGAGGCGAGGGCGCGGGCCTCGTCGGCCGTGACCCAGGTCGCCGTGTCGTCCGTGAGGGCGAACGCCTCCCGCATGGTCTTCGCCGTCGTCGGGATGAAGGGCTCCGACACCACCGCGTAGAGGTGGATCAGGTTCATCGCCGTCCGGAGCGTGAGGGCCGCGCCGTCCTTGTCGGTCTTGATCTCCAGCCAGGGGGCCTTCTCCTCCAGGTAGGAGTTGCCCGCGGACCACAGGGCGCGCAGGGCGGCGGCCGCCTTGCGGAACTGGAGGCTCTCCATGTGGCCCTCGTACTCGGCCAGCAGCTCGGCGATCTGCTCCCCGAGCTTCGCCTCGGCCTCACCGGCGGCGCTGCCCGCCGGCACCTCCTCGCCGAAGCGCTTCTTGGAGAAGGACAGGACGCGGTTGACGAAGTTGCCCAGGGTGTCGGCGAGGTCCTTGTTGACCGTCGCCGTGAAGTGCTCCCAGGTGAAGGACGAGTCGTCCGACTCGGGGGCGTTGGCGATGAGGAAGTAGCGCCAGTAGTCGGCCGGGAGGATGTCGAGCGCCTGGTCGGTGAAGACGCCGCGCTTCTGCGAGGTCGAGAACTTCCCGCCGTAGTACGTCAGCCAGTTGAAGGCCTTGACGTAGTCGACCTTCTTCCACGGCTCGCGCACGCCCAGCTCGGTGGCCGGGAACATCACGGTGTGGAAGGGGACGTTGTCCTTGGCCATGAACTCGGTGTAGCGGACCGTGTCGTCGGCCTCGTACCACCAGGACTTCCAGTCCCGGTCCTCCGGGTCCGTGTCTCGCGCGGCGTCTGCCCACTCCTTCGTCGCGCCGATGTACTCGATCGGGGCGTCGAACCAGACGTAGAAGACCTTGCCCTCGGCGGCCAGCTCCGGCCAGGTGTCGGCCGGGACCGGGACGCCCCAGTCCAGGTCACGGGTGATGGCGCGGTCGTGCAGGCCCTCGTTCAGCCACTTGCGGGCGATGGAGGAGGCCAGCTGCGGCCAGTCGTCCTCGTGGCGGGAGACCCACGCCTCGACCTCGTGCTGCAGCTTGGACTGCAGGAGGAAGAGGTGCTTGGTCTCGCGGACCTCGAGGTCGGTGGAGCCGGAGATCGCCGACCGCGGGTTGATCAGGTCGGTGGGGTCGAGCACCCGGGTGCAGTTCTCGCACTGGTCGCCGCGGGCCTTGTCGTAGCCGCAGTGGGGGCAGGTGCCCTCGACATAGCGGTCCGGGAGGAAGCGGCCGTCGGCCGGGGAGTACACCTGGCGGATCGCCCGCTCCTCGATGAAGCCGTTCTCGTTCAGACGGCGGGCGAAGTGCTGGGTGATCTCGACGTTCTGGGGCGAGGAGCTCCGGCCGAAGTAGTCGAAGGCCAGCGCGAAGCCGTCGTAGACCGCCTTCTGCGCGTCGTGCGCCTGCGCGCAGAACGCGTCGACCGGGAGACCCTGCTCCTTGGCGGCCAGCTCGGCGGGGGTGCCGTGCTCGTCCGTCGCGCAGATGTAGAGGACGTCGTGGCCGCGCTGGCGGAGGTACCGGGAGTACACGTCCGCCGGGAGCATGGACCCCACCATGTTGCCCAGGTGCTTGATTCCGTTGATGTACGGAAGGGCGCTGGTGATGAGGTGTCGAGCCATCGGGGGCTGCTCCCAGGTCGGTCGTTTTGTGAGGCTTGGAGTCTTGAAATCGTAGCCGACACGGGTGGGCCGCCCGCCTCCCGTTTTAAGGGGTGGGAAGCGGGCGGCCTGATCACGCCGGGTCGCGGGTGCCGCGGGTGCCGCCGGCACCAGGGGGTGTCACGGGCGCCAGTCGGCCAGCACGCCCTCGTAGAGCTCCTGGTCGGTGAGTTCGCGGGGGGTGGGGCCCGCGTGGAAGAAGGCCGTGTTGCCGGTCTTCAGCTTGCGGAGGTAGTCGAAGGCCTTGTTGTCGTGCTCACCGAAGGCGACGAAGGAGAAGAACACGGTGGGGTGGTTCTTCTTCGCGTCGGTGAGGGACTGGGTGGCGGGGGTCTTGGCGTCGGGGGCGCCGTCGGTCTGGAAGACGACGAGGGCGGGGCGGCCCTGTCCGTGCTCGCCGTGGTGGCCCACGACCGCCTCGACGGCGGCGTGATAGCTGGTACGGCCCATACGGCCGAGGCCGGCGTGCAGCTCGTCGATCCTGTCCTCGGGGTCGCTGAGGGTGAGGTCGGCGGTGCCGTCGAGCTCCGTCGAGAAGAAGACGACGTGGACCGTGGCCTCGGGGTCCAGGTGGGCCGCGAGGGCGAGGGTCTGGTCGGCGAGGGACTGGGCGGAGCCGTCCTTGTAGTACGGCCGCATCGACGCGGAGCGGTCGAGCACCAGGTACACGGAGGCCCGGGCACCGGTGAGACCGAGCTTGTCGAGACCGTCACCGGCGGTGCGGTAGGCGGCGACGAGGTGAGGGGCGCTGTCCTGGACGCGGGCGAGCGGCGTCGCCGCGTCCCCGCCCGGCTCCCCCGCGGCGGCAGCCGCGAGCACCGGCTCCGGAGCCGCTTCGGAGACGTCAGCAGCGGCAGCGGCCGGCTCGGGCTCGGGCTCGGCGTCCGCTTCGGCGGCGGGCTCGGCCGCAGGTTCGGCGGGTGCGTCGGCGGCGGCCTCCGACTCCGCCTCGGCAGCGGCCGGAGCGGCCTCGGTGTCGGCGTCCGCCGGGGTCTCGGCCGTCGGCTCCGCCTCCGGCTCGTCGGCGGGCTCGTCGGTGGGCGCCTCGGGCTCGGCTTCGGCGTCCGCGCCGACGGGGGTCTCGGCTTCCGCGGGAGCTGCTGCGTCCGCTTCGGCGGGTGCGTCGGCGGCGGCCTCGGGTTCCGCCTCGGCGGCAGCCGGAGCGGCTTCGGGCTCGGTGTCGGCGGGGGTCTCGGCCTCGGTCTCGGCGGGGGCTTCGGCGGTGGGCTCCGCCTCCGGCTCGGCGGCGGGCGCGGCGGCCTCGGGCTTCGGCTCCGGTTCTGCCGCAGCGGCGGCGGCCGGCTCCGGCTCGGTGTCCGCCTCGGCGGGGGCGGTCTCGGCCGCCGGTTCGGCGTCCGCGTCGGCGGCAGCCCCGGCCGGGGCCTCCGGCTCCTCGGCGGCAGCCGGCTCGGTCGCCGTGTCCGGCGCCGGCTGGGTCGCCGCCTCGGGCTCGGTCTCCGCAGGGGGCTCGGCGGCAGCCGGCTCGGCCTCGGCCTCTGCCTCGGGCTCGTTCGCCGGTGTCGGCTCGGCCGGGGCAGCCTGCGCCGCCACCGGAGTCTGCTCCTCCGCCGGCGTCGGCTTCTCCGGCTCGTCCGTGTCCTCAGCGTTCGCGTCCGCCGAGGGGGTCGGCTTGGGGACGGTCACGTTGTCGAAGGCGGCCGAGACGAGTTCGTGCTCCTCGTCGGTCGCCGGGCGGGGCTCGGGGATCCGGGCGGTGGGCGCCGGGGCACCCTCGGTGCCCGGGGCGGGGTCGGAAGACTCCGGTGCGTGATCCCGCAGCTCCTCCCGCGAAGCAGCCGGTTCCTGCGAGGGAACCAGTTCCGCACCCTCCGCCTCGGCGGTGCGCTCCTTGCGTGAGCGGCCGAATGCGTTCCGAAGGCGAGTGAGAATGCCCATGCGCGCAACCCTTCGCGTGAGTTGAAGCCCGTCAATCCCTGGCCAGGACGGACACGTAAGGTTAGCGGCCCCCCGTGGCGATCTTGGGCAGGGGTGAGTGAGGGGAAGCGGGGTGTGTCAACACCGCCTCCGGGCCGTCCGGCGGCCGCGCCCGGGCCGAATGCGCCGCCCGTCTCAACACCCGTGTGGCTGCCGGGGATTCACCCCTCGTTCACTCCGCCGCCGCGCCTGCGCACATACGTGCCCCTACCGTCACGCTCACACCAAGGGCACGCAAGGGGAGATTAAAGGTGCGCAAGCTGCTGCCGCTGATCGGAACGCCGTCCCAGTCCCACCCCGGCGGACGATCCGCCATGACCTGTCGTTTCCGGTGTGGTGACGCCTGCTTCCACGAGGTGCCCAACACCAGCGACAACGCCTACGTCGGTGACGTCATCGCTGGGGCCCTCAGCCGCCGGAAGGTGATGCGCGCCGCCGCCGTCGTGACCGTCGCGGCCACCGCGGGAGCGGCCGGCGCGCTGCCGGCCGCCGCGACGACCACCGCGACGGCCACCGGGCCGTCCCACGGCGCACCCACCGGAGCCGCGGCCCGCGGCCTGCGCTTCACCCCCGTCCCGCCGAACACCGCCGACGCCGTCACCGTCCCGGACGGCTACCGGCAGAACGTCGTCATCCGCTGGGGCGAGCCCATCCTGCGCGGCGCCCCCGCCTTCGACCCGGAGAACCAGACCGCCGCCGCCCAGGCCGGCCAGTTCGGCTACAACAACGACTTCCTCGCCCTGCTCCCCCTCCCGGGCGAGCGCCGCCGCCAGCTGCTCGTCGCCAACCACGAGTACACGGACGAGGTGCTGATGTTCCGGGGCTACGACCCCGCCAACCCGACCCGGCAGCAGGTGGAGGTCGCCTGGGCGGCGCACGGGCTCGCCGCGGTCGTGGTGGAGGAGGACCGCAGGACGGGGGCGCTCACCGCCGTACCCCGCCACCCCCTCAACCGGCGGGTCACCGCCACCACCGAGTTCCGGCTGACGGGCCCCGCCGCCGGATCGGACCTGCTCAGGACCTCCGCCGACCCGACCGGGACCAAGGTCCTCGGCACCCTCAACAACTGCTCCGGCGGCACCACCCCCTGGGGCACCACCCTGCACGGCGAGGAGAACTTCAACCAGTACTTCGCCCACGGCAGCCGGCCCACCGACAAGCGGTACGGGATCGGGGCCGGGGCCACCGAGCGCAAGTGGGAGCGGTTCGACGAGCGGTTCGACGTCGCCCGGGAGCCCAACGAGGTGCACCGCTTCGGGTACGTCGTCGAGTTCGACCCGTACGACCCGGCCTCCACGCCCCGCAAGCACACCGCCCTCGGACGCTTCAAGCACGAGGCCGCCACCGTCCGGCTGACCGACGACGGGCGGCCCGTCGTCTACTCCGGTGACGACGAGCGGTTCGACTACTTCTACAAGTTCGTCGGCAGCAAGCGCATGCGGAAGGGGTCGTCCCGCGCCGTGCGCGAGCACAACCTCTCGCTGCTCGACGAGGGCACCCTGTACGTCGCCCGCCTCACGGGCGACTCCCCCGCGATCGAGATCGACGGCACCGGCAAGCTGCCGGCCGACGGGGAGTTCGACGGCAGCGGCGAGTGGATCCCGCTGGCCACCGCCTCCGCCGGGGGCGCCGTCTCGCACGTGGAGGGCATGACCGCGGAGGAGGTCTTCGTCTTCACCCGCCTCGCCGGTGACAAGGTCGGCGCGACGAAGATGGACCGGCCCGAGGACATCCAGCCCTCGCCGGTCACCGGCAAGGTGTACGTCGCCCTCACCAACAACGGCAACCGCGGTGTCGGCACGAACGCCAAGGCCGACGAGGCCAACCCGCGCAACGCCAACAAGCACGGGCACATCCTGGAGCTGACCGAGCGCCGGAACCGGCCGGAGAGCACGTCCTTCGCCTGGTCGCTGTTCCTCGTGGCCGGCGACCCGGAGGACCCGGCCACCTACTTCGCCGGGTTCCCCAAGGACGACGTCAGCCCCATCTCCTGCCCGGACAACGTCGCCTTCGACCCGTACGGCAACCTGTGGATCTCCACCGACGGCAACCAGCTCGGCTCCCACGACGGCCTCTTCGGCGTGGCCACGCGAGGTGCGCGGCGCGGTGAGCTGAAGCAGTTCCTGACCGTGCCGACCGGCGCCGAGACCTGCGGGCCCGTCATCCAGGACCGGCGGGTGCTGGTCGCCGTACAGCATCCGGGCGAGGTCGACGGGGCGTCCGTGGAGAAGCCGGCCAGCACCTGGCCCGACGGGCCCGGCAAGATCGTCCGTCCGGCGGTGGTGGCGGTGTGGCGCGCGGACGGCTGCGACATCGGGAACTAGCTGCGAGGGGGGCGGGGGCGCCGCCCGGCGGCATGACCGCCCGTGGGCCGCGTCCGCCGCTCAGTCCTGGTGGAGGGTGAGGTCCACGAGCAGGGTCCGGTGGTCGGTGCCGTCGAGGTGGAGGAAGCGGGCGTGGCTCGCGGAGAACTGCCTCGACACGAGGACGTGGTCGATCTGCGCGCCGAAGGCGGGGGCCGTACGGCTCGGCCAGCTCGGGGCGCGGGCGGCCCCGGACAGGCGGGCCGCGTCGCGCAGTCCCGTGTCCAGGACGCGGCGGAAGGCCGCGTGGTCCTGGGAGGCGTTGAAGTCCCCGGCGAGGACGAGCGGGCCGTCCCCGTACCGCGCGGCGACGTCGCGCAACCGCCCCAGCTCCCGCTTCCACAGGCCGACCTGACCGGGCAGCGGCGGCTTGGGGTGCGCGAGCTGGAGCCGTACGGGACGCCCGGCCACGTCGGCGACGGCCCCCGGCATCCCCATGCTGCCCGGAACGCCCTCGGCGGGGGTGAGCCGGAACCGGCTGAGGATCACCGATCCCACGGAGGTGCCCCCGGGGACGGCCTCCCGGTAGGGGTACTCCCCGCCCAGCTCCCGCCGCACCGCCGCCTGACAGGTGTACTCGCACTCCTCGACGAACACGATGTCCGGGCGCTCCCGTCGCACCACCCGGATCAGCGAGCCGGTGGCCCGGCCGAACTCGACGTTGGAGGTGAGCACCCGCACCCCGGCGACCGCCGCCCCCTCGGGCCCGCCCCCGTCCCCGTAGGGCCGTACGCACCAGGCGAGCAGGGCGAGCACCACGGCCCCCCAGACGAGGCCCGTCCGCCACCGGGCGAGAAGGGCCACCGCCACCGCGGCCCCCGCGGGTACGAGCAGCCACGGCAGGAACGCCAGCACCTGCGGCACGGGGGTGACCGCGTCGGTGCCGGCGACCCGGCACCCGACGACCGCACTCACCGCGGCGAGCGGCACTCCCGCCCACCAGGCGCCGAGCAGCCGCCACCGCGGGCGTCGGCCGGGCGCGTCAGCGGAACTCCCGGACGACCTCGATGCGTCCGACGATGTGCGCGTTGAACTCATCGAGCTCCTCCGCCGGTACCCACAGCTCCAGGATGGTCTCTCCCCCGGCCTGGCGCACCGGATACCGCCGCAGGAACTCCGTGTCGACCTCGAACCGCGTGACGTGGCCTGATCCGGAGGCGGGCACGTTCCAGTCCCGCGCGATCCGCACCGCGTAGTCCTCGTTGAGCACCGGATAGAAGATCGGCTGCTCGGGCAGGCGCGGCGGCCAGGCCGTCCAGCCGGAGGCCTCCACCAGTGCCAGCTCCTCGGGGCCGGTGGGGCGCCAGAGGGTCGTGGTCTTCCGGTTCGGGGAGCTCATGAACCGGACGGTAGCCGGGCGGGCGGGGCCGGGGCCAAGGGATTACGACGCGTCGGCCCTGGCCAGGAAGGCCCCCAGCACCTCGTTGAACTCCGCCGGCCGCTCCAGGTTCGGCATGTGGGCCGCGCCCTCGACGACGTGCAGGACGGAGTCGGGGAGCGCCGCGTGCATCGCCCGCGCGTACGGGACGGGGGTGTACGCGTCGTCCGCGCCGACCACGACCAGGGCCGGGACCGTGACCCGGGTCAGCAGGCCGCGGTAGTCCGGGCGTTCGGCGCGGCCGCGCAGGGCCGCCGCCGCTCCCTCCGGGGGCGTCGACGTCATCATGCGGTGGACGTGCGCCTTGACGGCCGGGTCGGCGTACGGGGCGACCATCTTCTCCAGCACCTCGTCGGCGTAGCCGCGCATGCCTTCCGCGAGGAGGCGGTCGGCCGTCTCGTTGCGGGCCCGCCTGCCCCCGGCCGTCTCCGGGTCGGGGAAGGTGTCCGCGAGGACCAGGCCCCGCACGCGGCCGGGGAACCGCCCGTAGCAGTCCATCGCGATCTGGCCGCCCATGGAGAGGCCGGCCAGCACGAAGTGCTCCACCTTCAGTTCGTCCAGGAGGGCCTCGATGTCCTGCGCGAAGTCGGACAGGAGCGTGATGCCGGGGACCACCGGGGAGGCGCCGTAGCCGCGCAGGTCGGGGGCGATCACCCGGCGGCCGGTGGCGAACGCCTCGATCTGCGGATTCCACATCGTGCGGTCGAAGGGGTGCCCGTGGACGAGGACAAGGGGGAGAGCGGGGGAATGCGCGTCGCCTTTGTCCTCGTATGCGAGGAAGGGGGTCATGGCGGCGACTCTAGGGCGGCTCAATTCCTCGGTGCAATAAGATCTTTGCTCTCGGTGCAATCCCAAGGAGGGCCGGCGCGTGGGTGACTTCCGGGCCATCGCCGACCGGATCGCGGGCGACATCGCCTCCGGGCGGCTGCGCCCCGGTCAACAGCTGCCTCCCCAGCGGTGGTTCGCGCGACGGCACCGCATCGCGCCCTCCACGGCCGGGCGGGTGTACGGCGAACTCGTGCGGCGCGGACTGGTCGTGGGCGAGGTCGGGCGCGGCACCTTCGTCCGGGCCGCCCCGGAGCCGGCGCGGGGGCGGGCGCTGATCGAGGCGGCCACCGCCGCACCCGTCAACCTGGAGCTCAACTACCCGGTCGTGGCGGGGCAGTCCGAGCTGCTGGGGCAGGCCCTCGCGCCCCTGCTGCGGGCCGACGCGCTGACGGAGGCGTTGCGTCCGGGCGCCGCCGCCGGGACGCCCGCCGCGCGTGAGGCCGCCGCCCGGCTGCTCGGACTGCCGGACTGGCGGCCCGGGCCCGACCGGATCCTCTTCGCGGGCAACGCCCGCCAGGCCATCGCCGCCGCCCTCGCCTCCCTCGTCCGGCCCGGCGGCCGGGTCGGGGTGGAGGAGCTGACGTATCCGCTGGTCATGGAGGTCGCCGCACGGCTGGGGATCGTCCTGGTGCCGCTGGCCGGCGACGCGGAGGGCGGAGTACGGCCCGACGCGCTGCGCGCCGCCCACCGGGCCGCCCCGCTCCGCGCGCTCTACCTCCAGCCGACCCTGCACAACCCGACCTCGGTGACCATGACGTACCCGCGGAAGAAGGAACTCGCGCTCGCCGTCGCCGACTTGGACATCCCCGTGGTCGAGGACCGGATCTGGTCCTTCCTCCACCCGGACTCCCGGCCCTTCGCCGTCCACGCCCCCTCCCTCACCCATGTCGTGGACGGGCTGTCCAAGCGGGTCGCGCCCGGGCTCACCGTCGGCTTCCTCGTCGTACCGGAGGGCCGGGCGCAGGCCGTGGGGGCCGCGGTGCGGTCCGGGGGGTGGAGCGCCGCGGGGTTCGCGCTGGAGGCGGCCGTGCGGTGGGAGGCGGAGGGGATCGTGCGGCGGCTCGTCGAGGAGAAGCGCGCGGACGCGGCACGGCGGCAGGCGGTGCTCGCCGAGCACCTCGGCGGGTTCTCCGTACGGACCGACCCGCGCGCCTACTTCGCCTGGTGGGAGCTGCCCGCGCCGTGGCGGGCGGACACCTTCACCGCCGCTGCCGCCGCGCACGGCATCGCCGTCACGCCGGGTACCGCCTTCGCCGTCGACCCGCACCGCACCCCGGACGCGGTCAGGCTCGGGCTCGCGTCGGCTCCGGTGGAGGAGCTGGCGCGGGCGTTGCGGACGCTCGCGGGTGTCGCGGCGGGCGGCCCGCCCTCAGGTACCCCGTGAGCCAGGTCGCCGCGGCGACCGTCAGGCCGACGCCGAGCAGGAGCCAGGCCGCGGTGCGCAGGGTGGTGGTGAGGGCGTCGTAGACCGCGGCGGCGGCCGGGCGGTGGGCCGGGTCGGGGAGGTCGGCGAGGGTGAGGTGGCGGCCGATGGCGACGGCGAGGCCGAGGAACGCGCCGCCGAGCGCGGTGCCGAGGGCGGTCGCGGTGATCGCGCGGCGGCGGCAGGCGGCGACGGCGATGCCGCCGGCCGCGAAGACGACGGCCGCCAACGGCAGCCAGAATCCGGCGACATCGAGCACGTGGTAGCCCTTCCGCAGGGTGGCCAGGTCGTCGGGCGGCAGCAGGGCCACCCGGGTGTGCTCGATCGGGATGCGCTCGGCGAACGGCACGTGGTCGAGGGTCATCTGGTGCTTCAGAGGGGTCGTGACGGTCGCCAGGTCGACCGTCACCGGGCCGTCGTCCCGGTCGGCGCGCTCGTCGTTCAGCGCTCTCATCACGGCTGTGTGCGCGGCCTCGTTGCCCGCGTCCCACGCGGTCCGGTAGGCGCGGGTCGAGGTGAACGAGCGGACCGCGTCCCGTGTGAACAGCGGGCTCATCCCGGACTCGCGGGCCACCCCGTCGCCCACCGTGTCCGCCACGGCGTCCCGCACGGCGGGGTCGGAGGCGAGCGGCGCCATCGCGGTGACGTAGCTGCGGGTGTCGGTGAGGCCGTACGCCGCCCAGGCCGCGAGCGTGCCGAACGGCACGAGCAGGCAGGACAGGGCGGTCAGGACGGCCGAGAGGGCGGTCCGCAGGCTTCGGGACACGCCTCCAGGCAACGGGCTGGGCGCGGCCCACGCCAGCCGACCTGAGCCGTACGGGTGCCCCTGGGACTGCCGGGATCTCTGGGGCCTGTGGGGCCTCCGGTGGAGCGTTCACCCGAACGGGTGTTTCCTGGTTCTGGGGAGAAGGAGGCCGATCATGCGCACCACTCCGGCTCTGCGGACACTGGCCGCGGCTCTGCTCACCGGCGGCACCCTCGCCGTGACCACGGCGGGAACCGCGGCGGCGGCCCCGCCGACCAGCGGCGACGACCATCCGATCCGGGGCACCGTCGTCTCCCGCACCGACCTGAACGTGCGACAGCAGCCCACCACACACTCCGCCGTGGTCGCCTCGCTGGCGCCCGGCAGCCACGACCAGGTGCAGTGCAGGGTCGTGGGACAGAGCGTCAACGGCAACCCGTACTGGTACTGGCTCCTCGGCGCCCAGGGCTGGGCGAACGCGGCGTTCGTGGACACCCGCGGCGCCCACGTGCCGGCCTGCGCCGACCCGTGCCCGCGGTGGAAGAACGGGGACTGGACCAACTGGGACGACCCGTTCACCAACAGTTCCTTCAGCGTCTCCGGCTCCGGCTCGTTCAGCGTCTCGGGCTCCTGGAGCTTCAGCGCAGGAACGTCACAGACCTCGTCGGGTGGCTGGGAGTGGATCCCGGTCGGCCGGTGAGTGGAGGGATGAGGGAAACGCATGGGCCCCGGCCGACCGCCGGGGCCCATGTGCGCGTGCCGCGCTCCGTGCGTGCCGCGCTAGCGGATGCGGTGTCCCTCCGCGTCCTCGTGCGTGTAGTAGCGGTAGAACAGGACCGCGAAGACGCTCGCCGCGATCACCAGGCCCATGGCCGTCGAGCGCAGGACGGTCTTGTCCGTCTGGCTGTACATGAAGCCGAAGGCGCAGCCCGCGAACGCCGCCCACAGCAGGGCGTGCAGTTCACGCGGCAGACGGGGGGTCATCGCGGCCAACCCCATCCACAGGGCCGCGAACACGATCGTGCTGGCGAAGCCGAGCAGGAGGTTCCAGCCGGTGATGGGGCCGCCGGCGCGGCTGTTGGCCGCCACCCAGTAGCCGTAGACGAGCCCCAGCGCCACGGGGACCGCCCACCGCGCGATCCGGTGGGTCCGCTCGCTGAAGATGTCGGGAGTCCTGGCCGGCCGGGCCGGCGTCAGTGCGGGTGCCGCATGAGCCATGAGAGCGCTCCTCTCTCTCCTCGCCCCCGACTTCCAGGGCACACCTGGCAGCGGGCGGTGGCAAGTCGGGTGCGTCGAGTACCCGGATGCGGGCCGTCCCACCCCGTGATTCGCTGACCTCATGCGCGACTCCGGGGGCCAGGGAGGCCACGGGGGCCACGGTCCGCTCGACCGCGGCCTTCCGCGTACCCGGCGCCGGGACGTCCTGCAACGCCACCAGCTGCTGCAGATCCGGGGCCGCAGCGTGACCTGGCTGGTGCCGCTGACGGTGCTCGTCGCCATCACCTTCGCCGACTTCCACAGCACCGGCGAGTTCCGGATCGTGTCGTGGTGCGTGTTCGTCTCCGCGATCGCCGCCGCGCTGTGCGGGGTGTGGACGACGGCGCTCTTCGCGGTCCTCGCGCTCGTCGTCTACGTCGCCAGCGACGCCGCCTGGCCCACCGAGTACCGGGAGGGCCCGGCCGACTTCGTGCTCGTCCTCGTCGGCGGGGTGCTCTCCGTGCTCGCCTCCTCGGTCCGGGTGCGCGGCGAGCTGCGGATGCTGCACATGATGGACATCGCGGAGACGACCCGGCGTACGGTGCTGCGCCCGCTGCCGCCGGGCTGGGGCGGCCTCGACCACGCGGCCGTGTACCTCGCCGCCGACGCCGACGCCCGGGTGGGCGGCGACTTCTACGACATCCAGCCCGGACCGCACGGCACCCGTGTCCTCCTCGGCGATGTGCAGGGCAAGGGGCTGGGCGCGGTGGACGCGGCGGCCGCGCTGCTGGGCACGTTCCGGGAGGCGGCGTACCACGAGGCGGACCTGGCGACGGTCGCCGGCCGTCTGGAGACCCGGCTGCGGCGGCACCGGCTGCACACCGTGGCGCTGGGGCGGGACGACGGGGACCGGTTCGCCACGGCCGTGCTGATGGGGTTTCCCGACGCCGAGCGCGGGGTGGCCGAGGTGGTCGGCTTCGGCCATGAGCCGCCGCTGGTGGTGGGGGCGGCGGGGGTACGGCCGCTGCCCTGCGGGGACGGGCTGCCGCTCGGGCTCGCCGACCTGGCCGGGGCGGGCGGGACGCCGCCCGCGCTGCGGGTGAAGCTCGCCGCCGGGGAGACGTTGCTGCTGGTCACGGACGGGGTGACGGAGGCCCGGGACTCCGCCGGCGTGTTCTACCCGTTGGCCGAGGAGGTCGCCGCGGCGGTGCGCCGGGACGCCCGCGCGGCGGAACCGGCCCGCCTGGTGGCGCTCGTCCGGGACGGCACGCTGCGCCACTGCGGCGGCCGCCTCGCCGACGACACGACGATCTTCGCGGTACGGCGGACCGGGCGCGCGGCGGCGGAGGGCGCGTCGGGGGCGGGGAGCGCGTCGGGGGCGGTTCCGGACCGGGGTGACCGGGGCCCCGTACGGGGGCGTTCACAGGTCTGAGGCAGACCTTTGCAGCAGCAGCCGTTACGGTGCTGAGGTACTGATCGACAGGGGGAGGGGACCATGCCCGGAACCGTGCTGCTGCTGGCGGCCTCGCCCGTGGGCAAGGGGTGTCTGGTGGACGCGGCGTCCGTCCTCCCCGTGCTCGCGGCCGTGCCGCCCTCCGTGCTGGCCGGAACGGACACGGCGAACGTCGTCGAGCTGGCCGATCCGCTGGAGCCGCAGGCCGTGCTCACCCGGCTGCGGGCCGCGGCGGCGGCGGCCGGGCCGCTGACCGTGTTCCTCACCGGGCAGCTGCAGCTCGACCGGCGGCAGCGTCTGCCGCACCTCGCGCTCGCGCGGACGACTCCGTCGACCGTGCGGTACACCGGGTTTCCCTGGCACTGGTTCCGCGAGGAACTGCGGTTGCGGGCGGCCGGGACGACGACCGTGGTGGTGGATCTGCACGCCGACGCGGAGACCTGGGGCTGGCTGCGGGACCACGCGCTGGAGTGCGGGCCGACGGTCGCCGTGTACGGGCGGGTGGCGCCCCCGCCGGGGCGGCGGGCGGTGGCCGCGCCGACGTACATGAAGGCCGTCGCGACGATACTGCGGAGCGGCGGGCGGCCGGCGGACGAGCAGCTGCACCAGATGGCGTTGGGGCGGATCGCGGGGGAGGGGGAGGTGGGGGACCTGGTGCTGTCCGGGGCCACCCGGCCGGGTCTCGCCCCCGCCGCGCCGGCCGGGGCGGGTCTCGCCCCCGCCGCCCCCGCCCTGCCCGGCCCCGCCCTTCCCGCCTCCGGGGGCCACCGCCCCCAGCCCACCGTCACGACCTTCGCCGTTCCCCGTCCCCAGACGGCGGACGGGCCGGCCGGCGACCCCCACGCCGCCATCTCGAGCGCCGTCCAGGCCGGGCGGCACGCCGACGCCGACGCACTCGCCGCCCGGTGGGAGCAGGCCGCCGCCGCCTCCCGCGGGGCGGGCTCCGAGGAGGCGCTGCACTGGGCCGAGGTGCGCGCCGATCTCGCGATGTTCGCGGGGGACGCCGAGCGCAGTTGCCGTACCTGGATGGCGGTCGCCGCCGCGCGGCTGGCCGCCGGGCAGGCGGTCGACGCCCCCGCCGTCGAGGCGGCCGTGGACCGGGCGCACCACCAGTGGGGGCGGATAGCCGACGCGGCGCGGGCCCGTGAGCTGGGGCCCGCGCTCGCGGAGCTGCGCGGCCGGGTGCCCGGCCGGCGGCAGGGCGCGCTGGACCATGTCCGGCGCCAGCTGGAGCAGTTGCAGCTTCAGGCGTGATCGGCCGTACGGCCCGGGAACGCGTGCCGGGCGTCGCGCGGCGGGCGCCGCCCTCCCACCGGCTTCAGCGGCCCGCCGTGTGTTCCCGGGCCGCCGGGGCGGGCGGGGGCGTGGAGGTCGCTCCGGCCGGGATCGCGTTGGCCGCGGTGATCAGGGTCGCGGCGGCCAGGACGGCGGCGGCGAGGGCCCTGGCGTAACGGCGTCCGTGGTGGGCGGATGTGGGTCCGGGCACGGCAACCTCACAGCATCGGCGAACTACGGCTCACGACACTCATGTATTAAGCATGCTTAACTCGCCGTTTAACGTAGGGGCTGCCATAGTCCAACGGCAAGGGCGCAGGGGGAGTTGGGGGGCCGAGGCGTGGGAGAACGGGATGAACCGGAGGTCATCGGGCGGCGCGTGCAGCGGATGCGCGTCGAACAGGGCCTGACCCAGAGGCAGCTGGCGGAGCCGACGTACACGCCCGCCTATGTCTCCACCCTGGAGGCCGGACGGGTGCGGCCCTCCGACGAGGCGCTCCGGCACATCGCCGAGCGGCTCGGCGTGGACTTCGAGGAACTGGCCACCGGGCGCTCGCCGCGGCTCGTGACCGACCTGCGGCTCCGGCTGACCGAGGCACAGCGGGCCCTCGCCACGGGAGAGGCGGAGGAGGCCGCGGCACAGTACGCCGTCCTGCTCACCGAGGCCGAGACGCACGGGCTCGCCGAGGAGCAGGCCACCGCGCTGCTCGGACTCGGCGAGTGCGAGATCTCCACCGGCGACCTGGAGAAGGCCCGGGTGTACTTCGAGCGGGCCGAGGGGTGTCTGGCCGACGCGCCGCTCCCCGCGCGGGTCCCGGCGCTGCGCGGACGGGCCGTCGCCCACTACCTCGCCGGTGAACTCCGTTACGCCGTCTATCTGCTGGAGTCCACCCTCGACGAGCTCAACCGGGGCGGCCTGCACGACCCCGACGCGCTGCTGCTGCTCTACGCCTCCGTCATCGGGCCGTACATGGACATGGGCGCCCACGCCCGCGCCGCGCAGGCCGCCGAGTTCGCGCTCGCCCTCGCACCCCAGGTCGCCGACCCCGCGCTGGTCGCCCGGATGCACCGCTCCGTCGCCCGTACGCTCCTCGCCGAGGGCCGCCTCGCCGAGGCCGACGCGTCCCTCGCCAAGGCCGCCGACCTGTACCGCCACCTCCAGCTCCGTACCGAACTCGCCAACTGCCACTGGATGCGCGGCTACGTCTACGCCCAGAACGGTCAGCTGGAGCACGCCGAGGAGGAGCTGAGGCAGGCGCAGACCATGCTCGCCGCCCAGCGCGCCGCGCTCTACGGCAGCCAGGTCGCCGTCGAACTGGCCGACGTACTGCACCGCAGGGGCAGGTCGCAGGAGGCCGCCGCACTCCTGCACGGCGTCCTCGGGGACCTCTCCCCCGAACGCGGCGCCGTCCACGCCGCCGCCGCTCACCGGCTGCTCGGCATCATCGCCGAGGACGCGCGGGACACGGAGGCCGCCGAGGAGCACTACGTCCGGGCGCTGAGCCTGCTGGAACGGGCGGGCGCCGCCGGTGATCTCGCCGACCTGTGCCGGATGCTGGGGGATCTGCTGCGCCGCACGGGACGGGTGGAGGCCGCGCTGGACGCCTACCGGACGGGACTCGGCCACCGCACGGCGCCGGGCACGACGACCCTGGGACCGGCCCCGGCCCAGCCGCCGCTCTAGGGACGGCCCCGGGACGGCTTCCCGGTCACAGCGGCCTCTCCGGCGGCTGCCGGGCTGCCCACAGCCTGCCCCTCTAGCGTGCGCCGGGTGCAGAACCAACGGACTGTGGGCGACAACCTGCGGGTCGTCGTGCGCGCGTCCGTGTACGCCGTGCTCGGCGGGTCCGCGCTCGTCGCCATCGCGACCGTCGTGTCCGTGCTCGGGCCGACGCTCGCGCTCGACCTGTACACGCCACCGGTGGCCGCGTGGTGGACCGTGTTCACCGCCGTCGTCGTCCAGGGCGTGCCCTTCCTGCTGCTCGGCACGGTCGTCTCGGCGGCCATCGGCGCCTTCGTGTCCGAGCGCGCCCTCGGACGCCTCCTGCCCCGCGACCCCGCGCTCGCCGTGCCCGTCGCGGGTGTCGCCGGGGCCGTGCTGCCGGGGTGCGAGTGCGCGTCCGTGCCGGTGGCCGGGAGCCTGATGCGGCGCGGGGTCGCCCCGGCCGCGGCCCTCGCCTTCCTGCTCTCCGCGCCCGCGATCAACCCCGTCGTGCTCGTCGCCACCTCCCTCGCCTTCCCGGGCCGGCCGGAGATGGTCCTCGCCCGGCTGCTCGCCTCACTCGGCACCGCCGTGGTCATGGGCTGGCTGTGGGCGCGGTTCGGCAAGGAGGAGTGGCTGCGGATGCCGGGGCGGGAGGCCCCGCACAGCACCGGCGCCCGTGCCTTCCTCACCGGTCTCCAGCACGACTTCCTGCACGCCGGCGGCTTTCTCGTCCTGGGAGCGGCCGCCGCGGCGACCTTCGACATCGCCGTCCCCCGGTCGGTGCTCGACGTCTTCACCGGCTCGGCGTGGCTCGCGGTGCCGCTGCTGGCCCTGCTCGCCGTCGTGCTGTGCGTGTGCAGCGAGGCCGACGCCTTCGTCGCCGCCTCGCTCAGCGCCTTCCCGGCCACCGCCGGGCTGGCGTTCATGGTGGTCGGCCCGATGGTGGACCTGAAGCTCCTCGCGCTGCAGGCGGGCACCTTCGGCCGCTCCTTCGCCGCCCGGTTCGCGTCCGTCACCTGGCTGGTGGCCGTGGCGGCCAGCGTGCTGGCGGGGTGGTGGCTGCTGTGAGGCGGTACGGCCCGGCGGTGCTGCTCCTGCTCACGGGCGCGGCGGTCCTGCGGATCACCCTGTTCGGCGACCTCTACCTGCGCTACGTGCAGGCGGGCCTGCGTCCGTACCTGATCGTCTCCGGGGCGGCACTGGTACTGCTGGGCCTGATCACCCCCGTCCTCACGTCCCACCCCCACCACTCCCACCACTCCCACCACGGCTCCCGCACCGCCTGGCTCCTCACCCTCCCCGCCCTCGCCCTCCTCCTCTTCCCGCCCCCCGCCCTCGGCTCCTACAGCGCCGCGCGCGAGGCCGCCCAGCGGGCCGCGCAGGGTGTCGGCACCTTCCCTGCGCTCCCCGCCGGGGACCCCCTCGACCTCGGCGTCGCCGGGTTCAGCTCCCGGGCCGTCTACGACAGCGGCCGCTCCCTGACGGGCCGTACCGTGCGGCTGACCGGCTTCGTCACCCGGGACGACGACGGGACCTGGTACGTCACCCGGCTCGTCGTCAGCTGCTGTGCCGCCGACGCCACGACCGCCAAGGCCGAGATCCGGGGCGCCGACGCCGGCGCACCGCCCACCGACACCTGGGTGACGGTCACCGGCACCTGGCGGCCGGAAGGCGCGCCGGGCTCGGACGAGGCCTGGCCGCCGGTGCTGGACGCGGAGAAGGTGACACGGGTGCAGCAGCCCGCGGATCCGTACGAGAAGCCGTAGGCGCGCGGGTTCCCGCGGTGGGCGGAGGGTACCCGGCGGACGCGGGAAGTGGTCGGACCAGTCCCTTTCGCGGAGGTGGTCGCCGTGCGCGACCGGGAGCGGGAGCGGATCGCGGCGGTGATCGCCGACGCGGTGCGCGGTGCCGAACCGGGCGAGGTGCCCGGGCGGCTGTGCGCCGCTGCCGTGCGGCTGCTGCCGGTGAGCGGCGCGAGCGTGTCGCTGTGCGGCGAGGGGATGCCGGTACCACTGAGCGCGAGCAGTGAGCGGGCCGCGCATCTGATGGAGGTGCAGGCCACCCTGGGCGACGGGCCCTGTCTGCGGGCCGCCGAGACCGGGGTGCCCGTGTTCGCCTCCGACCTGACGTCCGGCCGGGACGCCTTCCGCTGGCCGGTCTTCGCCCAGCAGGCGGCCGCGGCCGGGGTGCGCGCGGTGTACGCGCTGCCGCTCGGCGACCGCACGGTCTGTGTGGGCACCCTCGACCTCTACCGGGACGTCCCCGGCGAACTGGCCGGCGACGAGGTGCGCACCGCACAGCTGGTGGCGGACGTGGTGATGGCGGCCCTCATGACCCTGCCGCTCGCGGAGGACGACGGTCTGCGCCCGCCCGGCGAGGAGCCCTGGCTGAGCGCCCTCGCCGCCGACCACGACGTCGTCTACCAGGCCGTCGGCATGGTCATGGCGCAACTCGGCGTCAGCGCGGACGAAGCTCTGGCCCGCCTGCGCGCCCACGCCTTCGCCCTCGGCCACACCGTCCTGGACGAGGGCCGCGACGTGGTGGGCCGCCGAACCCGCCTCGACGACACAGACTGAACCCCCCCTCCGACGCCACCCCGACGAAGCCCACCCCCCTCACCGACGGACCCGACGGACGGCGGCCCCACGCGGCCCGGCGGGACCCCGGCCCGGCGGCTCCGGGCGGGTGGCTCCGGGCGGGCGGCTCCTGACGTGCCCGGTGGTGGTTCCGGTCCGGTGGCCCCGGTGGTGGTTCCGGGCGGGCGGCACCTGACGTGCCCGGTGGTGGTTCCGGTCCGGTGGCCCTGGTGGTGGTTCCGGGCGGGTGGCTCCTGACGTGCCCGGTGGTGGTTCCGGCCGGTGGGCCCGGTGGGCGGCTCCTCTTGGGAGGTCGCGGCAGGTGGGCTCGAGCGGGGGCTTCGGGTGGGTGGCGGCTGTCGGGCGGTCCCGGCGGGATCCCGGGCCGACGGCTCCTGACACGCCCCGCCCGGTGGGCGGCCCCTGCCCGGTGGCCGGCCTCGGCAGGGGGACTTGAGCTGCGGCTTCTGGGGGGCGCCGGCGGGAGGCTGCTGACGGGTGGCTCTCGACGGGCGGCCGCCCGTCGGTCCCGCGTGCGACGGGCGGCCGGCCGTCGGTCCCGCGTGCCCGGGGCCCCGCACGAGTCCCGTCCCGCGGGAGGGGTTCAGACCTGGACTCTGCCCTGTTGTCTGACGTCTGTCAGCCGGCGTACGCCGAGTTGTACGGCTGCCTGGGTCGCCTCGTTGGGGACGTCGCCCAGGCCGCCGTTGGTCAGGGCGAAGGCGTCCTCGCCGGCGCGGACGGCGGCGACGTCCAGGGCGAGGACGGTCGGCTCCCCGTCGGCGTTGTCCTCGGCGGTTCCCCAGAGCGTCAGCGACACCCGCAGCCCCTGCCGGGCGTCCCCGACCTCCGGCAGCGGCAGCTCGGTGACCTGCACGTCCTCCACGGTGTCCTGCCCGGCCGTGGCCGTGAACCGGGCGCACTTCTGCGGCAGCGACCGCAGCCAGGCCAGCGTCCGGTCCACGTCCGCCGGGCGCCTGCCGGTGAGCTGGTAGCGCAGCTGGGCCGCGCTGTCGGGGTCGTCGAGCCCGACGACCGCGCGGGCGGGCTCGCCGAACAGCTCGTCGGTGTAGAGGGCGTCGAGCAGTTTCTGGCACTCGGCGACGGGCGTGCTCGCCTTCAGCAGCTCGTCCCGCCAGGTCGCCGCGCCCCGGGTCGGGACCCAGGGCGCGCCGAGGTCGGTGTCGGTGATGAGCGCCGCCCGCGCCTGGGTGTCGGTGAGGACGGACGGGGTGGCCGACGTGGCGGGCGCGGACGCCGAAGCCGGGGCGCTCGGGTCGGCGGGTTCGGCGGTCGGCGGGTGCTCCAGACCGAGGGCGGCGCACCCGGTGACCGTCGTGAGCAGCAGCGAGGAGACCAGGAGAGCGCGGCGGGTCATGGAGGGTGCCTCCTGAACGGGGGATGCGGACCTCCTCTCACGGCAACATCGCGGCCGCGACGCGACCAGCGCGGCGGGCCGTACGGGTTACCGGCGTTGCTGCGCGCGGTGGAAAACCGGTCGTCCCCGGTCCGCCCGCGCTGTTACGGTCCCGGCATGCAGCGCGCCCTGCCGTCCCTCACGACGACGCCGGAGCAAGTCCCGGCGCGCTGATCCACGACTGGATGACCGAAGCCCCGGGGCGAGTGCCCCGGGGTTTCTTCGCGGCCGCTCGCCCCCGACCCGGAGGAGCAGCCATGCACGACCACCGCCGCCTCGGCCGCGAACTCGGCCTCTTCGACACCGATCCCCTGATGGGCGCGGGCCTGCCGTACTGGCTGCCCGACGGGGCGACCGTGCGCCACACCCTGGAGGAGTACGTCCGTGAGGCCGAGCGCGCGGCCGGCTACCGGCACGTGTACTCGCCGGTCCTCGGCAAACGCGAGCTGTACGAGATCTCCGGCCACTGGGACCACTACAGCGAGGACATGTTCCCGCCCATGGAACTCGGCGCGGAACAGGTGGTCCTCCGCCCCAGCCTCTGCCCCCACCACGCCCTGATCTACCGCTCCCGCTCCCACAGCTACCGCGAACTGCCCCTGCGGATCGCCGAGGTGGGCGGCATGTACCGCTCCGAGCCGTCCGGGGTGCTCGGCGGGCTCACCCGGGTCCGGGCGATCCAGCTCAACGACGCGCACATCTTCTGCACCCTGGACCAGGCCGTCGAGGAGGCCCGCGCGGCCCTCGCCCTGATCGGCCGCGCCTACGCCGACCTGGGCATCCGCGCCTCCCGGTACCGTCTCTCGCTCCCCGGCGAGGGCGGCAAGTACGTGGCCGGCCCCGGCCTGTGGAGCCGGGCCACCGCGCTTCTGCGGGAGGTGCTGGACGGCTCGGGGGTGGCGTACGAGGAGGCCGAGGGGGAGGCCGCCTTCTACGGACCGAAGATCGACGTGCAGATCGCGGACCGGGCCGGCCGCGAGGCGACCCTGTCCACCGTGCAGATCGACTTCCACCAGCCCGAACGCTTCGATCTGCACTACATCGGCGCCGACGGGGCGAGGCACCGCCCGGTGATGGTGCACCGCAGTGTCATCGGCAGTGTGGAGCGGGCGGTGGCGCATCTGATCGAGGAGCACGGCGGGGCGTTCCCCGCCTGGCTGGCGCCGGTCCAGCTGGTCGTGCTGCCGGTGTCGCAGGCGCAGGAGGAGGCCGCGGCGGAACTGGTGCGCGGGGCGTCGGGGGCGGGACTGCGGGCCGAGGTCAGTGGTGAGGGCAGTCTCGGGGCGCGGATCCGGGCGGCGCGGCTGGTGCCGTATCAGGCGGTGATCGGCGCCCGGGAGGCGGCGGACGGGCTGGCGGCCCTGCGGCTGCGGGACGGCCGCCGGCCGGGAGCGCTGCCGGCGGGCGAACTGCTGCGCCGGATCGGGGAGCGGGTCGCGGCCCGCGGAACCGGGCTGTGGGCGTGAGCGCCTGCGCATAGGGTGCACGCACCGACGGCTCGACGGAAGGATCTCCCGAGGTGACCGACCAGCCCATCCCGGTGATCATCGACTGCGACACGGGGGTCGACGACGCCCTCGCCCTGCTGCTCGCCGTACGCCACCCGGGCCTGGACCTGCGCGCGGTCACCTGTGTGGCGGGGAACACCGGCGTCGACGGGGTGGTCCGCAACACGCTGACCGTGCTGGAGGCGGCGGGCGCCGGGGACGTCCCGGTCGCGCGCGGCGCCGCCCGCCCGCTGATCGAGCCGGCCCGCTCGGCGGCCGTGCACGGTCTGGACGGCATGGGCGACCTCGACGGTCTGCCCGCACCGGCCCGCACCGCCGTCGACGTGGACGCGGTGACGCTGCTGCGCCGCGAGATCCTCGCCTCCCCGCGCCCGGTGACCCTGATCCCCACCGCCCCGCTCACCAACATCGCCCTGCTGCTGCGGACCCACCCCGAGGTGACCGGCAACATCGAGCGGATCGTGTTCATGGGCGGCGCGGTGGCCGTCGGGAACGCCACCGCGGTCGCGGAGTTCAACGTGTGGCACGACCCGGAGGCGGCCGCGATCCTGCTGTCCGCCGAGGTGCCGGTCACCATGTACGGGCTGGACGTGTTCCGGCGGGTGGTGGTGCCGGGGGCGGACGTACGGCGCCTGCGCGCGAGCGCGGAACCCGGCACCCGTCTGGCCGGTGAACTCCTCGCCCACCGCCCGTCCGCCCCCGAATCCGACGGCGACGGGCTCGCCGGTGGGCTCGGCGACGCGGGCGCGGTCTGCGCGGTCGTGGACCCGGCCGGTATCGCCACCCGGCTGCTGCACGTCGAGGTCTCCCTGGCCCCCGGGCCCACCCGGGGCCAGACGGTCGTCGACCGCCGCCCCCGCCCCGGCGAGTCGGAGATCCACGGGGGCGCGCGCGAACCCCAGCTGGTCGACGTGGCGCTGGACGTGGACGTGGAGCGGTACGTGAAGCTGTATCTGGAGACGGTGGAGCGCGCCTAGGGGGTGCCGGCCCCGGTCTCCCCGGCGGCGTCCGGGGTGGCGTCGTCCGCGGGTGCGGCGGACGCGGCGAGCTCGGCGAGGCCGGGCAGCATCCCGGCGAGCGCCTTCAGCAGCCTGTTCATGTCCACCACCTCGGGCAGCGGGAAGTAGAGGAAGCACACCCCGTGGTCCGTGCGGGAGACCGCCGGCGCCGCGAACCTCGTCAGGCGGTCCGGCAGATCCGAGGCGTAGAACCGCTCGGCCGTCGCCGCGGAGTTGTTCGTGCTCATCGGCAGGTACGGAACGTCCCCGCCGAACCGGAGGCCGAGCTCCGCGGCACTCCAGTCGCGCTCCAGGCGCAGCATCGGCTCGCTGCCGCGCACCTCGAAGCACACGATGAGCCAGTGCTGCATGTCCCTGCGCCCCACCGGTTCCCAGCGCCTGGCGACGGTGACCCGGCGGCCGCCGAGCGTGCCGGTCACGGCGAAGCCGGGCACCGTCCGCAGCAGCCAGGGGAAGTGGCCCGCCCACCGGTCCTCCTCGTCCCGGCGGCGCTCGATCCGTTTCCAGCCCGGACGGGCGGCGAGGGCCCGCATCGCCCGGTCCGCCTTGCCGGCCCGGTGCGCGGTGCGGAACGCGAGCGTGCCTCCGACGACGAAGGGCGCCAGGAGGATGGCCGACCACATGATCCAGGGGAACATGTACGTCCCTTCCTTCCGCGCCGGGGACTCGGGTGCCCCCGCATCGTCCCGCCCGGGCGGCGGCGGGACATCGGTGGATCTACGTAGAGCCCTACGGAAGTCCCCGAGTCGTCGGCCGGGGGGTCCAGCGCTCCTCCACCCTGGCGATCCGCCAGTAGGCGATCGCCGCCGCCCACACGAGCACGAACAGGCCGACGATGACGTATCCGACGTGGTCGAGGTCGAGCGCCGCGATCCGGCCGGTGACGCCGTCCGTCAGGCCGAACTTCTCGTGCAGGACGCCGACCAGCTCGATCGTGCCGATGAAGAAGGCGACGGCGACGGACAGTCCGGTGATGGCGAGGTTGTAGAAGACCTTGCGGACGGGGTGGGAGAACGCCCACTGGTAGGCGAAGTTCATGAAGGTGCCGTCGAGGGTGTCGAAGAGGCTCATCCCGGCGGCGAACAGGAGGGGCAGGCAGAGGATCGCGTACCAGGGCAGTCCGGCCGCCGCCCCGGAGCCCGCCATCACCATCAGGGTGACTTCGGTGGCGGTGTCGAAGCCGAGTCCGAAGAGGAAGCCGAGCGGGAACATCTGCCCGGGCCGGGAGACGGACTTGGTCAGCCGGCCGAGGATCCGGTTCATGAACCCGCGGGAGTCCAGGTGCTGTTCCAGCTCCCGCTCGTCGTACGTCCCCGACCGCATCGCCCGGAAGACGCGCAGGATCCCCGTCAGGGCGACGAGGTTGAGGGCGGCGATGAGGTAGAGGAACGTGCCGGAGACGGTCGTGCCGAGGAAGCCGAGGACCTGGTGGGTGCGTGAGTCCTCGTTCATCACCGTGCCGGCGAGCCGGGTGCCGCCGGCGATGAGCGCGGCGAGGAGCACGACCACGCTGGAGTGCCCGAGGGCGAACCAGAACCCCACCGACACCGGCCGCTTGCCGTCCGCCATCAGCTTGCGGGTGGTGTTGTCGATCGCGGCGATGTGGTCGGCGTCGAAGGCGTGCCGCATGCCGAGGGTGTAGGCGGTGACGCCGAGTCCGATGCCGAAGGCCTTGTTCCCGACCTCGTAGTGACCGGGCGCGACGAGCAGGAAGAGGATGCCGAAGGCCAGTACGTGCAGGCCGGCTATGGCGGCCATCAGCCCCGCCGTCCTGACGGTGTCCTCGCGCCGCCATCGGAAGGCGGCGGCTCCGGGCAGGGCGACGGGCTCGGTCATGCGGTCACGCTCCAGCACCTCGTGGATCACTTCGTGAGATGCCGTGGCCGGTCTCCTGGCTGCGGGTGTCGACGCCTCCGGCCCGCCTTCCCGGCCGTCTCATGACGGCCAGTGGCTGTCCCGCGGGGGGACTCGGGCCGGGGACTCCCCGATCACAGTGGCGAGGGCCGCTCCGGTGTCGCACCGGATTCCCGAACACCACGACCCGCCCACCGTAACGTACGGCCGCCCCGGCTCCACGAGGGTGCCGGGGCGGCCGGGGCGGAGAGCTGCGGGTCAGGCGCGGGTCGCCCTGCGGCGGCGGGTGGCCACCACGATCGCCGCGCCGCCGAGCAGCAGGGCGGCGGCGCCGCCCGCGATCAGCGGGGTGGCGCTGTTCGCGCCGGTCTCGGCGAGGTCGCCACCGCCGCCGTGGGGCGTGGTGGCGGGGGCGGTGGTCGACTCGGAGGCGGACGGGGCCGGGGTGCCCGACTCCGACTCGGACTCCGACGCCGTCGGCGACGGGGTCGTGCTCTCGGACGACGAGTCCGACGGCGGGGCGGAGGAGGCGGGCGCCGACGGCGACTCACCGCCGCCGGCCGGCGGGGACGACGACGGCGGCTGCTCGGTGACCGTGCAGTCCTTCGTCCCGCCGTTCCACGCGGCGATCAGCTTGTCCTTGATGACCGGCCGGTCCGGTCCCTTGGGCAGGTCGCCGTGCTCGAAGCCGTCCTTCGCGTCGAGCTTGCCGTCGAACTTCACGGCACCGCGGTAGAGGTCGATCTGCGCGTAACAGCCCGCGTCGGGGACGGAGATGTCGAGCGTGTCGGTCTGCCCGGGCTTGACGGTCACCGAGTCGAAGTCGACGAAGACCTGCTCACCGGAGGTGCCGAAGGTGGCGCCGTGGGCGAGGTAGGAGGCCAGGGAGGCGGTGCAGGTGCTCGCGTCGCCGGCCGTGCGGACGCTGACGTGGACCTTGCCGTCCTGGGTCGGCTTGAGGTTCTGGTCGTCGACCCGCACCGAGTCGAAGAAGTTCTTGCCGTCGAGCGAGAACTGGCAGCGGTCGGTCCCCGTCTCGGTCCCCGCGCCGGTGCCCGGCTGGTAGTGACCGCCGGTGTTCCAGCCGTCCCCGCCGGGGGTGCCGGAGTGGGCCCAGGCGCCGGAGGCGGCGGCGACGGAGGCGGCGCAGAGGGTGAGCGAAGCGGCGCCCGTCCCCAGCAGGCGGCGCACGGTGACACGTCTCGCTATGGACATGCGGATCCATTCTTGGCGAATGCCAGGGCAAAGCCAGGGCTGATTGGTCAGATCAGAAGAAACACGGGGCCCTTCGGTCACAGGCGCCACAGTGTCCGCCCATCGTCGTGTGGACGTGAGAGCGCTGTCAACCTGGTGCAAACCCTGGGGAGTTCAAGCTTCCGTCACGACTTCATCACGTGCGGAACGATCCCCTCCGGACCGTCAGCACGTTCACTTTCCCGGCAACTTGGACAGACTCCCGTTCGTGACCGACATCTCCTCCCGCAACCCCGACTGGTGGCGCCAGGCCGTCGTCTACCAGGTGTACCCGCGCAGCTTCGCCGACGCCGACGGAGACGGTCTCGGCGACCTCCCGGGCGTCACCGACCGGCTGCCCCACCTCGCCGCCCTCGGCGTGGACGCGCTCTGGCTCAGCCCCTTCTACCCCTCCGAACTGGCCGACGGGGGCTACGACGTCGCCGACCACCGCGACGTCGACCCGCGCCTGGGCACCCTCGCGGACTTCGACGCGCTGGCCGCCGAGGCCCACCGCCTCGGACTGAAGGTGATCGTCGACCTCGTCCCCAACCACACCTCGCACCAGCACCCCTGGTTCCAGGAGGCCCTGGCCGCCCGCCCGGGCTCCCCGGCCCGCGACCGCTACGTCTTCCGCGAGGGACGCGGCGCGCACGGCGAACTCCCGCCCACCGACTGGCAGTCGGTCTTCGGCGGCAGCGCCTGGGAACGCGTCCCGGACGGCCAGTGGTACCTCCACCTCTTCGCCCGTCAGCAGCCCGACCTCAACTGGGACCACGAGGAGGTCCGCGAGGACTTCCGCACCACCCTGCGCTTCTGGTCCGACCGGGGCGTCGACGGCTTCCGCGTGGACGTGGCCCACGCCCTCGCCAAGGACCTCACCGAACCCCTCCGCGACCTCGGCGCGCCGGACCTGAGCGGCGAGCAGGCCCTCGCGCGGCTGCCTCATGGCACCCACCCGTTCTACGACCGCGACGAGGTCCACGAGATCTACCGCGACTGGCGCCGTGTCCTCGACGCCTACTCCCCGCCCCGCACGGCGGTCGCCGAGGCCTGGGTGCCGGGCGCCCGACGCACCCTGTACGCCCGCCCCGACGAACTGAACCAGGCCTTCAACTTCGAGTACCTGCAGGCCCCCTGGGACGCGGACGCGCTCCGCCGGGTCATCGCCGACTCCCTCGCCACGGCCCGCGCCGCCGGCGCCTCGGCGACCTGGGTGCTGTCCAACCACGACGTCGTACGCCACCCGTCCCGCCTGATGCTCCCGCCCGGCACCGACGAGAACACCTGGCTGCTCTCGGGCGGCAGCGCACCCGCCGTGGACGAGGCGCACGGCCTGCGCCGGGCCAGGGCGGCCACGCTCCTGATGCTGGCGCTGCCGGGATCGTCGTACGTCTACCAGGGCGAGGAACTCGGCCTGCCCGAGGTCGCCGGTCTCCCCGTGGAGGTCCTCCAGGACCCGCTCTGGGAACAGTCGGGCCGCGTCCGCAAGGGCCGTGACGGCTGCCGGGTCCCCCTCCCGTGGACGACCACGGGACCGTCGTACGGCTTCGGCGCGGCCGGGGCCTGGCTGCCGCAGCCGGCGTCCTTCGCGCGGTACGCGGTCGAGGCGCAGGACGGCGTGGCGGGCTCCACCCTGGAGCTGTACCGCACGGCCCTGCGCCTGCGCCGCAAGCTGCTCGACGGCGAGGAGCTGACCTGGCAGCAGGACACCCCGCCCGGCGTCCTGGCGTTCGCCCGCTCGGACGGCTGGCGGTGCGTCACCAACCTGTCGGACGCGCCGGTGCCGCTGCCGCCGGGGGAGGTGCTGCTGAGCAGCGCGCCCCCGGACGGCGACGGGCCCGGCCGGCCGGGCCCGCTGCTCCCGGACACGACGGTCTGGCTGGCGTAGCCGCCCGCCCGTCCGCCGTGCGCGGGCTACCCGCCCGTGTTCTGGTTCGCGTTCTGGTTCCCGGCCGCCGCGCCGCCCGCGATGCCGTCGATGTCCACCGGGGTGGACGTGGCGTTCGGCGGCGGGGTGAGCACGACCTGCGGCTGACCGGCGGGCGGGGCCGGCGGGGTCAGGTCCGACTTGGGCAGCTTGGGCGGGGTGGTCTGCTGGAAGAGCGTCGAGTCGAAGTCGACCAGGCCGGTCTTCTCCATCACCGTGATGTGGTCCAGGACGGTGTCGTTGGCCTGGTCGGCCAGGGCGCGCACCAGGGAGTTCTTCGTCGTCGAGCGGACCTTCGCCACGGTGTTGAAGATCGAACCGTGCGTCATGCGCAGGATGTTGGCGAAGTCGGTGTCGAACTGGGCGCCGGTCTCGCCCTTGAGCTGGGTCACGAAGCCCTCCTGCTGGGGGCTCGCCACGTTGGGCAGCGTGATGTTGAGCATCGGGGCGATCTTGCGGCAGGTGGTGTCGAGGGCCGCGTGGCCGTCGACCAGGTGCTCGCTCGCGGTGAGGACCGCCTTGCTCGTCCCTTTCTGCAGCCCGATCTGGCCCAGCGGGTACTCCCACAGACCGGCGGCCCGCACCTTGACCACGAAGTCCCGGTCACCCTCGGTCAGCGGACCCCACTGGGTGTTGGCGATGACTCTGTCGGTGGACGTGGACACCGTGTCCAGCCCCAGCATCGAGGGGTAGGCCAGGGCGCCCAGGGTCAAGGTCAGGGCTCCGCCCACGAAGAGAGTTCCCATCGCGTTCCGCGAGAGTTGCACCGTTCCTCCTGCCCGTTCGGGGATCCGCCGGTGGTGTGACTCCGGCGGGGTCGGACGCAGAGAGGTACGGAGAAAGAGCCGCCGCGACTCTATGAACTTCGTAAAATCTTTGCGAGGCGGTGAGTTCTCTCGAAGACCCGCTGCTCCGGGCGGCCGGGAGGGGCGGTCGCGGGGGTGGTGGCCCTCCCGGGTGGGCGATCGGGCGGGGTGCCACCCGTACGGACCTGTTGGGAGATCGTTCGGGGCGTTCGGCGGGTCGAATGGGGGGATGACGTTCGACGAGGAAGAGACGGGGAGCGGGGGCGGCGCGCCCTTCAGCCGGCCGGCGCACGCCGCACGGCTGCACCGGGCCGCGGACCAGGCGGCCGCCGCTCGCCTCACCGGTCTCCTCGTCACCCCCGGACCGGACCTGACCTGGCTGTGCGGCCACCGTCCGGGGACCGCCCCGGACCGGCTGACCCTGCTCGTCCTCACCCCCGAGGCCCAGCCCCGGCTCCTGGTGCCCGCCCGCGACCGCGCGGACGCCTCGGCGGCCCCGGCCGCGGCCGCCCTGCGCATCACGGCGTGGGAGGACGACCAGGACCCGTACGCGACGGCGGCCGGTCTGCTCCTCCCGCACGGCCACTACGGGATCTCCGACACCACCTGGTCCCTGCACCTCCTCGGTCTCCAGGAGGCCCTGCCCCTCACCACCTACCGGCCCCTGTCCACCGCCCTCCCCCTGCTCCGGGCGGTGAAGGACGACGACGAGCGGACCCGTCTCGCCGCGGCGGCCGACGCGGCGGACGCGACGTACGAGGCGATCCTGGCCGTACGGTTCACCGGCCGCCGCGAGTCCGAGCTGGCCGCCGACCTCGCCCGCCTGCTGCGCGTCCACGGGCACGACCGGGTCGACCTCGCCCGGGTCGCCTCCGGGCCCCACGGCGCGAACCCCCACCACCGGCCCGGCGACCGCACGGTGGAACCCGGTGACACGGTGGTCCTGGACTTCGGCGGCCGCGTGGACGGCTACGCCTCCGCCGTCACCCGCACGGTCCACGCGGGCCCGCCGCCGGACGAGGTGCGGCGCCTGCACGAGACCGTCCGCGCGGCCCAGCAGGCCGCCGTCGAGGCGGTGCGTCCCGGCGTGCCGTGCGCGGAGATCCACCGGGTGGCCCGCGCGGTCGTCACGGACGCCGGGTACGGCGGGAGCGCCCTCCCCGTCACGGGCCACGGTGTCGGGGTGACCCCGGACGAGCCGCCGTACCTCGCTCCGGGCCGCACCCAGCTCCTCGCGCCCGGCATGTGCTTCTCGGTGGGGGCGGGGATCCTGCTGCCCGGCCGCCTCGGGGCGCGGGTCGCGGACGTCGTGACCTGTACGGCCGACGGGGCCCGGCGGCTCGGCGGTGCCGCCCGCGACCTCGCGGTGGTGGCCTGACTCAGGCCATCCAGAAGAACACCGCCGTCATCCGCTTCTCCTCCAGCGTCGTACCGGCGTAACCGGTCGCGCTGTGCACGAGGTTGGCGTGGTAGAGCAGCAGCCGGTTGTACCTGTGCGGAACCCGTACGTCCTCCTCGAAGGCGTCGGGTGCGACGAACCGGGTGCCGAGGGCCTCGACGAGGTTGTGGTGCGGGGCCTGGACGACATTGCCGCCGAGCCGTCCGCCCGGCAGGGACTGCCGGTAGAAGCTGGTCCCGCAGTCCTTGGGGACGCCGGGGTTGAGGTAGAGGACGGCCGCGTACCGGCACAGCGCACGGGAGTCGGAGTGCGGCCGGGGAGTGCTCTCGCCCTCGCCGACGACCTGGACGCAGTTGTGGTTGAGGGTTCCGCCGCCGGGCGCCTGCTGCACCCACAGCTCGCGTGCGCCGGTCGCCTTCCTCACCAGGCTTTCCACCCGGGCCAGTTCACCGGCTTCGAGGCCGGGCATGGTGCGCAGTCCGGGCCAGCTCTCCGCGGTGTACGGGTGTCCCCTGACCCAGTCGTCCCTGGCCAGACAGCGTTCCCGGATCGCCGCGATGCGGGCCTCGGGGAAGACGTCGTCCAGCACCCAGTAGTCGCGTCCCCGGGTGGGCTTGCGGTAGGGGAGGACGGGCAGGACCGCGCCGGGCCGCGGTTGTGGCATGGACATGCGGCGAATCTAGGCCGGAGGGCCGTCAGGACTCGCCCGCGGTTTTCCCCGGAGTCCGGCGAGAACTGGTCAACGGTTCGTCAATCCGGGTCAAGGGCAGCCCTGTCACCGGCCGCCCCGGGAGCCGGGCCGCCGGTCCCGTGCAAAGGCGCCCGGTCTCAGAACCCCTCCCCGAGCACCCGTTCCACCAGGCGGAGCTGGGCGTCGGTCAGCCCGGGGTCGGCGAACTCGACCGGCGGCTGGTCGTCCACGGTCAGCGTGTACCGGTAGGCGTCGGGCACGCCGGGCCCGGGCGGGGGCTCCCCGGTCCCGGCGAGGACCTCGTGCGCGAGCCGTTCCAGCGCCGCCCCGTCGGGCCGGGCGGAGGTGTCCACGTCGGCCCGGCGGGGCATCCCGAGCAGCCCGCCGCTCCTGATCATCCGGATACGCATGCCGACGCGGCCTCAGTGGACGCTGAGACCCACGTCGGACCAGGCCTTGACCACCGACTCCAGCTCGTGCCGGGTGCCGTAGAGGCGCTCCGCCGTGTCGGTCGTCGCCTGCGCGAACTCCTCGAAGCCGCAGGTCTCGGAGAGCCGCCCGGAGGTGATCGTCTCGTACCAGATCCGTCCCGCCCGCTCCCAGGCGAAGCCGCCGATGGCGATCGCCGTCAGGTAGAAGGCGTGGTTGGGGATACCGGAGTTGATGTGCACGCCGCCGTTGTCGAAGTCGCCCTCGACGTAGTGGGTCATATGGCTGGGTTGCGGGTCCCTGCCGCCCAGCAGTGGGTCGTCGAACCCGGTCCCCGGCTCCTTCATGGACCGCAGCGCCTGCCCGCGCACCCGCGGGGTGAACAGGCCCGCGCCGATCAGCCAGTCGGCCTGGTCGGCGGTCTGGTGGCGGTCGTACTGCTTGACCAGTGAGCCGAAGACGTCCGAGACCGACTCGTTGAGCGCGCCGGACTGGCCCTGGTAGACGAGACCCGCGGTGTACTGCGTGACACCGTGGGTGAGTTCGTGGCCGATGATGTCGGGCGAGATGGTGAAGTCGTTGAACACGACGGCGTCACCGTCGCCGAAGACCATCCGCTCGCCCTCCCAGAAGGCGTTGTTGAAACGGCGACGGTAGTGGACCGTCGCGTCCAGCGGCAGATTGGCGTCGTCGATCGAGTGCCGGCCGTAGGCCTCCTTGAAGAACCGGAAGGTCAGACCGAGGCTGTCATAGGCGCGGTTGACCGTGCCGTCCAGGGACGGGTCGCCGCTCTCCCGGCGGACGAGGTCGCCGGGGAGCGCGCTGGTGTGGTGGGTGTCGTACAGCGTCCGGTCGAGGACGAACTCCGTGGGCGCGGCGGGGGAGACCAGACTGGGCGTCTCGATCCGGTTCTGCCGGAAGCCGGCGTCGACGGCCAGAGTGTTGTGCGCGGCCTCCCGGACATGAGGGTTCTCGGCCTCGGTCAGTTTCTCGAGGATGAACGGCGGCAGAATGCCGCAGACCTGGCGCGTGGGGCGCATGGGGGTCCCTCCTTGGAAGAGGGCTTGCAGACAAAGGGGTGATGGGCCGCGGGTCCCCGGCGCGGGGACCCGGAGCGGGGGCCGCGTTGCTCACGCAGGCCGAACGAGTCCCATGCGTCCCATTCTGCGCCCGTACGCGGCGAGGCGCATGCCGAGCGGGTGACGGTACCTCAGCTGCGTCAGTAGCGCACCGCCCGCGCCACCCGTGCCTTCACGGTGCCCGAGAGTGCGCGGTTGCTGCGGGCCGTGGTCGTGCCGGTCCTGCCGGCGGCCACGTCGGAGACGGTGACGACGACCGTGTCGAGGAGCTTGCCGCCGCTGTCGGTGAAGTCGACCTGGACCGCGAAGGACTTCGTGGAGTCGGCGGTGTTGGTGACGGTGAGGTCGACCGTGGCGCGGCCGTCCTCGGTGCCGGGGGAGCCGAGGGCGACGTCGGACGTCACGTCGACGCCGTTCTTGATCTCGTCCAGTTGCCGGCCCGCCTCGGCCGTCGCCGAGGACAACGCCGACTGGGCCTGCGAGGCCAGGGAGGACGCGGCCGCGGAGGCCTCGCTGCCCAGCGACTCGGCCGCGGAGGCCGCCTTGCTGGCTGCGGACGACACCGAGGAGGGGGTGTTGTCGTCCGAGCAGCCGGTCAGACCGGCGGCACAGCAGACCGCCACCGCCGTCAGCAGCACCCCCTTGGTGCGCGGCATCTCGCCTCCTGGTGTGTCCCGCGGGCCTCCTTCCAGTGAAGGGCCGGCGGGACCGCCGCGCATGCCGGGTCACCCGGGCGGGTGGCCGGGCCCGCCGGGCGTCAGCGCCGGGCCTTCCTGCACCGGCGCATCGGTTCCACGATCCGTGCCTGGCCGGCCCCCGCGTTCAGTGCGGCCGGCAGGTCGTCCGGGCACAGTGCGTGGAAGTCGCCCCAGGAGCGGCGGCCCTCCCCCGCACGGATCTACGACGGCGGTGCCTTCGCCGGCCGCGGGGCCTCAGCCGACCGGCGGGGCCTCAGCGGCGAGGGCGGCGAGGGGTTCGCCGGTGAGGTGGCAGACCCGCCAGTCCTCGATGATCCGGACACCGATCGACTCGTAGAAGTCGATCGTCGGCTTGTTCCAGGCCAGCACGCTCCACTCGAAGCGCTCGTAGCCGCTGCGGGTGCACACCGCGGCGAGGGCGGCGAGCAGCGCCTTGCCGTGGCCCGCGCCGCGCGCCTCCGGGCGGACGAACAGGTCCTCCAGATGCATGCCGCGCACACCGGTCCAGGTGGAGAAGCTCGGGAACCACAGGGCGAACCCGACGGTCCCGGCCGTCCCGTCGTCCTGGGCGATCAGCGCGTACGCGGCGGGCAGTTCGCCGAACAGGGCCTCACGCAGCTGCTCCTCGGTGGCGCGGACCTGCTCCACCTCCCGGTGATAGGCGGCGAGTTCACCGATCATGGCGCGGATCTCGGGGACGTCGTGGACGGTGGCGGCTCGGATCATGGTGGGGAGCATGAGCCACGGGGGCGGACCGTGTCCATCGGCTTGGGCGGGACCCCGGACAGGCCCTATCTCCTCAGGTCCACGTCCTTGCGCCGCAGCCACGGCAGCGGGGCCACCGCCGACCCCATGTAGGGCGTGATCCGCACCTCGAAGTGCAGATGCGGGCCGGTGACGTTGCCGGTGGCGCCGGAGAGGCCGATACGGGTACCCGGCGCGACGCGGTCGCCCCGGCGGACGTCGATCCGGGAGAGATGGGCGTACTGGGTGAAGTAGCCGTCGGGATGGCGGATCACCACCTGGTTGCCGAAGCCGTCACCGCAGGTGGTGGCGCGGACGGTGCCCGGACCGACGGCGAGGACGGGGGTGCCGGCGGGCACGGCGAAGTCCTGCCCGGTGTGCCGGCGCGCCCAGTGCGTGCCCCGGGCGGCGTAGCCGGCGGAGAGCCAGTAGCCGAGGGTGGGCGCGGTCCAGGGGCCACCGGTGCGGTGGTGGGGGTCGCGGCCGCGCCGGCCGACGGGGCAGTGGCCGGACCGCCCGGACGGGTCGACCGCGACCGGGTCGCCGACCTCCTTCTCCGTCGCCCGCAGCAGGTTCCACAGCCCGGAGCGGACGGCCTCGCGGCGGCGCTCGGCGGAGTCGATCTGGTCGGGGCGGGCGCCGGCCTCCGTGAGCCGGTCGACGAGCAGCCGGGCCTCTTCGTGGGCGAGGACGGCGTCGGCCGTCGTACGGGACGCGCCGCTGCCGCCGCCCCCGGCGCCGGCGGGCACGGCGGCGAGCAGGACGAGCAGCAGGGACAGTCCGGCGGGCACAGTAGCGAGGGAGTGTTCTCGTCGCATCTTGGGATCATCCGACCGGCGGTGGGGGCGGGGCGGGGCACGCCGCCGGACCGGCACCGGGTTTTCAGCCGAACGGCCCCGTCATCAGCCGGCGGTACACGTCCGACGACCTCGGGTTCGCGGCACACCGCCACACGCCGTGCGGGCAGTAGTCGCTGATGGTCTGGTAGAGCGGCCGGTGCCGCGCGAACCAGCCGAGCATGCCGCGGACGTAAGCCGGGTTGTCGCCGTTGCGGAACAGCCCCCACTCGGGATACGAGAACGGCTTGCCGTGCTCCCGCGCGAACCGTACGTGCGCGGCGAGGCCGTACGGCTCGTGGACCTGTTCCTCGAAGGACATGCCGGGCGGCTGGTCGTAGGCGTCCATGCCGAGGACGTCGACGTACCGGTCACCCGGGTAGCAGGCCGTCCACGGGACGGCGTCCCGCCCCCGGTTCGGGGCGAACTCGAAGCGGAACCGCTGGCCGGCCACGGACCGCATGGTCTCGACGACGCGCACCCAGTACGCCTTCCAGGCGGCGGGGTCCGGCCCGCACCGGTGGGTGTAGGTGATCCCGTTCATCTCCCAGCCGACGACCAGCACGGTGTCCGCGATCCTGAGCGACACCAGCCGCCGGGCCAGCGTCCGGAAGTGCCCGTCGTACGCCCCGTCCGCCCCCCGGCGCAGCAGCCCGCGCACCACACGGTCGGGCAGGTGCGCCTCCGCGCGGTCGAGCATCGGCACATTGAGCACGAACAGCCGGTCGGCGCGGGCCCGTCGCCACCGCGCCCAGTGGTGGAGATCACCGGACGCCCCCTCGATGTGGCTCCACTTGTCCCCCGCCAGATAGGCGTGCCCGACCCGGGGCGTGGCCGGTCCCAGCCATCCGTCGAGCCCGGAGATCCGCCGCACCCCCTCGGAGCCGTACCCGACGTAGGCCCCGAAGGGGGCGGGCGGCGGACCGCCGGCGGTCTTCCCGTCGGGCACCCCCGCCGCCCGATCCCGGCCGGGCGCGCACGCGCTCGCGGCGAGGAGGACGAGGACGGCCAGAAGGAGCGTCAGGAAGGGGTGACCGGGGCGAAGGGGGCGTACAGCCGACTGAAGCACCGGCTCATGATGACCCCGCGCGCCCCGGCCGCGCCCCGGACTCGCCACCGGACCACCCGTACCGGGGACGCGGCTCCCGCACCAGGAAGACGTCCACCGCGTCCTCCCGCTCCGGCACGAACCCGTGCCGCTCGTACAGGCGGCGGGCCGGGCTGCCCTGGAGCACGTCGAGCCGGACCCGCAGGCCGTCGCGGTCGGCGCCGTCCAGCAGGCCGGTGAGGACGGCGGTGCCGATGCCCCGGCCCTGGACGTGCGGGGCGAGGTAGAAGTGCTCCAGCCAGTGCGCGTCGTCGGCCGGACGCAGGGCCACGCAGCCGGCGAGCGCGCCGTCGGCCTCGATGACCAGGGTGTGGGCGGGCTCGAACCCGTCGCGCAGCCGCTGCCGTACGCGGTGCTCGTCGTAGCGCCCGAGCCGCTCCAGGCCGGCCCGCATCGCCACCGCCCGCAGCTCCGCCAGCGCCTCGACGTCCGCCGCCGTGGCCGGCCGTGTCTCCCAGTCCGCCATGGCGCCGATGCTACGGGCGGCCCGCGGGCCGCCCGGCACCGCCTTCTTCACGGTTCGCCGCCCGATTTTCCCCAACAGGCAACCCCCACACGCCCTTTACCTCTCTCACAGGGTGCTCGCAGTTCTCGGCCGGGCGGGCGCGTGGGGTGCGCCCGCCCGTGCACCGGCCGGGGTGCGGGCTGTCCAGTCCGATGCCACTGACCATGGCACTCGCAGACGAGGAACCGATGACCAGACCGCAACACCGCAAGGGCCTCAAGCGCGGCGCGTTCGCCGCGGGGGCCGCGCTGACCGTCGTCGCCGTCGCCGGGGCCGCTCCCGGCGCCGGCGCGGCACCGCAGAGCACGGCCGGCAAGCCGAAGCTCAAGCTGATCGCCGCGTCGAAGGCCGTGACCCTCGACCGGTACGAGTGGGACGGGGGCTTCCAGCTCGACTTCGACCTCGGCACCTATCTGACCGTCGACAACGCGCCGCTCGAGTTCAAGACGACGCGCAAGTCGTACAAGGACCCGGTCGTCGTGCAGCAGGTCCTGCGCAACGGGTCGAAGGTGACCACGAAGAAGCTGCCCGCCGGGCTCGTCAAGGACTTCAGGGGGCTGCCGGGCTTCCTGGAGATCTCCGTGAAGAACAGCGCCGGGGCGGAGGTGAAGAAGGTCAAGAGCACCTTCTGCCCCAACAACGCCGCCGGACGGCTGCGGCCCGACGCCCCGGCCACCTCGCACTATCCGGAGAGCTGCCCCACCAACCCCTTCACCCTCGGATCGGTGTGGGGCGTCGAGAAGGGCTGGGCCGCCAACACCACCGCCTACGACTACGACCACCCGGTGGACCTGCCGGCCGGCGAGTACACGGCCAAGGTGTCGGTCGCGAAGAAGTACCGGGACCTGTTCGGCATCCCCAACGACCAGCCGACCATCAAGGTGACCGTCCGCCAGAACAGCGACGGCGGCGAGGGCGAGGGCGGCGGCGCCGGGCTCACCCGCGGCGGCTCCGCCATGTCCCACGGCATGGACCACAGCGGCATGGACCACAGCGGTATGGACATGGGGGGTGCCGGGCACCACTACGGTCCGCGCGGCGCCGACGCCCCCGTCCCCTCCGCCCTCTCCCACGCCCTGGAGGACCGCGGCCTCGCCCACCACCTCGGTGACGGCGCCGGTCACACCGACGGCTCGCGGGTCGCGCCCGCGCTGAAGGCCAACACCAAGCGGCCCACCGGCCGGGCGGGCGTTCCCGCCAACGCGCCCAAGCCGGACCTGCGTTCGCTGCCCGCCTGGGACATCGCGGTCACCGACGGCGAGGACGGCGACGCCCCGGGCAAGGACTACCTCGCCTTCAGCGCCAACGTCTGGAACGCCGGCCCCGCGCCGCTCGTCGTGGACGGCTTCCGCAAGCCGGGCGCCGACCTGATGGACGCGTACCAGTACTTCTACGACGCCAAGGGCAAGCAGATCGGGTACGCCCCCACCGGCACCATGGAGTGGGACCCGCGGATCGGCCACGAGCACTGGCACTTCACGGACTTCGCCAGCTACCACCTGCTGTCCGCGGACAAGAAGGAGATCGTCAAGAGCGGCAAGGAGGCGTTCTGCCTCGCCAACACCGACGCGGTCGACTACACGGTGAAGAACGCCAACTGGCACCCGTACAACACCGATCTGTCCACCGCCTGCGGCGAGCAGAACTCCATCTCCGTGCGCGAGGTGCTCGACGTCGGCTCCGGTGACACGTACACCCAGTACCGTCCCGGCCAGTCCTTCGACGTCACCGACCTGCCCAACGGCACCTACTACATCCAGGTCGTCGCCAACCCGGCCAACCGCCTGAAGGAGACCAACCTCAAGAACAACATCTCGTACCGCAAGGTGGTCCTCGGCGGCACGCCGGGCGCCCGTACGGTGAAGGTCCCGCCGTACGACCTGATCAACGCCCCGTAGTCCCGCGTCCCCATCGCCCCGGCCCGCCCCGGCGGGCCGGGTGCGTGGGCGCTCGACGTACTGCTCCCCCGGCGGACCGGCGGTCGCGGTCCGGCCGGGGTGCCCGCCGTCAGCCGAACATGCCGGGCTCGTAGTCGCCGGCGGGCTGCTGCACGACGACGTTGAGCCGGTTGTAGGCGTTGATCAGGGCGATGAGGGAGACGAGGGCGGCGAGCTGGTCCTCGTCGTAGTGCTTGGCCGCGGCCTCCCAGGCCTCGTCGCTGACGCCGCCCGCCGCGTCGGCGATCCGGGTGCCCTGTTCCGTCAGCTCCAGGGCCGCGCGCTCGGCGTCGGTGAAGACCTTGGCCTCCCGCCAGGCGGCGACCAGGTGCAGGCGCTGGGCGGTCTCCCCGGCGTGCGCGGCGTCCTTGGTGTGCATGTCGGTGCAGAAGCCGCAGCCGTTGATCTGGCTGGCGCGGATCTTCACCAGTTCCTGCGTCGCGGCCGGCAGCGCCGAGTCCGAGACCGCCTTGCCCGCCGAGTTGATGTACCGCAGGAACTTGCCCGCGACGGGGTTGGCGAAGAGGTTCAGACGAGCTTCCATCGTGAGCTCCCGTGTTCTGGCCGGTGGGTTACACCTCTCTGACGGAACGGCTCGGTGAAGTGTGACCGGTGTGCGTGTGACGTGAGCCACACCGCCGGCGCCGCTTCGGCCGGTCGCCGTACGCGGTGGTTTCTGACGGACCGGAGGCAACCGTTGCACGGTTCGGTGAGTCTCCTGAGACGTCTGTGCTCGCCGGACGTATTCCTCCTTGCGTGTAGGGTTCCGGCGTTCGGCGGTGACCTCGCCGACGGTCCGAGCACGGTGTACGGGGCGTAACGGCCGATGCGGAGGAGCGAGCGCCGGTGAGTGGAACGAGGAGGCGCGGGCGTACTCCGCTGGAGGCGGCCGGCCGGGGGAACAAGGGCAGGAGCACGGGCCGCACCAGGCTCACCCGGCGGGGGCGGATCGTCGCCTGGGGCGCCGGGGTGACCTCGGTGGTGGTCCTCGGGGTCGGCGGGGTCGGCGCCTGGATCTACCAGGACCTGAACGGCAACATCAAGCAGGCCGACGTCGACGGCAAGCTGGGCGGGGACCGGCCGGAGAACCTCAGTCCCGGCTCGAAGAACATCCTGCTCGTCGGGTCCGACAGCCGCGACGGCGCCAACGCCGCGTACGGCAGGGAGCTGACCACCATGCAGTCGGACACGCTGATGGTGCTGCACATCCCCGCCAACCGCGAGTGGGCCTCGGTCGTCTCCTTCCCGCGTGACTCGTGGGTGCGGATACCGTCGTGCGAGAAGGGCGACGGCAGTTCGTCCGACCCGCACCACTTCAAGATCAACGAGGCGTTCGCGATCGGCGGCAGCGGCGGCAAGGTCGCCGAGGCCGCCGCGTGCAGCATCAAGACCATCGAGGCCAACACCGACCTGCGCATCGACCACTTCATGTCGATCGACTTCTCCGGCTTCAAGGGGATGGTCGACGCGCTGGAGGGCATCGAGGTCTGCCCGGAGGAGGCCATCCACGACGAGAAGGCCCACCTGGACCTGGAGGCGGGCTGCCAGACCGTCAAGGGCGAGAAGGCCCTCGGCTATGTCCGTACCCGCTACAGCGTGGGCGACGGCTCCGACATCGGCCGCATCGGCCGCCAGCAGGAGTTCATGGACGCCCTGGCGAAGAAGGCCCGGTCCAAGCTCACGGACGGCGACGCGATGTACGGCTTCCTGCAGTCCGTCACCAAGTCCCTCACCGCGGACCCCGACCTGGCCGGCATCAAGCCGCTGTACGGGCTCGCCAACGAGCTGAAGGGGGTCCCGAGCGACCGCCTGAGCTTCCTCACCGTGCCCAACTACGGCCGTGAGGCGGACGATCCGAGCGACCGGGCCAACGTCGTCTGGCAGTACCCGCAGGCCGCCGACCTGTTCACCTCCCTGGCCAGGGACAAGGAGGTCACCAAGGCGCAGGTGGACGCCGCGAGGAAGGACGTGGTGTACGCGTCCTCCGTGAAGGTCCAGGTGCTCAACGGCACCGGCGTCGGCGGGCGCGCGGCGGCCGTCGCCAACCGGCTCACCGAGGCCGGCTACAGCCTCGCCGGCACGGGCAACGCCTCCGCGTCGGTCACCCGGACGACCGTCACCTATCCGGCGGGACTGGAGCGCCAGGCGGCGGTGCTCGCCTCGCGGCTGCCGGGTGTCCGCGCGGTGAAGGACGCTTCGGCGGCGGCCGGCGTGGTCACCGTGGTGGTGGGGCCGGACCTGAAGGTCGAGGACGTCGCCTGACCGGCTTCTGATCATCGGTGGTGCACAGGTGGTCCTCGGATGGGGTAAAGTTGATCTCGAGCCGGTCACCGGGAAGCAAAAACGGTGAACGACCTCTGCGTTGGTGGTCCAAGGAAAGACGCCCCGCTTCCTGCGGGGAGATGCAGGTGCAAGGCCTGCCCGGCGCTCCTCTTCGACGAGTCCCATCCCGTGTCAGGCGGGGTGGGACTCGTCGCTTTTCCCGCTGTGTCCCTCGCGTCCTTATTGCTTGAGTGAAGCAAGCATCTGTACTGTGGGGTAATGTCCCCACCGCCACCGGCCTCCCGGGTCCCCGCGGATGTGATCGCGATCGAGCGGTCCCTCACCCGCATCACCTACCTGGCCGGACGCGCCCGCCGGCACGAGCGGCTCATGGCGCTCGCCGGACTCCCGCTGGACCGGGCCGCGGTGGCGATCCTGCGCCACCTGGCCGAGGACGAACTGCTGCGCCCCGGCGTGCTGGCGGTACGCCTCTCCGTGGAGGCGTCCCATGTCACCCGCCAGCTCGGCCAGTTGGAGAAGTCCGGCTACGTCACCCGCGTCCCCGACCCGGACGACCGCCGCGCCCGGCTGATCCGCCTCACCGCCCGCGGCCGCACCGCCGTGCACCGCATCCGGGACGCGGGCCAACTGGGCATGCAGGCGGCCCTGGCGGACTGGCCGCCCGCCGAACTCCACCAGCTGGCCCAGCTCTTCGAACGCCTGGTGGCGGACTTCGTGGCCCACACGGAAACCCCGGCAGAGCACCCCTGACACGTGCACGACCGGGGCGCGGGGCCGGTCGTGTCCGGGGCATCAGAGGTCATGAGGCGGGCGGATCACGCCGGAGGGGTCACGGCCGGCCGCGTCGTCCTCTTCGCGGCCGGCCGTGACCCGTCGTCAGGACGCGTTCGCGTGGGACGGGCCGAAGAACTCGATCTCGGCGATCGCCACCTGCTTGCTCGCGGAGGCGCCGTACGCCGACTCGATCGTGAAGCGGACCTTGGTGACCTCGCCGACGCGGAAGGCGCGGCGCTGGCCGCCCGCCTGCTGGTCGAGGACGAGTTCGCGGGTCGTGGTCGTGCCGTCCTTCAGGGTGATCGTCGCCTTGACGCGGTGCGGCAGGGCCGACTCGGTGAGCTGGTCGGGGCGGGTCGAGGTGCCGGAGGTGATCATCAGGTCGAGCAGGCGGGTCGGCTCGCTGAAGCGGGCCTCGATCCACTCGCCCTCGCCCGACTGCGAGACCCCCGGCCCCCACCAGCTGTTGTTGATCTTGTCGAAGGCCAGGTCCGGCTTGTGACCGGGGTACGAGCGGGACGCCGCGAACGTGTCCGGTGAGACCGCCGCCCGCTTCGCGAAGTGGTCCTTGGTGGCCTGCACGGCGGCCGGGGCGTTCACGCCGGCGACGATCAGGAGGGTGAGGACGACCGCGGCCATCACCCAGGTGACGATGCGGTCGAAGGTGCGGCGCAGACGCGGGCGGTCCCCGGCCCAGGGGGTCTCGCCGCGGCCGAACAGACGCCGCCACCACGGGAGCCGGACCGAGGAGCGGTCCTCCAGGGTCATGGGCATCGCGCAGCGCGTGCAGTAGTGCCGGTCGGGCCGGTTCGGCGTGGCGCACCAGGGGCAGGCGACGCCGTTCTCCTCGCCCTGGACCGGTCCGGGCGCGCGGACCTGCGGCCGGTCCGCCACCGGGACGCCCGGCAGCACCGGCGCGACGGAGGGCGGCGCGGCGGGCGCGGGCTCCTCCGGTTCGACGACGGGGACGAGGAGGGAACGGGCCCGGGCCGCCATCGTGTCGCCGAGGGCGGGGGCCGGTGTGGTGGGCGCCGTCCCGTCGTCGTCGGCGGCCGTGGCCGTCGTCGGGGGGAGCGCCGGGAGAGGGGTCTCGGTGGTGTCCTCGTCGTCCCCGTCGTCCTCGGTGCGGTGGTCGTCGGCCGCCGGCGGCTCGGAGGCCCGGTCCTCGTCGCGGGCGCGCGCCGAGGTCTGCGGTGCCGCCGACGGGGCGGTGGAGGACGTCGTACGGGAGGCCGCGGCCGGGTCGGGGCGCTCCGCGCCGGGGGCCGGGGCGGACGCGGACGAGGCGGCGGGGGCGCCGGCGGACCCGGAGCCCGTGCCCGCGCCGGCGGACGGCGCGGTTCCGGCGGACGAGGCGGCGGGGGCGCCGGCGGACCCGGAGCCCGTGCCCGCGCCGGCGGACGGCGCGGTTCCGGCGGACGAGGCCGTCCCCGCTCCCGTCCCGGCCCGCGCCGGGGTGCGGTCCGTCCAGCTCAGCACGGCTCCGCACGCGTCGCAGAAGGACTGGCCGGGTTCCGCCCGGGTGCCGCACTCGGCGCAGTTCTGGGTGGTCATCTCTCCGGGATCCTTTCGGCGACGGTCACCTTGACCGTGTAGGGCATGTGGGCGGGGCGGGCGGCGGCCACGAGGGCGTCCAGACGGTGTGCGTCCGCCGGGCGGGGGTCCGGCAGGCGGAGCGTGACGTGGAGATGCGGGCGGTGGTCGCCGGGGAAGGGGCCGAGGGGGCGGGCGCTCCACGCCGAGCCGCCGCTCTCCTCGATCTCCGGCTCCACGCCGAACGCCAGCCGGATCGCCTCGGACAGGCCCCGGCGGGTGCCGCGCACCCGGTGCAGATACGCGGCAGCGGCGACGGCGGCCCGCAGCCTCGGCTCCGGTTCCGTGCCGTCGGTCTCCGCGCCGACCCAGCCCGACAGCCAGCGGGTGAAGTCGACGGGGGCGAGGGCCGGGTCGAAGTAGGAGGGCAGACAGTCCAGGACGTTGAGGATCGGCGCCATGACCTCGTCCAGGCCGGCGACGAAGCGCTGCGCGAGGTCGTCGTCCGCGAACACGGCGGGCAGCATCGCGCCGATCGGCGCGGACGAGCCGAGCCCGTCGACGGAGCCCCTCATCGGCTGCCTCCTTCCCGGCGCGGGACGGCGCGCCCCGGGAACGCGGGGCCGGGCCGGCCGGCGGAGCGCCCCCTCACGCGCCGTCCCCGATCACGCGCACCCGGTGGTCGTACGAGAACACCAGGGCCGGCGCCGCCAGGTCGATGCGGTCGGTCGCCTCGCCGCGCTTGCCGGTCAGGGGGTCGGCGGGGTGCAGGATGACCTGGTCGACCAGCTCCACCCCCGGCACGCGCTGCAGCACGGCGAAGACCTCGCCCGACTGCACCGGGCGGCCGAACGGCCAGCCCTTCCCGTCCGCGCCGCCGGTCAGCGGGTCGAGGTGGCGGTACAGCGCGTCGTGGGCCTGGCGGCGGACCCGGTCGGTGTCGACGCCGCGGAAGGCGTGCACCGTCGCGACCACCGTCACGCCCTGGTAGTACGGGGGGCCCACCGCCAGCCTCGTACCGATCAGGCGGCGTTCGTCCAGGTGCCGCATGATGCGGTCCAGCAGGGCGTCGCCGGGCACCAGTTGCTCGAAGCGGAGGCGGCCGCCGGGGTCCGGGACCGCCTGCGGGACCACCAGCACCCGTACCGCGTACGAGCCGTGCTCGTCGGGCTCGCCCTCCAGGCAGGTGATGCGGGCCGTCTCGGGGGCCGCGCGGCGCGCCAGCTCCTCGTAGTCGCGCAGGGTCACCGCCCGCTCCTGGGCGCGCAGGGTGATCGGCGCCCGGAGCTTCGCCTCCTCCACCGTCTCGCCGTCGACCCCGCCGCGCGCGGCCTCCCGGTTGACGACCTCGGAGACGTACGGCACGGAGGTGCGCAGGACCTGGACGGCGCCGCGCGCCACGTTGCCGGCCCGGCCGCCGCCCGTGCGGTAGCGGCGGGCCCGGACGACCGCGCCCTTGGGCGCCACGGCGCCGTACTGCCGCAGGGTGCCGTCGGGCTCACGGACGGACGGGCCGAAGGCGATCTCGCCGGTGGCCGCGTCGAGGGTGACATGACGGTCGTCGGGGCCGGAGGCGGCGAAGTGGGGGACCACCTGCCAGTCGGCCCAGCCCTCGTGCTCGGCGGTCTGCAGGAGGAGGGGCGGGTCGTCGCCGACCACCGGGGCGTGGGCCAGGCGCAGGCGCTGGCCGGGCAGACCCGTCGACTCGCCGAGCGCCTCGTCGTACACCGTCTCGGCGTGCACGGCGGGGGCGGTGCCGCCGACCGTGAACGCCTCGGCGGAGCGGACGGTGGGCGACAGGGTGTAGAAGGGCTGGCCGGGCAGGGGTTCGGTGACGCGGCAGCGCAGCCAGCCGGCCTCCTGGCCGCCGGAGCGGGACAGGACGTGCCCGCCCGGGACGTGCAGGACGACCTCGCCGGGGCGGTTGAGGCCGCCGGTGCCGTCGCGGTCGACCTCGCAGGGCTGCCAGCCGTCCTCCGTCCACGCCTCCCAGACCAGGGGCGGCTGGCGGGGGTCGACACCGACGCCGTCGACGCGGCTGTCGAGTTCCAGGGCCACGGCGCAGTGCGGGACGGCCGCACTCAGGCCGAGGAGCATGCAGTCGCCCGGGGCCGGGGCCTCGGCGAAGCACAGCACGTCCTTGCCCTCGGCGAGGTCGGTGGTGACGTCGGTGACCGGCTCGCCCTGGTGCTGGACGACCAGATGGGCCAACGCGCTCGGTACGACGGCGAGTTCGCGTTCGGTCGCGAAGACGACCGCCTCCTCGCTCTCCGTCCGGACCGTGGCCACCTCGGTGCCGGTCGGCAGCAGGACCGTCTCCTCCTGGGGCGCGGACAGCCAGAAGGTGACGTCCGTGCGGGCCGCCGACGGCGGGAAGAGCCGGATGCCGACCAGGTCCAGGAAGGCCAGGTGGTTCTTGTCCGGGACCCGGTTGAGGCGGTAGACGATCTGGTCGGCCATGTGGGCGACCGTCTCGACGAGCGTGACGCCCGGGTCGGAGACGTTGTGGTCGGTCCACTCCGGCGCGCGCTGCTGGATGTAGCGCTTGGCGTCGTCGACGAACTGCTGGAAGCGGCGGTCGTCCAGGTTGGGGGAGGGCAGGGCCATCAGCGGTCGCTTTCAGGAGCCGGACCGGAGACCGGGCCGGGTGCCGGACCGGAGGAGTCCGGCTCGTCGTGGGACGGAATGACGTAGAAGGGGAAGACGAGACTGCGCGGGTTGTTGGTCCCGCGGATGGAGTAGCGGACGTCGATCCACAGCACGCCCTGCTCGCCACCGGCCGTGACCTCGACGTCGTTGACCTCGATGCGCGGCTCCCAGCGGTCCAGGCTGGTGTACACCTCGTGCTGGATACGGCCGGCCGTCGCCTCGTTGACCGGGGCGAACACCAGGTCGTGGATGGCGCAGCCGAACTCCGGGCGCATGGGGCGCTCGCCCGGCGCGGTGGCGAGGATCAGCCGGATCGCCTCCTCGATCTCGCGCTCGCCGCTGACCAGGGCGATGCCTCCGGTGGGGCCGATGCGCAGCGGAAACGCCCAGCCCGACCCGACGAACTGTTCGGCCATCAGACGGCCACCCTCCTGAGGAAGTGCCCGGCCCTCACGGGATCGGATACGGCTTGTTGTTGACCATCACGACGCCCTGGAGCAGGAGCGTGGCGGCCCGGATGCCGACATTGGCGGTGGCGTTGACCTGGATGGTGCCGCCCGCGCTGAGGGTCGCGGCGCCGCCCGCCTTGAGGCTCAGCGCCCCCATCGCGTCCACGGACACGACGCTGGACAGCGACTTGACGTTGACCGGGCCGGTGCCGCGGATGTCGAGCAGGCCGCCGCTCTTGATGGTGAGCTTGCGGCCCGCGCTGAGCGTGAGTTCGGTGCCGGCCTCGACGGACACCGAACGGCTGCCGGTGATCTTCACGGTGCCCTTGCTGTCGACGGTGATCTCCGTCTTCGTACGGTCCAGGTTGATGACGAGCCTGTCGTCGCCGGAGGTGACCCGGACGCCCTGCTTGCGGCCGCCGGTCTTCTGGCTGAGCAGGTCGACGCGGTTGCCGTCGCGGTCGGAGAGGGTGTGCCGGGCGGCGCGTCGGCGGGCGCCGTCGTGCAGCGGCACGTCCTTCACCGGGGTCGGCTTGTCCTTGCCGTTGTAGAGGCCGCCGATGACGTACGGGTGGTCCAGGGCGCCCCGGTCGAAGGCGACGAGCACCTCGTCGCCGACGTCGAGCGGGAAGATCGACCCGCCGTCCTTGCCGCCCCACTGCATGACCCGCGTCCAGTCGCTGATGTAGACGTCGTCGAGCCAGGGGAACTGCAGCTTCACCCGGCCCTGCTTCAGGGGGTCCTGGATGTCGGTGACGAGGGCGTTGGTGGTGCCGGGCAGGCTGAGGCCGTTCTGCGCGCCGCCGCCGGAGGCGAGGCCGTACAGGGACCGCCACTGGCGGCCGCTGACGGTCACCCAGGCCTCGTAGTGCTTGCCGTCGCCGAACACGTGACGGACGGAGGTGGCGGTGTACTTGCCCTCGAAGGGCGCCCCGACGTCGGCGAGGGTGACGGGCAGCCCCGGGCGGAGCTTCGGGGTGCCGCGCGCGATGACCTCCAGCTCGGCGAAGGAGCCGGTGACGTCGTCGGCGAGGGCCTCGGCGGCGAACCTCACCTCCGACTGCCGGTCGTACGGCGTCTGCGCGTCGACCAGTCTGGTGGGCTTGAACTTGGCGGCGGCCTCGCCGGGGGTCGTTCCGATCTTGATGCCGGGGTTGGTGGTGGCGGGCGCGGTGGCGGTCAGCGCCTTCTTGGTGGTGACGTCCCAGCCGCGGGCCTCGACATAGGCGACCTGCTCGGCGGAGGTGACGGCGGCGCGCAGCCGCAGGATGTCGGTGCCGGCCTCGAGGACGAAGGGGCTCTTCTCGCCGGGAGTGGAGGTCGGCGGCGCCCCGGTGGCGGGGTCGGGCTTGACGAACTGGAACTTGCCCTTGGCGTCGACCGACATGACCATCTCGTTCTCGTCGGCGAGGCGGGCGAGGAAGTCCCAGTCGGTCACGTTGGCCTGGCTGATGAACTCGTAGACGGTCTTGGTGGACTGGATCTTCCCCACGGGCACGCCGGCCTGGGCGGCCAGCTTGCGTGCGATGTCGGAGGCGCTCTGGTTGCGGTACGCGGCGATCCGGCGCTGGCGCATCAGGCGGTGGCCGGCGTCGTAGCCCCGGACGACGGTGAAGGAGCCGGTGCCGTCGTAGTCGGCCTCCAGGCCGCAGACCTCGCCGGTGAGCAGGGGGTCGCCGGCGCCCTGGCCGTCGGCGACGGGGGTGAGGACGACCGGGGTGCCGAACTTGACGCCCAGCTTGCCGAGGACGAGCCGGTAGGGGTCGCGGAAGGTCAGCCGGAAGGAGGCGGGCACGCCGAGCCCCTGGTCCACCCAGCCCTCCACGAGCAGTGGGGCGAAGTCGGGCGGGAGCGGGCTGCCGCCCAGGGTGACCTTGATGATGCTGGAGAACGCGGTCGCCACCATCAGGCACGCACCTCCCCGGCGGACGGGAGGATGAGCTCGATGCCGGTGGGCAGCCGGGTGGGGTCGTCGATGCCGTTGGCCTCGGCGATGGTCCGCCAGGCGGCCGTGTCGCCGTACTCGCGCCAGGCCAGCGACTGCAGCGAGTCGCCCGCCACCACCCGGTGGACGCGCTGGGCGGTCAGCGCGCCGGAGGTCGGGTTCTGGCCCTTGGTCTTGCTGGGGATCTCGTGCAGCCGCACCTGGCAGGTCGCGCGGATGGGGACGCCGGTGGTGCCGAAGAGGGAGTAGGTGACGTCGACACTGCTGACGTAGGCCGTGAAGTGCACGGTGGAGAAGGAGCCCCACTGGAAGACCACCCAGGGCGGCGAGGGCTGGTTGGCCGCGATGCTGCCGGTGGTGACCTCGCAGCAGTCGAACAGCGCCTCCACCTTCTGCATGACGGTGTTGCTGTCCGGCTGGTCGGAGGAGTCCAGGAAGATCTCCACGCTCATCTCGCGCGGCTCCGGGCCCATGAACTCCGGCTTGGAGCCGTCGCGGACGGCGGCCGTGGGGGTCACCTTCCACAGCGCCCGGCGGGCCACCTGGAGCTGGGCCGGGTTGAACTCGAACGCGAAGGATTTCCGCAGCCCGCCCGGTGTGGTGCTGGTGCCGACCGGCGGTTCGTGGATCGAGAGGGTCGCGCGGACCAGGCTCTTGCCCGCTCCGCTCCTGCTGCCCTTGGCCATGATGTGTGTCCTCGCTCCCGGCCTAGTCGGTGAAACCGTGGTGGGTGATCTCCAGGACCTCCGTGGCGACGCCCGGGTTCGCGGGGTCCAGGGAGGGGCCCTGCCAGCTCACCGGCAGTACGTCGATCAGGCCCCAGCGGGCCACCTCCGAGCCGTCGGCCCGCAGGGCCGCGATCTGCGCGGTGGGGCGGGTCACCCCGGTGGTGATCGAGGAGATCCACTTGGCCACCTTGGCGGTGTCCGGGGTGAGGGGCCGGGTCAGGCGGATGTTGGAGAACGTGACGCGGGAGGGGAGCGCCCACACGAAGCCGTTGTTGCCGCCCTCCTGGCGGTGCTCGATCTCCACCTGGGAGGACAGTCCCTCGCACCCGTTGAAGTAACCGAGGCTCTCGCCGTCGATGGTCAGGGTGAAGAAGATGGTGGAGCCCGGGTCGAGATCGCGGGACATCGAGGGGTCTGGCCTTTCTGGGGGCGCCGCTCAGTGGCGGGGGTCGCGGAGTCTGCCGATTCGTTCGCGGTCCAGGCGGAGTTCGGTGCGCAGGAGGCGGGTGATCCGGCCGGTGAGGCGGTGGGTCAGTTCGTCCAGCTGGAAGTCGGTGAGGGCGCGGGGGTCGAAGGGGGGAGGCGGGGTCGCGTCGGGGGTGGAACCCGGGCCGGCGTCGGCACGGGCGGTGGCGGTGGGGGGCGGCTTCTGAGGCGTCCGGGGCACGGCCGGAGGCGCGGGGGCCTCGCGTCGTTGGACGGCCGGGGTGGCCGCGGGCGGGGGCGTGGGGGCGGGGAGCGGTGCCGGCGCGGGCAACGGGGGCGCGCTCGTGGGGGTTTGGGGTGCCGGGCCGCGCGTCGGGAGGGGCGGGGCGCCGAGGGCGGCGGTACGGGGCTGGACCACGGGCACGGAATCCGTGCCGGGGGCGGTGCGGCGCAGCGGTACGGGGGCGGTGACCGCGCGGCGCTGGACGGGGGCGGGAAGCGGCGCCGACTGCGCGGGCGGCGGCGCCACGGGCTGCGCCACGGCGCGCTGAACCACCGCCGGCGCAGGGGCGGTCGGCGCCGACCGCGGTGCGGGGACGGTGCTGCCGGGGGGTGCGGGTGCGCGGTCGAGCGGGGCGGCGTCCGCGGGGCGGGCGGGGAGGGGTGCCCCGAGGACGGGGCGCGCGGGGGGCTGCGGCGCGCGCTGGACGGCGGGTGCCGCCTTGAGGGGGGCGCCCAGGCCTGTACGGGGGCGGGCGGACACGGTGGGGGCGGGGGCACCGGAGGCGGGGCCGGCCGGCGCCGCGTCGCTCCGGCGGCCGCGCACGGACCGCTGCACGGGGGCCGGGCCGGCCGCACGGGTGGGAGCCCCGACGGGGGTGGCCCGCTGGAGGGCGGGGCCGGGGGGCGTCACGGGCGTGGGCGCGTCGAAGGGCGCGGGCTCGGGCACGGGTGGTGTTACGGGGCCCGGTGTGCCGGTGGTGTGCGCCGTGGCCGCGTTGTGCGTACGGGCGTGCTGATGCCCGGGTGCGGCGGGCGGGGTGGCTTGCGGGGGCGTGGACGTGCCGGAGTTCTGGCGGGACGGCAGGGCTCGCTGGACGGGGTGCGCGGGGCCGGCTGCCGGGGGCGCGGAGGCGGCGGCGCGGTCGGCGGTGCCCGGGAGGGTGTCCTGGTGCCGGGCCTGCGGTGGGGCGACGGACGCCGGGGGTGTGGGCGCGGGCGCGGACGCGCGGTCCGGCGTACGCGAAACCGTCCGCCGGGCCGGGTGTCCGGCCGCGGGCGGGGTGGACGCGGGCGTGGACACCGACCGCTGGAGGGGGTGCCCGCCGGCCGCTTCCGGTGGGGAGACCGGGGCGGCCACCGCCTCCGGACCCGGCGCGGGTTCCTTGCCGGACGCCTGCCGCTCGCCGTCGGCTTCCGTGCTCCGGGGCGCGGCCGGAGCCGGTGCGGTCGGGGCGGACGGGAGCCGGGCGGGCAGCGTACGCCGCTGCACCGGGGCCGGGGCCGACCTGGTCAGAGGGACGGCGGGCACCGCCGTACGCGGTGCGGCCGGGGCCACACGGATACCCCGCGCCGGGGTGGGCGCCGGCGGGTGCACGGGCTCCACGGGGCGCCGCTGCGCGACCGGGCGGGCTGCGGGCGAAGCGGCCGGGCGCGACGGTGCGGCCACCGGCGGGGCGGCTTCCGGCCGGGCCGGGAGCGAGGCCGTCGGCGAGCTCGGTGACCGGGCCGGCCGCGACGGCGTGGACAGCGACGGAGCCGACGGCATGCCGGGACGCGCGGAGAGCGCTCCGGGCAGGACCGGGGAAGGCCCCGGCCCGGCCGAAGCGGCTCGCTGCACGCCGGGCACGGCTGCGGGGCGTGCAGGTCCCGCTCCCGGCAGGGCCGTCCCGGTCCCGGGGAGACTCGCCCCGGTCTGCGGCGGGGCGGTCGCTGCACCCGGTGGGGTGGACGCGGCTGCGGGCCGGGCGGGGCCGGTTCCCGGCGGGGTGGATGCGATTCCCGGCGGGGTGGACGCGGTTCCCGGCAGGGCGGTGGTGGGTGCGGGCGCTGCATCCGGCAGGGCCGAAGCGGCTCGCTGTACGACGGGCACGGCTGCGGGGCGTCCCGGTCCCGCTCCCGGCAGGGCCGTCCCGGTCCCGGGGAGTGCCGGTCCGGCGTGCGGCGGGGCGGTCGCTGCACCCGGTGGGGTGGACGCGGCTGCGGGCCGGGCGGGGCCGGTTCCCGGCGGGGTGGATGCGATTCCCGGCGGGGTGGACGCGGTTCCCGGCAGGGCGGTGGTGGGTGCGGGCGCTGCATCCGGCAGGGCCGAAGCGGCTCGCTGCACGCCGGGCACGGCTGCGGGGAGACCCGGTCCGGTCCCGGGAAGGGCCGGTCCGCTTGCCGCAGGTCCCGGCAGGGCGCTGGTGGGTGCTACGGCCGAGGTGGCTCGCTGGACGGGGGGCACGGTTCCGGGAAGGGCCGGTCCGGTTGCCGCAGGTCCCGGCTGGGCGGTCGGGCGTGCGGGCGCCGCACCCGGCAGGGTCGACGAAGCTCGCTGCATGCCGGGCAGGCCTCCGGGGAGACCCGGCCCCGCTCCCGGCAGGGCCGTCCCGGTCCCGGGGAGACCCGCCCCGGTCTGCGGCGGGGCGGTCGCTGCACCCGGCGGGGTGGACGCGGCTCCGGGCCGGGCGGGGCCGGTTCCCGGCAGGGTCGACGCGGTCACCGGCAGGGCGGTCGTGGGCCGGGGCGGTGCGGTCGCTGCACCCGGCAGTGCCGAAGACGCCCGCTGTACGACGGGCAGGCCTCCGGGGAGACCCGGCCCCGCTTCCGGCAGGCCCGGCCCGGCCCCGGGGAGGCCCGGCCCGGTTGCCGCGGCCCCCGGCAGAGCGGGTCCGGTCCCCGGCAAAGTGGACGCGGGTGCGGGCGCGGCGGTCGCTGCACCCGGCACGGCGGCTGTGGCTCCGGGCAGGGCGGTGAGCCTCCGTGGAGCAGGTGCCGTCCCCGGCAGGGCGGTCTTGAGCCCGGGCAGGGCGGAGGCCCGGCCCGGTAGCGCTGACACGGCGCGCTGCACGACGGGTGCGGCGCCCGCAGCGGTCGGCACCGCCCCCGGCAAGGAGGAGGCGCCCCTCGGCGGGGTCGACGCGCCCCTCGGCGGCATCGACGCGGCTCCGGGCAGGCTGGGTGCGGTGCCCGGCATGGCGGGCACGGCCCCGGGAAGGCCGGCAGCGCGTCCCGGCACGGCCGGTACGGCCCGTTGCAGGGCCGGCGCGGCTCCAGGGAAGGCCGGTGTGGCCCCCGGGGCGGCCGGCGCGGCTCCCGGGAAGGCCGGTCCGAGCCCCGGAAGAGCCGGTGCGGCTCCCGTCGGGCCCGGCGCGACGCCGGTCCGGCGAGGCGCGTGCCCCGCCATGCCCGGCATGCCCCCTGCCACGCCCGGTACGACCCCCGCCCCGCCCGGCGTCCGGCCCGGTGCCGTCCCCGGCGAGCTCGGTGCGTGGCCCGCTCGCAGCGGCGCCGGCTGCACCGGGACCACGGGGGGCGCCGGGCGCGAGGGGGCGGGGCCCGCCGGTGCGGGCGCCGGGGAAGCGGGGGAAGGCGCCGTGGCCGACAGGTTGCTCAGCCGGCCGCCCGCGGTTCCGTCCAGGACCATGGGTGAGCGCGTGCTGGTGAAGCTGGGGTTCTGCCAGGTGGCCAGGCGGCCGCCGAACCGGGCGTCGGCGACACCCGTCGCCGGCGTACCGGCCGCCACCGCCCGCTGGATGGGCGGCAGCCCCGGCCACGCGGCCGCGGCCCGCACGCCCGTCCCGCCACCGGCCGCACCGGCACCCGAGCGCACGCCGCCCGCGTCCGCCGGAGTACCGGTACCGCCCGCGCCGCCGCCCGCCTCCGCCGGCGTACCCGCGCCCGAAGCGCCCGTGCCCGTGCCCGCAGCCGCGGGGGTCGTGCCGCCTCGGCCGCCGCCCCGGAACCGATCCAGAAGCCCCACGCCTCAGCCCTCCGTCCCGCCCCGGGTCACCAGGGAGCTGATCTGGTCCGTCCAGCGGCGGCGGTCGTGGTGTTCGAGGTCCAGGATGTCGTCCAGGGACCAGTGGAAGTGGTAGGCGACGTACGCGATCTCCTCGTGCAGTCGGTCGGTCGCGTACGTCACGATTCCCCCAGGCGGCTCCCGCCCAGTTCCACCTCGAAGGGCTCCGCGCAGTGCGGGCACTCCACCGAGGCGCGGGTGTGGCCCTCGGCGTTGATCTGGCGGTAGAAGTCCTGCAGGAACGCCAGGTCGGAGGCGAACATGTTCTCCACCACCCCGTCGTGGACCAGCGGGAGGGTGCCGAGGCGGGTGATGACCCGGCCCAGGAGGACCACCGACAGGTACGCGGGGTTCTCCTGGACGCGGATGTCCCGGAGCGGGACCAGTTCGTCCCGCGCCGTCGACAGCCGCATCACGCCCTCGCGGTGGACGGTGCCCGCCTCGTCGACGTAGCCGCGCGGCAGCTCGAAGGGGAACTCCGTCTGCAGGCGCTGCTGCACCGGGGCCGGCGCGGGCGCGGGCGCCACCGACGGAAGCGGAGCCTCCTCCTGGGGCTGCTCCGCGCCCGTCGCCGGCCCCCGTACAGCCGTACGCCGCATTACTCGATGACCAGTTCTTCGAACGTGATCGTCACGGTCTCGGTCAGCGCGGACGCCTCGCCCGCCTTCACCGTGCTGGTGTCGATCTTGCTGCACCAGGCGTTGCGCATGTTGTACCGCTTGACCGGGTTGTTCTGGTAGTCCATCACCATGATCGTGGCGTTCTTGCGGGCCGTGCCCATGACGCCGTTGATCGACTCGGTGATCCACTGGTTGAACGCGGCGGACTGGGTCATACCGCGCACGACCGTGCAGGTGCCCGCCTTCTTCACGCCCGGCAGCTTCTTGGTGACCGGCTTGCCCTGCGCCGAGACCTGCTGGTACTCGATGACGTCCTGTTCGAGGCTGAGGCCGCTGACCTCGGCGAGGTACTCGACCATCACGCCGTCGATCTGCAGGCCGAAATTGTGCGAAGTAAGGGCGTCACCCGGCTGGAGACTCATCTGGAAGTTCCTCGTTTCGAATGCGGTCAAGTGCCTTGCGGGAGAGGGGGCGGAGGACTACTCCTCCAGCTCCCCGCTGCCGCTCGAGAACTGGGCCAGCCGGAAGATCACGAACTCGGCCGGCTTGACCGGCGCGATGCCGATCTCGCACACCACACGGCCGACGTCGACCGACTCCGGCGGGTTGGTCTCCTCGTCGCACTTGACGTAGAACGCCTCCTCGGGCCGGGCGCCGAAGAGGGCCCCCGCGCGCCACTCGTTGACGAGGAACGCGGAGACGTTGCGCCGGATCCGGGCCCACAGGGCGTGGTCGTTCGGCTCGAACACCACCCACTGGGTGCCGATCAGGATCGACTCCTCCAGGTAGTTGAAGTACCGGCGGACGTTGAGGTAGCGCCACGCCGGGTCCGAGGACAGCGTCCGCGCGCCCCAGACGCGGATCCCGCGGCCGGGGAAGGCCCGGATGCAGTTGACGCCGATCGGGTTCAGCAGGTCCTGCTCGCCGCGCGTGATCTGGATCTCCAGGTCCACCGCGCCCCGGACGACCTCGTTCGCCGGAGCCTTGTGGACACCGCGCTCGGAGTCGTTGCGGGCCCAGACACCGGCCACGTGGCCGCTCGGCGGGATCAGCCGGGCCTGGCCGCTGGCCGGGTCGAAGGACTTGATCCAGGGGTAGTACAGGGCCGCGTACTTGGAGTCGTAACCGGCCGTCTCCTGGCGCCAGACGCGGATCTGGCGGGCGTTGAGGCCCGGCGGCGGGTCGATGACCGCGACGCGGTCGCCCATCAGCTCGCAGTGCGCGATCAGGCCCAGCTGGACGGCCTTGACGGCCTCCAGGTCGATCGCGCCGCGCTGGTAGGCGGCCATCAGGTCGGGGACGGCGACCATGGACACCTCGTCGACGGCCTCCAGGCCGCCGAAGCCGGTGCGGTCGGCGCTGTCGCCCAGGTACTGGGCGGGTCCCACGGTCACCGGCTCGTCGGCGGCCGGGGCGGCGGGGGCGGCGGGGGCGGAGGCGGCGGGCAGCGCGACCGTCTGGTTATCCGGACGGGCCAGCTGCGCGGCCGGCGCGGCCTCGGCCACGGTGATGAGCTTGGAGCGCTCCTTGACCTGGGTGACGACGTAGGAGCGGTTGCCCTTCTTGGCGGAGACGTCGAACGTCTCCACGGCCCGGTCGCCGTCCTTGACGATGAGCTTGAACCGCTCGGCGGGGCCCTCGCCCTCCGCGTCCGCGACCTCCACGCTCAGGTTGCCCGGCGCCACGGCCGTCACGGTGAACGTGCCGAGCTGGCGGGGCTCACCGGCGGGAAGCGCGGCCGGGGCGGCCGAACCGCTCACGGCAGCGGGCGACTTGGCGTCTCCGGCCGCGCCGGCCGGGGAACCGCCGACCCGGACGACGTACGCCGCCGAACCGCCGTTGTTGAAGAAGCCGTAGACGGAGTGCGCCAGGTAGTACCCGTCGGTGAAGTCACCGAAGGCCGCCACGTACTGGGTCCAGTTGGTCACCAGGGTCGGCTCGTTGAGCGGGCCGGTCGGAGCGAGCCCGACGAAGGCCGCCACCGAGGTGCCCACCCCCTCGATCGGGCGGGAGCCGCTGGCCACCTCCTCGACGTATACGCCGGGCGACAGGTAGGACGGCATGCTGTGCTCTCCTCGGGGTACGCGTCAGGACGTTCTCACCGTCACGCGCGAAGCGCGTCACCCGAAACGGCCTTCGGTGCAGGGTGCGGGGCACGTTCGCTGCCCGTGAGGGCAGTCATGGCCGCGTCCGGCGCGCGGACACCGTCCGCCGCGGCCACCGCGGCACCGGTACGCCTCGGCCGCGGCCGTGCCGGGACGGTGCCCGGGACCGGGAATCCCCCTCTCTACCGTGCGGCCGGCGGGCGCGGCAGGGCCGCGGGGGCAGACCCTGGGGCACGTCCGGCCGGGAGGGCAAGCCGGTCCGGTCCTGCCGGGCACCCGCTCTGCCCCCTGGCCTCTGACCTCGCTCGCCGTCCACACCGTAGCGTCGGTGCGTGAGCCTGTGGACCTCCCTCGAACCCGCCTCCGTCACCGTCGATCCCGGCAGCCGGGCGACCGTCCGGCTGCGGGTGCGCAACACCGGTGACGTCGTCGACGAGTACCGTTTCGAGCCCGTGGGGGCCGTCGCGCCCTGGACGGTGGTGGAGCCGCAGACGTTGCGGCTGTATCCCGGTACGACGGGGACGGTGGAGCTGACGTTCGCGCCTCCTCGTACGCCGGACGCGGCGGCGGGGCCGAATCCGTACGCGGTGCGGATCACGCCGACCGAGCATCCGGACGCGGTGACGGTGCCGGAGGGGAATCTGACGATCACCCCGTTCACGGAGGTGCGGGCCGAGCTGGTGCCGCCGACCGTGAAGGGGCGATTGCGTGGCCGTCCCCGGCTCGCGATCGACAACCTCGGCAACACCAAGGTCACCGCCTCCCTCGGCGGGAGCGACAACGGCGACCGGCTCTCCTACGAACTCCAGCCGGGCAACGTGCAGATCGAGCCCGGCCGGGCCGTGTTCGTCAACACCACGCTGCGGCCCCGGCAGATCACCTGGTTCGGCTCGAAGGAGGAGCATCCGTACAGCCTGTCGGTGCGCCGGTCGGGGGCGCAGCCGCTGGAGGTGGACGGGACGTTCGTGCAGCGCGGGTTCCTGCCGAGGTGGCTGGCGACCGCGCTGAGCATCACGATGGCCCTCGCGATCGCGTTCGTGATGATCTGGCTGGCGTACAAGCCGCAGGTGCGCTCGCTCGCGTCGGAGAAGCTCCAGGAAGCCGGGAGCACCGCGCTGCCCAGCCCCTCGCCGCCGGTCGAGAGCGCGCCGGCCGCGCCGAAGACCAGCGCGCCCGCGGTGGCGGACGTCCCGGACACGAGCGGGGACTCGGCCGGCGGCGGGAGCGGCGGCGGAAGCGGCGGTGGCGGCGGGAGCTCGTCGGGCGCGACCGCGAAGCCGAAGAAGCAGACCGCCGCCGACGCGGTGCAGGCCCTGGCCGCGCGCAGCGACGGCCGGCACATCTGCTACCGCGCCTATGTCGCCGACCGGGGCTGGCAGGACCCGGTGTGCGACGGCGCGATCGCGGGCACGACCGGCAAGGGCCTGCCGATCAAGGAACTGAACATCGCCACGGTGGGGACCAAGGGCGTCAACGGCAACGGCGCCCATGTGAACGAGGGCTGGCTGACCGGCGCCAAGTGGTCGAGCGCGGCCGACGGCGCCGACATGTACCTCGGCAGCCTCAAGGAGGCGGTCTCGCCGCTCCAGGGCTTCACCATCGGGCTGGGGGACGGCAGTTCGGTCTGCCAGAACGCGCACATCAAGGACAAGGGCTGGCGCGGCGTGGGCTGTTCGGACCCCGGCGCGAAGGACAAGTGGATCTACGGCGGCAGCCCCATGGACTGGAAGCTCCAGCTGGAGGCGGTCCGCTTCACCGTATGAGGAGGCCGCACCGGCGCCTCATAGTCCAGGAATCTGTCGAAAGGGCCCGTGAGGTGACTCTGTGGACTTCTCTTGAGCCGGCGGCGGCGACCGTCGATCCCGGCAGCCGGGCGACCGTCCGGCTGCGGGTGCGCAACACCGGTGACGTCGTCGACGAGTACCGTTTCGAGCCCGTGGGGGCCGTCGCGCCCTGGACGGTGGTGGAGCCGCAGACGTTGCGGCTGTATCCCGGTACGACGGGGACGGTGGAGCTGACGTTCGCGCCTCCTCGTACGCCGGACGCGGCGGCGGGGCCGAATCCGTACGCGGTGCGGATCACGCCGACCGAGCATCCGGACGCGGTGACGGTGCCGGAGGGGAATCTGACGATCACCCCGTTCACGGAGGTGCGGGCCGAGCTGGTGCCGCCGACCGTGAAGGGGCGATTGCGTGGCCGTCCCCGGCTCGCGATCGACAACCTCGGCAACAGCCGGGTCACCGCGTCCGTCGCGGGGGCGGACATCGGTGACAACCTGTCGTACGAGTTCCGTCCGGGCAACGTGCAGATCGAGCCCGGCCGGGCGGCGTTCGTGGACACCACGCTGCGGCCCCGGCAGATCATCTGGTTCGGGTCGAAGGAGCAGCGGCCGTACGCGCTGTCCGTGCAGCGGTCGGGGGCGGTGCCGCTCTCGGTGGACGGGACCTTCGTGCAGCGCGGGTTCCTGCCGAGGTGGCTGGCGACCGCGCTGAGTATCACGATGGCCCTCGCGATCGCGTTCGTGATGATCTGGCTGAGCTACCGGCCGACCGTGACCAGCGCGGCCAAGGAGCGGCTCGTGGAGGCCGGCAGCACGTCGCTGCCCAGTCCGTCCGTGTCCGCGCCGTCGGCGCCCAGGACCGACTCCTCCGCCGAGGCGCTGCCCGACCAGCCGGCGGCCTCCGCCCCGGCACAGAACGACGACACCGGCGGATCGGGTTCGGGGTCCGGGTCGGGCTCCGGGTCCGGTTCGGGCGGTTCCGGCAGCTCGGGCGGCGGCGGTTCCGACGAGGAGGAGCCCGAGGTGGCCGGCCAGGTGATCATCGGGCAGGCCTCCGACCGCTGCATCGACGTCACCGACGCCCAGGACGGCAAGGGCAAGGACGGCACCCCGCTGCAGATCTGGGACTGCGCGGGCTCCGCCAACCAGAAGTGGGACTTCCGCAGCGACGGCACCGTCCGTTCCGTCGGGATGTGCATGGACGTCGCCTGGGGCTCGCGCGACGACGGCGCGGTCATCCAGCTGGCGCGGTGCAGCGGCAACCCGGCCCAGCAGTTCGTGCTGAGCCAGGCCGGTGACCTCGTCAACCCGCAGGCCGACAAGTGCGTGGACGTCAAGGACAGCGGCACCGGCAACGGCGCGAAGCTCCAGCTGTGGACGTGCTCGGGGACTTCCAACCAGAAGTGGCGGGTCGAGTAGCGAACGGCCGGTGAGGCCTACCAGTTGGCCTCGCCCGGCACCAGACGGCCCGCCTTGCGGTACTCGCGGCGGGCCCCCTCCAGCAGGTCGCCGTCGCCGACCGGCTCGCCCCGTCCGGCGGCCAGGTAGGCGGCGGTGACCACCGCGCTGCGGATCGAGCCGCCGGCGAGTTCGAAGTCACGGGCCAGCGGGGCCGGGTCGACGCCGTCGGCGCGCGGCACGTGGGACAGCCCGTGCCGCCACAGGGCGAGGCGCTGCTCCCGGTCCGGGAACGGGAAGTCGATCACCAGGTCGAGGCGGCGGGTGAACGCCTCGTCGATGTTGGCGCGCAGGTTGGTGGTGAGCAGCGCGATGCCGTCGAAGGACTCCAGGCGCTGCAGCAGGTAGGCGCTCTCCATGTTGGCGTACCGGTCGTGCGAGTCCTTCACCTCCGAGCGCCGGCCGAAGACCGCGTCGGCCTCGTCGAAGAGCAGGACGGCGTCGGTGCGGTCGGCCTCGGTGAAGATGCGCTCCAGGTTCTTCTCGGTCTCGCCGACGTATTTGTCGACGACGGAGGACAGCTGGACGACGTACAGGTCGAGGCCGAGTTCGGCGGCGACGACCTCGGCCGACAGCGTCTTTCCCGTCCCGGACTCGCCCGCGAACAGGCCGAGGACGCCCCGGCCCCGGCCGCCGCCCGCGCTGAGCCGCCAGTCGCCGAGGACACGGTCGCGGTGGCGGGCGCGCAGGGCGAGTTCGTGGAGCTGGGCGAGCGGCCGCTCCGGCAGGACGAGGTCCGTCCAGCCGACGTCGGGCCGGATCCGGCGGGCGTGCCGCTCCAGGCCGGACGCGGACTGCTGACGGGCGGCGAGGCGGACGTGGTCGGCGGTCAGGGGGCCGCCCTCGAAGGCGGCGAGGGCCCGGGCGGCGTGCGCGGCCCGGGCGACGCGCTCGCCGCCGAGGCGGTACGGGGCGACGGTGGCGGCCAGGTCGAAGGCGGTGCCGGCGGCCCCGAGTTCGCTCTCCCAGACGGCTGTTCCGCCCGCCCCGCGACGCGGGGCGTCCAGCACCAGGGGGTCGTCGGGGGACCAGTGGGGGTCGTAGGGGCGGGGGTCGGTGAGGAGGACGGTCACGTCCGGTGCGGCGGTCAGCGCGGCGACGAGCGGGGCCGGCTGTTCCGGCAGGCCGGACACGACGAGGGCCCGTCCGGTCAGCCGGGCCTCCCGCAGGAGGCCGGGGACGTGGTCGGCGGGACCGGTGAAGCGCAGGGCGTCGAGGCCGGCCGTGTGCAGGGCGGTGGCCACGGCGGCGAGGCCGTCGCCCTCGCGGTGCTCGCGCAGGTAGACGGTGAGCGGGCCGTGCGCCACGCGCTCGGCCAGCCGGTGGGCGAAGGCCCCGGCTGGCACGGGCCGCGGCAGCGGGTGCAGATGGCCGTGCAGGGACGCGTCCGGGGTGTCGTCGCCGAGGAGATGGGCGAGCACCCGGTCGGGGACCCGCAACGAGCGGGACAGGAAGGGGCGTTCGGGCTCCTCGACCTCCAGCAGCCCGAGCGCGCACAGCGGGGCCGAGGCATGGAGACGGGCGCGGGCCGGCGCGAGGTGCGCGGGCGCCCCGCACAGGTCGAGGGCGAGGCCGGTCGTCGCCCGGCGCCTGCTGACGTCGTCGTTGAGGTAGCCGTAGAGCGGCTCGAAGGCGCGGTCCAGGTCGGGGGCCAGGGCGACGAGGAGGACGGCGACGTCGAGGCCGGTGAGCGGGAGACGGGCGGCGAGCGCGGCGAGGCGGTCCCCGGGAGTCGGGGTGAGGCCGTCCGTGAACCCGTCCGCGCGGTCGTCTGCGGGCGGGTTCGAGGGGACGACGCCCACCGGGGGGACCGGCTCCCGGCTCAGCAGGTGCCGTACCGCCTCCTCGGAGAGGTACAGGCCGCGCAGCGGGTCGGCTGCCGTGGGGTCTCCGGCGGCACGGTGCTCGACGAGGGCGGTGACCCGTTCACGGAGCACGGACAGACGGCTGAGCAGCGCGCTCGTCCCGTCGGTGGCGGCGGCGGTGCGGCCGGCGGGGCCGTCCCCGGCGTGGGGGGCGCTCCCGTGGGCGGGGGCCGTCCGGCCGGCGGCGGGGGTGCGGCCGGAGGGGGCCCGCTCGTGGGTGGGGGCGCCGGCCGGGTCCCCCGCCGTCACGGCGGTCACCGGCCGGGCCCGCGGGCCGCGCGTGCCGCCGCCACCTGGTGCGGGCGGTGGGCCCGCTCCCGGTCCTGCGGGGGTTCGCCGTCGAGGCCGGAGACACGGACGACCGCGCCCTCGGTGACCGGCGGCCCGGCGTCGTACTCGGGGTAGGCGGGGAAGGGCGCCGTCACCACCAGGTCCAGGGAGGGCTTGAGTTCGCCGCCCAGGGCGGACCAGATCTCGGCGAGGGAGCGGGACTCGGTCTGCACGCCGGCCACGCTCACCGGCACGGCGAGGCCCAGCGCGCCCAGCGCGCCCGGGAGTTCCTCGGCGGGGAGCACCTCGCGCGGGATGAGGTTCGCCAACACGGCCGACAGCAGCCGGTGTTCGTCCTGAGGGGTCTTCGTCCAGGCCGTGACGAGGTACGACAGCCGGAACCAGCGCGGCGGCTGACGCCGTTTCACCACCACGTCCCGCTCGTCGCGCACCGCGACCTGGCCGCGCTGGCGGCGGGTCACGTCCTCCCGGATGTCGTACAAGTAGGCGTTCACGACGGGCGAGTTGCGCCGGGCGGCCCAGTCGCGGGTGGGCGCCTCGAAGGAGACGTCGATCCCGGAGCCGGTCAGCGCGCCGCCGCCGAGGAGGCCTTTGAGGACCTCGTCCACCTCGTGGATCACCGTCGCGCTCCTCCATCGCCCCGCACAGAACCCCGTTCACCGATCGTGCCCCCGGGCCCGGGGGTTCCGCAGGCGCGCCGGGGTCGGCGACCGGGCACGGCACGCTGCCCGCGTGTCCGCCTTCGAGTGCCCGTTCGGTCAGATGTAGCCTTCCCGGAGGGCATATGCCACCGCATGGGCCCGGTTCCGCAGATGCAGGCGCGTCGTGAGTCCGTGCATCACGTTCTTGACGGTTCGTTCGGAGTAGGACAGCTTGCTGGCGATCTCTCCGGTGTCGAGGCCCTCGGCGACCAGCCGCAGGACGTCCACCTCCCGTGGCGCGAGCCCCAGCGAGGGCGCGCCGGGCCGCCCCGCCGCGCCCCGGTGCAGTGTGCCGACCTGGCTGATCAGCCGGCCCAGCAGATCGGCGGGCAGGTCGCCGTCGCCGCGCGCGGCCGCCAGCACCGCCTGCACCAGCCGGTGCGCGGTGGCCTCGCGCCGCCAGACGATCGCCCCGACCCCGCACTCGATGACGTCCAGCAGCTCGGTCTCGCGGATCGCGCCCACGACCAGCACCGCACGGGTGCCGTCGGTGCGGGCGATCCGGCGCAGCCGGGCCAGCGCCGTGTCGTCGAGGGTGTCCTCGATGAGCAGCGCGACCGTGCCGGGTGCGGGCGAGGGCTCCTCGCGGACCTCGATCTCGGGGCGCCCCCGCAGCTGGCTCGCGGCGCCCTCGCGGGAGATCGGGTCGGGGGCGAGGACGGCGACGGGTATGCGCCGCCTGGTGTTCGGCGTGCCGGTGTCCGGCGTCCGGGCCTCGGATGTCCGGGCGTCTGCTGTCCGGGGTGAGCTGAGCAACCGTATCCCCCATGTTCACGGGCCCGCCGCCGGCGGGAACCGGGAACGGGTGGGTCTGGTCCAGACTTCTCGGCCCCCGCGACGGGCGCAATCGTGGACCACCACGAGCAGGACCACGAGAGCAACGGTGCAACCACCACGGGGTGTGAACATCACTGCAGGTCAACGGGGGTTCGGTGGTCGTTCGGGAGGCTTGTCGTGAGCCTCGCCACAACGGCCGTACGGCGTCGTATCGAACCGCGTCTCCCAGAGGTACCGGGTCTGAGGGACGTACCGACTGGCAGGAGACAGGGATGACGGGACTCTTGCGGGAACGCGACGACGCGCTGGCGCTGCTCGCGGCCGAGGCCGAGCGCGCCCGCGCGGGCGCCGGGCGGCTGGTGCTGCTGCGCGGGGCCACCGGCACCGGCCGCTCCGCGGTGCTGGAGGCCGCGGTGGCGCGGGCGGCGGTGCGCGGACTGCGGGTCCTGCGGGCCCGCTGCTCCCCCGAGGACACCGCCGTCCCCTTCTCCTCGGTCCTCCATCTCCTGGGCCCCGTGCCGGAGTTCGCGGGCGAGGCGGTCGCACCCGGCGAGGACGACCGGGGCAGCGCGGCGCGACTGTGGCGGCTGCTGCGGTCGTACGCGGCCGAGGGGCCGGTGATGGTGGCCGTGGACGACGTCGACCTGGCCGACGACGCCTCGCGCCGCTGGCTGACCGAGGCGGCCCGCCGCGTGGACCGATTACCGCTGCTGCTCGTGGCCACCGAGCGCAGCCAGTACGACATCGATCCCCGCCCGACAGGTCTCACCCACGCTCTCACCCCCTCCCTGATCCGCACCCACACCCTCGCCCCGCTCACCGACGACACGTCCGCCGAGCTGGTCCGCGCCGCCTTCCCCACGGCCTCGCCGCAGTGGACGGCGGACTGCGTGGCTGCCGCCGCGGGCAGCCCCCTGCTGTTGCACGCCCTCCTCGACGACCTCGCCGGCGCGCCCTCCTCGGCCGCCGTACCGAGGACGTGCGCCGCGCTGTACCCCGGCTCCTACCCGGCCGCCGTGTCCTGGTGGCTGGACAGCGCGGGCGAGGCGACGGCGGTGGTGGCGCGGACGCTGGCGGTGCTGGAGCGGCACCCCGCCGATCCCCCCGGGACTCCCGCGGCCCTCGCCGCGCTGCTCGCCGACGCCTGCGCCGCCGACCCCGCCCGGGTCTCCGGCTGGCTGACGGCGATGACCCGGCTGGGCCTGCTGCGGGAGGACACCGCCGGCCTTCCCCGCTACCCGCACCCCCTGCTGCGGGACGCCGTGCTCGCGGGCTGGCCCGCCGCCCGCCGGCAGGACGCGCACCGGGCGGTCGCCGAGGCGATGCTGCGCCGGGGCGACGGTGTGGAGACCGTGGCCCGGCAGCTGCTGGGCAGCGGGCCGGTGGGCCTGCCCTGGGCGCTGCGCGTGCTGCGCGACGCGGTCACGGCCGCCGTCCGCGCGGGCCGTCCGGACGACGCCGTCGGCTATCTGCGCCGGGCCCTGGCCGAACCCCTCCCCGACGACCTCCGCCAGCGCCTGCTGACCGAACTGGGCTCCCTGGAGTACGCCTCCGCGGACGCCCCGGCCGGCATCCCCCGCCTGGCCGAGGCGCTGGACCTGCCGGCCGAGCCCCGCGACCGGGTCCGTACGGCGATCGCGCTGGGCACGGCACTGGCGGGCCGCGGGGAGGTCCGTACGGCGGTGGAGGTCCTGCGCGGGCTGGAGTCCCGGCTCCCCGGCCACCCCGATCTGGCGCGCACCCTGCAGACGGCGTCCGCGCTCCTGTCCGACCAGGACCAGACCGTCCGCCAGGACGCCTACCGCTGGCTGGCGGAGACCGTCGAACGCTCCCCGGAGCCGGTCGGCGCCTCGGCCCGGGCCCTGCTGGTCCGCTACGCGGCCACGGCCGGGGACATCGGGGCGCGGGAGGCGATGCGCCGGCTGCACACCCTCCTGGAGGAGCCCGCCGAGCCACTGGCCGAGCCCTTCCTGCTGGGTACGGCGGCGGCGGTGGCGCAGTGGGCCGACGAACTGGACGAGGCGGAACGCCTGGTGGAGCGGGGCCTGGCCGGCCAGCGCCCGTCCCTGCTGCACCCGATGGAGCAGGCGCTGCTGGACACCCGGACGGACATCGCGGCGGCGCGGGGCGCGTACGCCACCGTCCTCGCCGCACGGCCCGGGGCCCGTGCCCGCCGCACCGGCGTCCCCTCCAACGCCGACGCGCACGCCCTGACGGCCCTGGTGGAGACGGGCCGCACGGACGAGGCCCGCCGCCTCGCGGACACCTTCGACCTGCGGGACGCCCCCGACTCATGGGAGCTGAACCGCTTCCTCTACGCGCGGGGCATCCTCCGCTTCACCGAGGGGGACGTGGCGGGCGCCCTCCACGACTTCCTGGAATGCGGCCGCCGCCAGTCCGCCCGCGCCGTCCTCAGCCCGGTCGTGACCCCGTGGCGCACGGCGGCCGCGGAGTGCCGGCTGGCGCTGGGCCATCCGCGGGAGGCGCTGACCCTGGCGCAGGAGGAGCTGCGGCTGGCCCGCGTGTGGAACACCCCGCGCACGGTGGGGCGCGCCCTGCGCGTCCTGGGCCGGGCCACCCGTGGCCGGCGCGGTCTGGAACTGGGTGAGGAGGCGGTGAGGGTGCTCCGCGACTCCCCGGCCGAGGCGGAACTGGTCGCCTCGCTCCTGGCCCATGGCTTCCAGCTGAACGCGGCCGGCGAACGCGCCCGGGGCCGCGACCACCTCCGGGAGGCCGCCGAACGCGCCGAACGCCTCGGCAGCGTCCGCCTCCTGACGTACGCCGACCACGCCCTGCGGACGGCCGGTGCCCGCCGGACCACCCCCGCGCACACCGGCTCCGGCGCCCTCACCGGCAGCGAACGCCGGATCGCGGAGCTGGCGGCGGAGGGCCGCACGAACACCGAGATAGCGGGGCTCCTGCACGTGGCCCGCCGTACCGTGGAAACCCATCTCACCAGCGCCTACCGGAAGCTGGGCATCCGCAGGCGGGGGGAGCTGCCCGGGGTGCTGGAGGTGCGCGACGCCCGGTGACCGCCGCGTCCGGCGACCTCGCGTTCCCGGGGGGCGGTCCGGCGGCCGGTCAGGGGTTCACGACCGCGGGCGGGCCGGCGAGGGCGCCGCCGTCCAGGACGAACTCGGTGCCGGTCGAGAAGGTGGCCTCGGTGACGACGAAGAGGACCATGCGGGCGACCTCCTCGGGATCGCCGAACCGGGGCAGGGGCTGGCCCGCGGCGAACGACTCGTCGAAGCCGGCCGTCATCGCCGTACGGATGACGCCGGGGTGCACGGAGCAGACGCGGACCCCGTCGGGGGCCAGTTCCAGCGCGGCCGTCTTCGTCAGGCCGCGCAGGCCCCACTTGCTCGCCACGTACGCTCCGACGCCGGCGTAGCCGGTCAGCCCCGCGAGGGAGGAGATGTTCACGATCACCCCGCCGCCGGCCCGGCGCAGCGACGGCGCCACCGCGCGCATGCCCAGCCACGGCCCCTGGAGGTTCACGTCGACGACCCGGCGGAACGACGTGAGGCTCTGCTCCTCCATCGTGCCGAAGTCGGCGATCCCCGCGTTGTTCACCAGCACCGAGACCGGGCCCAGGTCCCGCTCCGTCCTGGCGAGCCCCTTCTGCCAGGCGTGCTCGTCGGTGACGTCCAGATGCAGGAAGCGCGACGGGCCGCCGAGCTCCGTCGCCAGGGCCGTCCCCTCGGCGTCGAGAAGGTCGGCGACCACCACGTGGGCGCCTTCGGCCGCGAGGAGACGCGCCACCGCGGCGCCGATTCCCCTGGCCCCGCCGGTGACGACCGCCACCCGCCCGTCGAGACGACCCATCGTGACCTCCTGAGACGGCGACAACGTCCGGCTCCGCAGGAGCCACCCGCCCAGCATCGGCCGCGGCGGGCCGGGACCGCAGCTCGGAATGGACCGTCAGGGGCCCGGGACCGTCAGAACCCGACCCGGCCCGCGACGACGCCGGGGGCGGCTGGGCGCGGTGCGCCGGGTCGGCGGTCTCCGGGCCGGTGCTACCTTCCCGGCTCATGAGCGACACCGTGTACGTCGGCAACGCGGGCAGGGACGCGGCACTGGACCGGGGCTGGCTGCTCGGCCACTTCAAGGACGCCGCCGATCCCCGGCACAGCGAGGCCGTCGAGATCAAGTGGGGCGTCCACCCGAAGGCCGACGAGCGCAGCGGATGGGTGACCGGTGAGGAACGCACGGCCCTGCTGGTTCTCATCAGCGGCCGCTTCCGGGTCGAACTGCCCGGCCGCAGCGTCCTGCTGTCCCGGCAGGGCGACTACGTCGTCTGGGGCCGCGGCGTCGACCACTCCTGGTACGCGGAGGAGGAGTCCGTCGTCCTGACCGTCCGCTGGCCCTCCGTCCCCGGCTACGCGACCTGAGCGGCCGGACGTCCGCCCCCTGCCCGGCGGCCGGGACTGTCGCCGGCCCCCTTTAGAGTGGCTGCACTTGAGGGGAAACGATCAGGGGGGACAGATGATGTCCATGTCTCGGCGTGGCCGGATACGAAGATCTGCCGCGGCGGTGGTGACCGCCTCGGCGCTGCTCGCACCCGTGGCCGCGGTGACGGCGACGGCCTCGGAGGGCCCGGGACCCGCCACGGTGGGGACGGTCACCGGGGCGTCGGGGCCGGACGGCGCGGCGGGCGCCGAGCTGGCGGACGGCGCCCGCGTCGACCTGGTCGACGGGCGGGACGTACGGATCACGGAGGCGGCGGAGGGTTCCGCGGGCGGGGCGTCCCGGTACGCGATCGGCGCGGTGGACGGCACGGTGTCGGTGCGGCCGGCCGGGACGTCCGAGAGCGCGAAGCTCCCGCTGGCGTCGGCCGGCACGGCGGCCGAGGGCGCGAGCCCGGCCACGAGCACCGAGCGCGACACGTACACCTCGTCGACGTACGCGGTGAAGCTGAACATCACGAACGCCGACGTCCGGTCGAAGCTGTTCTACGTCTGGAACCGCAGGACCTGGACGTCGTACGCCGTGAACAGCGACGTCATCGGCCCGTCGGCGACCGTGAAGCTGCCGCCGGGCGACTACTTCTCGGTCGCGCTGCACAACGACTGGCAGGAGCCGAGCTACCTGCTCACCCGTACCTTCACGGTCGGTTCGGCCGCCACCACGGTCTCCTTCGACCAGCGGCTGGCCAAGGAGACGGCGATCCGCACCGACGACACCGGCGCCACCCGGATGTCGGCCGCCGCCTGGCTCACGGTCCCGGGCGGGGACCTGGCGGGCTTCGCCGGTTCCGGTGCCGACAAGGTGTACGTCACGCCGTTCTCGCTGCAGGGCGTCTCGCTGCGCCTGCACGACGTGCTCGGCAAGAAGGGCTCCTCGGCGGCCGTGCCGAGCCCGTACCGCTACGACCTCACGCACACGTACACCACGACCGTGCCCTCCACCCCGGTCAGGACGGTCCGCACGGCCGACCTGGCGAAGACGGTCACGTCGGTCCGGGCGCCGGGCACCCGCACCCCCGCGGACCTGCTGAGCGTCCCCCAGTTCGGCGAGTGGACCGGCGTGTACGTCGGCAGCCCGGTCCCGGTCGCCGGTTCCGTCACCGAGTACGCCACCCCGGGGGTCACGTACGGCCGCCTGCTGCACTACGGCACCGGTGACCTGTCCCTGGACCTGCCCGACCGCACGCTGCCGGCCGGGACCACCGAGGGCGAGGTGCTCGGCGCGGGCCCGGCCCAGCCGGTGCGCCGGGAGTGGGGCGGCTCGCAGCGCAACGCCGGGAAGATCTGGCTCTACGAGCCGCATGCCTTCGGCGACACCGCGGGCCACGAGGGCATCGACGGCCGGGCGGCGTACGCGTACAAGCTGACCGGTTCCGACGGCGTGACCTACGCCCAGGCGTCCGGCCTCGACGCGTACGACACGGTCACCTCGTCGGCCCTGCCGTCGGCGGAGCGGACGTACACCCTCGACCAGACGGTCCACCGCCGCGTCCCGTACGCCCGGCTGGGCGCGGATGTCCACAGCCTGTGGACCTTCCGCTCGGCCTACCAGTCGGGCCAGGAACTCCCGCTGATCGACGCCCGGCTGACGGTCGACGGGCTGGACGGATACGGCCGCGCGGCCGCCGGGACGGTCCGCGTCGACACCACCGCGACCACCCGCAACAGGGCCGCGGCGGAGGCGAACACCAAGGTCACGGCGCTCGCCTACTCCCTCGACGACGGCGCGACCTGGACCGACGCCCCCCTCGCGGCCGACGGTTCGGCGACCGTCGACGTCCCCGCCACCGCCTCCTTCGTCTCGCTGCGCCTCACCGCCGCGGACGACCTGGGCGGCGGCCTCACCCGCACCCTGCGGCGGGCGTTCGCGGGTCCCGCGCCCCAGGGCGACGAGCGGGTGGGCGCCACCGGCGTCTCCGGCGTCGTGGTCAACGGCGGCAAGCCGGTGCGGCTGACCACCGAGCCGCTCCAGGAGTTCAAGGCGTCGTTCACGGTGAACGACCCGTCCGGCGTCGCGCGCGCCGGCATCCACCTCTACCGGGGCGCGTACGACACCCCCGACGCCGTCCTGTACGAGACGTGGCCGGCGACCTGCACCCGGGCGACGGAGACCACGTCCACCTGCGAGGCGCAGTTCGCGTACATCCACCCGCGCTGGACCCTGGGCCGCAACGTCCTCGCCGGTTCCTGGAAGGTGTCCGTCTGGGCCGAGTCCGCCGACGGCACGGGCCTGCGGGACGTGCACGCCGTGAAGACGGTGCCCGTCGTGCGCGACGCGACGCTGACCGCCAACGCCGGCCCCGAGCCGGTGGCCAAGGGCAGGACGCTCACCGTCACCGGCAAGCTGGCCCGCGCGGACTGGGAGACCCTCGGCGGCTACCACGGGTACTCCGGCATGAAGGTGCAGCTGCAGTTCCGCAAGGCGGGGGCGAGCGCGTACTCCCTGGTGAAGACGGTCACCGCGGACAGCTCGGGCAGCCTGAAGACCACGGTGCAGGCCTCGGCGGACGGCTACTGGCGCTATGTCTTCACCGGTTCGTCCAGCACGTCGTCCGCGACCTCGGCGGCCGACTACGTCGACGTCCGCTGACCTCTCCCCACCCCCGTCGGGCCCCGGCTCTCTCCAGGCCGGGGCCCGGCGCATGGGCCGCGCCGGCGGGAGAACCAGCCGCCCGCCGTCCATCCATGTGAACAGAAATCACGTACCGGTCTATTGACGTGTCCCGGGCAACGGTCCTAGCTTCCGGGGGAAAGCGCTTTCTGGATGGCTCTGTCCCGCCGCAGCGGCACCCGCACCCGCCCGTTCGGACTGGAGATCAACGATGCGTCAGCTGAGACACGTCATGGCCTGCACCTCCCTGCTCGCGGGCGCGCTCGTCGCGCTCGCCGGCACCGCGCCCGCGCAGGCCGCCACCACCCGCTACGAGGCCGAGACCTCCCCGGCGGTCTGCGCCGGCACCATCGACTCCGACTGGACCGGCTACTCCGGCAGCGGATTCTGCAACGGCACCAACTCCACCAGCGGATACGCCCAGTTCACGGTGAACGCGGCGACCGCCGGCACGGCCACGCTGAACGTCCGCTTCGCCAACGGCACCACCACCGCCCGCCCGGCCTCGCTCGTCGTCAACGGCACGACCGTGCAGACGCCGTCCTTCGAGGCCACGGGCGCCTGGTCCACCTGGGTCACCAAGACCCTCACCGTGTCGCTCGACGCCGGCAGCAACACCATCCGGCTCAGCCCCACCACCGCCGCCGGGCTGCCCAACGTCGACCACCTCGAGGCGACCACGACCGACAGCACCACACCCCCGGCGAGCGGCGCGATCTACGTCTCCCCGAGCGGCACCGACAGCGCGGCCGGGACGCAGTCCGCCCCGACCACCCTCGCCTCGGCGATCAGCCGGGTCGCCGCCGGCGGGACCATCTACCTGCGCGGCGGGACGTACAACTACGCCTCCACCGTCACCGTCCCGCAGACCAGCAGCGGCACGGCGAGCGCCCTGACCACCCTGTCCGCCTACCCGGGCGAGACCCCCGTCCTCAACTTCTCCGCCCAGAGCGAGAGTTCGTCCAACCGCGGACTCCAGCTCTTCGGCTCGTACTGGCACGTCCACGGCCTCGTCGTCGAACACGCCGGTGACAACGGCATCTACGTGGGCGGCAGCGACAACGTCATCGAGCGCACGGTGACCCGCTACAACCACGACACCGGTCTCCAGCTCGGCCGGATCTCCTCCAGCACCCCGAGCAGCGAGTGGCCCTCCGACAACCTGATCCTGAGCGCCGAGTCGCACGACAACGCCGACTCCGACGGCGAGGACGCCGACGGGTTCGCCGCGAAGCTCACCACCGGGACCGGGAACGTCTTCCGGTACGCCGTCTCGCACCACAACATCGACGACGGCTGGGACCTCTACACCAAGCCGGACACCGGGGCGATCGGCCCGGTGACCATCGAGGACTCGCTGTCCTACAACAACGGCACGCTGTCCGACGGCACCGTGAACTCCAACGGCGACCGCAACGGCTACAAGCTCGGCGGCGACGACATCGCCGTCGATCACGTCGTGCGGCGCAGCATCGCCTACCACAACGGCAAGCACGGGTTCACCTACAACAGCAACCCGGGCTCCATGGCCGTCTCGAACAACCTGAGCATCGACAACGCCCAGCGCAACTACTCCTGGGACGCGGGGACCTCGGTGTTCCGCACCAACACCTCCTGCCGGTTCGGCGTCAGCGGGTCGAACGACAAGACCGTCGGTGACGCCGACGGCACCAACCAGTTCTGGACCGGCACGAACGGCTCCCGCTGCGCCTCCTCCTACGGCGGCGCGCTCGGCTGGTCGTTCGCCTCGGACGGGAAGCTGGTCGTGACCCTGGGAGGCAGCAGGGTCACGCTGTAGGACCTCTTCCGGCGCCTGGCCGCCGGCCCCGGTCCGGTCCCGGCGCGGTCGCCGGGGCCGGGGCCGGACGCCGGGAGTGCGGCGGGTCAGAGGATCCGGCGCAGGAGGCGGTCCTTCCGGGGGGTGTGGGGCGGGTAGACGACCCGCAGGGGATCCAGCAGGAGGGGCTTGTCGAGCACGGCCTTGGTGTGGCTGAAGGTGTCGAGGGAGTGGGCGCCGTGATAGCGGCCGAGGCCGCTCCCGCCGACACCGCCGAACGGGAGCCCCGGCACGGTGAGATGGGCGTTGGGGACGCCGAAGGCGAGGGCGCCGGAGGAGGTCTCCGCGGCCAGCCGCCGCTTGGAGTGCCGGGAGGCGGTGAAGCCGTACAGGGCGAGGGGCTTGTCCCGGGCGGTGATGAACGCGATCGCCGCGTCCAGGTCGGGGACGCGCACGATCGGCAGGATCGGTCCGAAGATCTCCTCGCGCATCACGGGCGCGTCCGGGTCCACGTCGGCGAGGACGGTGGGGGCGAGGTAGCGGGTCGCGCGGTCGTGCTCCCCGCCGGTGACCAGCCGGCCGCCGCCGTCCAGCAGGCCCAGCAGCCGGTCGAAGTGACGGCCGTTGACGATCCGGCCGTAGTCGGCGCTCGCGGACGGCTCGGTGCCGTACATCTCGCGGATCGCGGCCGTCAGCTGCCGCTCGATGCCGCCGGCCGCCTCGCCGATCGCGAGGACGTAGTCGGGGGCGGTGCAGCTCTGGCCGGCGTTCAGGAACTTGCCCCACGCGATACGGCGGGCGGCCGTCCTGAGGTCGGCGCCGGGTTCGACCACGGCGGGGGACTTGCCGCCCAGTTCGAGGGTGACCGGGGTGAGGCGGCGGGCCGCGGCGGCCATCACGACACGGCCGACGGTGCCGTTGCCGGTGTAGAAGATGTGGTCGAAGTGCTGCTCCAGCAGGGCCGTCGTCTCGGGCACCCCGCCCTCCACGACCGCCACGGCCTCCGGGTCCAGGGCCCGCGGCAGCAGCTCGGCCAGCAGTGCCGAGGTCGCGGGGGCCAGCTCACTGGGTTTGACCACCGCGCAGTTGCCCGCGGCGAGGGCGCCGACGAGGGGCGCGAGCGCCAGCATCAACGGGTAGTTCCATGGGCTGATGACCAGGACGGTGCCCAGGGGCTCCCGTACGGTCCTGGCCCGGGCCGGAGCGAGCGACAGGGGCACCCGGACCCGGCGGGGGCGCAGCCAGCGGTCGAGGTGGCGCAGGGTGTGGTCGATCTCGTGGACGACGAAGCCGGTCTCGGTGAGGCGGGCCTCGGTGGCGCTCTTGCCGAGGTCGGCGTGGAGGGCTGCGGCGAACTCCGTCTGACGCTCGGTCACGAGTGCGCGCAGCGCGCGCAGTTGTGCCTTGCGCCAGGAGAGGGGGCGGGTGCGGCCGGTGGCGAAGGCGGCGCGCAGGCGGGCGACGGTCTCGTCCGGGGCGGGGGCCGGGAGGGGAGCGAGGTCGGGGTTCTTGCTCAGCGGCGTCGGCATGCCTGGACCATATACGAAACGAAAGTATTTCGTTTCGTATTGGCTATACTTCCCCCATGCCGGCCTCCCGCACCCCCGCCCGCCCCCTCGCCGAACTCGCCGCCCGCCTGACCGGACGCTCCGGCGCACCCGAGGAGGAGCTCCTGGCGCCGGGCAGCTCCTGGAACCTCTCCCAGACGCTGCAGCACTGCGCCCAGACGGTCCGCTACTCGGTGACCGGCTACCCCCGGCTGAAGCCGGCCCTCTTCCGGGCCACCGCCGGAGCCCTCGCCAAGCGGGTGTTCCTGAGCCGGGGTGCCACGCGGCACGCGCTGGACGCGGAGCTGGACGGCGCGCCGCCGCTGGATCCCGGGCTGCCGGCCGCCGAGGCGGCGGCACGGCTCGCGGACGCGGTGGCCCTCTTCTCCGCCCACACCGGCCCGCACGCCCTCCACCCGGCCTACGGCCGCTGCACCCACGACGAGTACGAGCGGCTGCACGCCATGCACCTGGCGGAGCACCTTCCGGGCCTGGCCGATGTCTGACACCGGGGCGCGGGCGGCGGCCCAGGAGCGGGTACCGCCCCGCCGCGGGCGCCCCCGTGACGCCGGGCGGGACCGGGCCCTGCTGGAGGCCACCCTCGCCGTGCTGGCCGAGAGCGGTTACGGCGGACTCACCACCGGTGCGGTGGCCGCCAGGGCCGGAGTGTCCACCGCGACGCTGTACCGCCGCTGGTCCTCCAAGGAGGAGCTGGTCATCGCTGCCGCCACGACCCGCGCCGAGGACCTCGTGCAGCAGCCCGACACCGGCAGCCTCGAAGGGGACCTGCGGGCCCTGCTCCGGGACAAGGCCGCGAGCCTGACCGGCGAGAGCGGGCGCCTGATGCGCGCCCTCATCGGCGAGGCCGCCCACAACGACGCCCTCGCCGAGGCCCTCGCGACCAGCTTCCTGGTCCCGGTGCGCCGCCGCGTGGAGGAGGCGGTGGCCCGGGCGACGGCCCGCGGGGACATTCCGCCGGTCGACGACCCGGAGATGCTCGGCGACCTCGTCGTCGGGCCGATGCTGAGCCACTTCCTCATCACACCGCGCCCCCCGGAGGCGGTGGACGGGCAGACCGCGCGAACCGACGCGGACCGCCTCCTGCCGTTCGTCCTGCGCGCCCTGGGCGTCGGGGGACGGTGACGGGCCTGTCGCGGGGGCCGGGGGCCTGCCGGCGGCGCGGGCCGGGGAACGGTGGCCGCCCGGCCGGCCGTATGCCGGGCCGGTGATCGCCCTGCCGCACGGGGCGGGAGGCGCCCTGTGCCGGTCGCGGGCGGGGCCCGGTGACCTCCCCCCTCCCGCAGCGGGGGCCGGGGCGCATTGCTTTCCGGCTGAGGGCGCTTGCTTCCCGGCCGTCGCGGGACTTTCTCGTCGTCCGGGGCGCTGCTCCGTCCCGGAGCAGGCGGGCGTCCGGGCGGGAGCCGCCGAGGGGGCGGTGTCCTGTGCCGCGGCAGCCCACGTCTGCCCGTCAAGGAGCGGCGTCGGGCGCGTGCTCTCGGCGTACGGGCCGCCGCTCCTTCACCCGCGGAGATCCATCAGAGGGGCCCTGGCGTCGGCCGGGGGAGGCGTGGCGGGGGTGGGGGAGGTGGCGGTGCGGGTCTCCAGGGCGTGCAGGACGGCGACCATGTCCTCCGCGCCGTGCCCCTGGGCCACGGTCTCGTCGAAGAGGGCGTGGCAGACGTCGAGGAGGGGGGATGCCAGGCCGGCCTTGCGGGCGGCCTCCGCGATCAGCCGGTTGTTCTTCAGGACGTCGGCGGCGGCCGCCTGGACGGCGAAGTCGCGGGCCAGCAGCTTGGGCGCCTTCATCCGGGAGACACCGCTGGCCATCGGGCCCGCCTCCAGGACGTCCCGCAGCAGGTGCCGGTCGAGTCCGTGCCGGTCGGCGAAGTGGAACGCCTCGGTGAGTCCGGTGACCAGGGTGATCAGGAACAGGTTCACCGAGAACTTCATCAGCAGCGCGCCGGGGACGGCGCCGCAGTCGAACGTCGCGTGGGCCATCGGCGCCAGCAGGGGCCGTACGGCGGCGACCGCGTCCTCGTCGCCCGCGAGCATCGCCACCAGCGTGCCCTGTTCCGCCGGCACCCGGGAGCCGGACACCGGCGCCTCGACGTAGCGCCCGCCCGCCGCCCGGACGGCGTCCCCCAGGTCCGCCGAGTACTCGGGCGAGGTCGTGCCCATGTGCACGAGCGTGTGCCCGGCGGCACGGGCGGCGAAGTCCGGGGTGCCGCGCCCCAGCACCGCGTCCGTCGCGGTCTCGTCGGCCAGCATGAGGATCACCGTCTGCGCCCGGGCGAAGAGCTCGGCGGGGCTCGCCGCGACCTCGGCCCCGGCGGCGCGCAGCGGCTCGCAGCGGGCCGGTGTGCGGTTGTGGACGACGAGGGGCGTCCCGGCGCGGGCCAGGTTGAGCGCCATCGGCTGCCCCATCACACCGAGGCCGACGAAACCCACGTACATGAGGAACCACCATCGCTTCCGCACCGCCGTCGCTGGCTATGACAGCGGTCATAGTAGCCGTGGCTATGACGACGGTCATAGGGTGGCTTCCGCACAGCTCGGCATCGGGACAGGGAAGGTCGGCCATGGCGGTGTCCGGACGGGGCCCACGGGAGCGGATGGTCTTCAGCGCGGCCCAGCTCATCCGGCGCGAGGGGGTCGCCGGCACCGGGATGCGCGAGGTCGCCGCCCAGGCCGGAGCGCCGCGCGGATCGCTCCAGCACTACTTCCCCGGAGGCAAGGAACAGCTGGTCAACGAGGCCGTCGGCTGGGCCGGACGGTACGCGGGCGGACGCGTCGCCCGTTTCCTCGCCGCGCTGCCCGAGCCGACGCCCGCCGGGCTGTTCGCCGAGATGGTGCGCCAGTGGACCGACGAGTACGAGACGGCGGGCTTCGCGGGCGGCTGCCCGGTGGCGGCCGCGACGGTGGACTGCGCGCTGTCCACCGAGTCCACCCGCCGGGCCGCCGCCGACGCGTTCGCCACCTGGACCGGGCCGGTGGCCGGGGCCCTGACGGACATGGGCGTGCCTCGGGAGCGGGCCGGTGCGCTCGCCACCCTCATGATCAGCGCCCTGGAGGGGGCGATCCTCATGGCCCGGGCCGAGCGGGACGTCCGCCCCCTGACCACCGTGGCCCGGGAACTCGCCCCGCTCCTCGACGCGGCGGTGCGGAAGGACGCCTGACCGCCCCGCCGGACACCGCGGCCCCCGCCGTCTAGCGCAGCGCGGCCACGAACTTCCCGAGCCGGGCGATCCCCTCGCGCAGCTCACCGGCCGACGCCGCGTACGACAGCCGGACATGGCTCTCGGCCGTGCTCACGCCGAAGTCGCGGCCCGGCGTGAGCGCGACGTGCGCCTCCCGCAGGGCCCGTGCGCAGAACTCCCACGAGGTGAGCCCGGTGCCGCTGACGTCGAAGTAGACGTAGAACGCGCCGTCGGGCGGGACCGGCACGGGCAGGCCGATCCGCTCCAGGCCGTCCAGGACGAGCGCGCGCCGCTCGGCGAACTCCGCCCTGCGGTCCTCGCAGACGGCGAGGGACTCGGGGGTGAAGCAGGCCAGCGCGGCGTGCTGGGCGGGGGCGGAGGCGCAGAGGAAGTAGTTCTGGGCCAGGCGTTCCAGCGCCGGGACGAGCGCCTCGGGGACCACGCACCAGCCGAGCCGCCAGCCGGTCATGCCGAAGTACTTCGAGAAGCTGTTGATCACGACGGCGCCCGGGTCGTGGGACAGCGCGCTGCGCGGCGGCCGGCCCGTGTCGTCGTGGTCGCCGAGGTCGAGGTAGATCTCGTCGACGATCCGCCACGCGTCCCGCTCGCGGGCGAGGTCGCAGATCGCCGTGAGCTCGGTGGCCGGGACGGAGGTGCCCGTCGGGTTCGACGGCGTGGCGACCATCACCCCGCGCGTGCGGTCCGTCCAGTGCGACCGTACGGACGCCGCGTCCAGCTGGAAGCGGGAGGCGGCCGTGGTGGGGACGAGGGTGACCCGGGCGCCGAAGCTCTCCATGATCTGCCGGTTGCACGGGTACGACGGGTCCGCGATCAGCACCTCGTCGCCGTCGTCGACGAGGGCGGCGGCCGCCAGCACCAGCGCGGCGGAGGCCCCCGCGGTGACGACCACCCGGGCCGGATCGACCTCGACGCCGTGCCGCTCGCCGTAGAAACCAGCGATCGCCCGGCGCAGCGCGGGCAGACCGAGCGCCGCCGTGTACGTCAGGGGCCTGCCGTCCATGGCCTCGCGCATCGCCGTCAGGACGGCCGGGGGTGCGCCGAAGTCGGGTTCGCCCAGGCTGAGTTTGACGACGTGGTGGCCCTCCGCCTCCAGGGCGGCGGCCCGCTTGCCGAACTCCATGGCGTAGAAGGGCGCGACGGACTGGGCGCGCTGCGAGATCCTCATGCCGTGTCATTGTCCGGGAGGTCCGGCGAGCAGGGGATTCCGTCCCGCTCCGCGGACCGTCCGGCCGGAGCACCCGTCCGGCCGGAGCACCCGTCCGGCCGGAGCACCCGTCCGGGCGGTCCGGATCCCGGTCGGCAGCGAACCGGCCGACAACGTTGCCCGGTTCTCACCATGTGCGGCCGCCCCGGGTCTGGAACGATCTTCTCGCCGGCAAGAAGCCAACCATCATGGGGGAACGACATGAGACCGATCCGTGCGGCGCTCGCCGTGGCCGCGGGCACCCTGACTCCCGCCCTGCTGCTCGCCACGCCGTCCTTCGCCGCCGCCCCGGCGGCCCCGTCGCCCGTCACCACGTCCGCCACGGCGACGGCGGGCGCGGCCACGGGCGAGGAATCCCCGTACGACTCGATGTCCGAGGACGATCTGCGCATCGCGATCCTGCGCGTCCTCGCGGACGGGAGCACGGGCAAGGGGGTGCGCAGGGAGGCGCAGAAGGCGCTCGACGGCACCGTCGAGGACATGCGCGCCTTCCTGAAGACGGGCATCCTGCTCGCCCAGGACGAGGACAACAAGGTGGCGATCTTCCGGATCCTCGCCGACCCCGACAGCGGCAAGGCCGTCCACCGGGAGGCCGTGAAGGCCCTGGAGGGCACCCTCCAGGACCGGGCGGCCTTCCTCTCGACCGGGTACCGGCTCGCGCAGGCCGAGGACGACCGGGTGGCCATCGCGAGGATCCTGGCCAGGACCGACATCAGCGCCGCCCTGCGCGCCGCGGCGCAGGACGCGATCGACGGCACCCCGGAGGAACTGCGCCACTTCCTGGAGGTCGGCCAGTACGAGGTGGACGGTCGGGGCCTCTCGTCGTCGTGAGGGCGGGCGTTCCCGTTCCGTGAGGTCTCCTGGCCGTCGTCGGGCCCGGTGCCGCGGCAGGCACCGTTCGCCCTTCACGCAAACGGTGCCCGCCGCGGCACTAGCCTGGACAAAAGGGGCGCCGTCCGGAGGGCGGCGGCGCCCGGCGGGGAGAGGAGGAGCGGGCATGTCCACTCTCAAGGCGCAACCGGCGGCACCGGATCCCGCCGAGCAGGAGGCGTTCGCGGCCGAGGTGGCCGACGTGCTGAACAAGGGGGCACTGGCCCTGCTCGTCGGCGTCGGCCACCAGTGCGGCCTGTTCGACACCCTGGCCGGTCTGCCCCCGTCGACCAGCGCCGACATCGCCGAGGCGGCGGACCTGGACGAACGGTACGTGCGCGAGTGGCTCGGCGGCATGGTCGTCGGCGGGTTCGTCGACTACGAGCCGGGCGGGCGGACGTACCGGCTGCCCCCGGCCCACGCCGCGTCGCTGACCAGCGCGGCCGGTCCCGAGAACCTGGCCGGGATGATGCCGTACATCGCCCTGATGGGCGAGGTCGAACAACGGGTCGTGCGCTGCTTCCGGGACGGCGGCGGGGTGCCGTACGCGGCGTATCCGCGCTTCCAGGCGCTGCAGGCCGAGGAGAGCGCCCGGTTCTACGACATGGCGCTCACCGACGTGGTGGTGCCGCTGGTGCCGGGGCTGGCCGAGCGGCTGCGGAGCGGTATCGACGTCCTCGACGTGGGCACGGGGCAGGGGCACGCGCCGCTGCTGCTGGCGAAGGCCTTTCCGGAGAGCCGCTTCCACGGCCTGGACCGGTCCGAGGACGGCATCGCGGCCGCGCGCGCCGAGGCGGCCCGCGCCGGTCTCGGCAACCTCCGCTACACCGTGGCCGACTCGACGGCGATCGACGGCACGTACGACCTGGTCACCGCCTTCGACGTGATCCACGACCTGGCGCGGCCGGCCGAGACGCTGGCGGCGATCGCCCGCGCCCTGCGCGACCAGGGCGTCTTCCTCATGGGGGACATCGCCGCGTCCAGCAGGCTGGAGGAGAACATCGGGCATCCCTTCGGGCCCGCGCTCTACGGCTTCTCCGTCTTCTACTGCATGACCACGTCCCTGAGCACCGGCGGAGCCGGCCTGGGCACGGTGTGGGGCCAGGAGACGGCGCGGCGGATGCTCGCGGCGGCCGGGTTCGAGCACGTCGACGTCCGGTCCGTCGAGGGCGACCCCGTCAACGTCTACTACGTCGCGGGCAAGGGCTGACGCCCGTCAGTCGCGCGGCTGGGCGATGTTGACCATCCACGGGATGCCGAAGCGGTCCGTGCACATGCCGAACACGTCGCCCCACATCTGCTTGTCGAGCGGCACGGACACCGAGCCGCCCGCGGACAGCTTCTCCCAGTAGCCGCGCAGCTCGGCGTCGTCGTCGCCGCTCAGGCTCACGGAGAAGCCGCGGTCCGGGCCGACCTCCGTCCCGGGCGGGGAGTCGGCGCCCATCAGCGTGAAGCCGCTCGGCGTCTCCAGCATCCCGTGCATGATCCGGTCGGCCATCGGGGAGTCCGCCTGGCCGAAGTCGCCGTAGGTGTTGAGCGTCAGGGTGCCGCCGAACACCTCCTTGTAGTGCTCCAGCGCCGCCCGGGCGTCGCCGTCGAAGCTGAGGTAGGGGTTGAGACGCGAGGCCATGGAAACCTCCAAGAGGTGGCAAAAGGGGCGAAAGGGTGCCGTGGGGAGACTAGCGCTCCGTGAGCGTGTGGGCGACGAGGGCGTTGGCGTGGCCGCGTCCCAGCCCGTGTTCGGCCTTCAGCCAGTTCACGAGTTCCATGTGCCGGGTCAGCGGCGAGGCGCGGATGAGGTCCTTCCACTCCGCTATGGGCCGGCCGTACTTCTTCTCGATGGAGGGGAAGTAGGAGGCGGGGCCCTTGGTGGTGGCGGTCATGTCGGTGCCCTCTCGTCGGTACCGGTGCGGTCACCGGTACCGATACCGACCCCGGGCGGACGGCGAAGTCATCGCCGCCGGGATGTGATCCACGTCACTCGTACGCCGGGCCCCCTGCCGCCTCCCACCCACCGTCCGCCCGCGCCGCCGTCCGGGCGGGGCCGCTCAGCGGCTGGTGGGGAGCCAGCCCTGCTGGACGGCGCGTACGCCCGCCTCGAAGCGGCTGCGGGCGCCGAGGCGGTCCATCAGCTCGGAGGCGATACGGCGGGCGGTGCGGTGGGAGACCCCCAGCCGCTTGGCGATCGTCTCGTCGGTGTGGCCCTCGGCCAGGAGCCGCAGGGAGGTCGCCTGCTGGCCGGTGAGCCCGTGCGCGTCGGTGGGGACGACCTCCCCGAGCGGCCGTGCGGACTCCCAGGTCGTCTCGAAGAGCGCGTACAGCGCGGTGAGCGTGCCCTGCCCGGTCAGCAGCACGGCCCCCGCGGCCGTGTCGTCGCTGCTGACCGAGATCATCGCGGTCCGCCCGTCCATCAGGATCATCCTCGTCGGCAGGGACGGCACCGTACGGACCTGCCCGCCCAGCCGGGCCAGCCAGGTGGCGTGCTCGACGGTGGGCCGGTTGGTGCGGACGCTGTCCAGGTAGATCGTGCGCATACGCACCCCGCGCCCCAGCAGGTCCTCGTTGAGCGGCCGTGACGCCGCCATGTTCTCCGCGGTCTGCGGCCCGCCCGGCGCGAAGGTGAGGAACTCGTCGGTGACCTCGCGCGTGAGCATCGCCAGCCGGTCGCGGACCTGGTCGAGGCCGACCAGCTGTTCCACACCGGGATGACTGGTGGCCGGACGCAGCTCGGCGTACTCGGAGATGAGCTGGGCGGCGGCCGCCCGCGAGGCCTCGAGGCGCTGCTGATGGGCCGCCAGCTGGGCCTGCTGCCGGGCCATCAGGATCTCCATGCCGATGTCGGGGGAGACCGCGCGCAGCCGGCCCGAGCCCCCGGCTGCGGGACGCACCAGGGCCAGCTCGCTCAGGGTGTCGAGGGCGTCGCGCACCTCCTCGTCGGACAGCCCCACAGCGTCACCGAGCGCGGCGACCCCGGCCGCCGGCTGTCTGAGCATGGCGCGGTACACGGTCTCCGCCACTGAGTCGAGCCCGAGTGCAGTCAGCATGTGGTCCCCCCGGTTCCTTCACGCGATGTCCTCTGTTTTCCGATGATCTTCGCAGAGGGGTGAGGGATCGTCACCAAGCCGGGCCGGAACAGGCCGTGACCGCAAGGGGCCTGGCACGAAACCGCCGTGCGGACCGCATCCGTTGAGACTCTGGGGCGCATGTACCTCGTGCACGCGCATCTGGAACTGCCCTCGGGGGAACGGCTCCCTCCGGACATCAGGGCCGTGGTGCGCTCCTCGATCATCCCCGGCGACCGCGTCGAGCACGTCGCCGTACACCCGCGCTCCGCGTCCGCGCTCACGCTCGGGTTCTATCTGCTGGCCGGCGTGCTCGAGGAGGCGGAGGAACGAGCCGTACGCGTCTGTGACCGACTGCGGCGGGACGTGCCCCAGTTGGCCACGGCACGGCTGACCGGGGCGGGGGCGCCGCTGCTGCCGCTGGCCTTCGCGCCCCAGCCGGTGGACTGAAGCGCCGTGGACGCATGAGTCCAAGGCCCTTTCCGTCCATCCGTGAACCCTTCTCACGGGCCTGAGCTGCGACGAAGCTAGGGATCACCGGCCGGGCCGAGCGTCACCGCGGGACGCGACGGCAGACCGGACACCGCAGTTCACCCCGGAAGGAACGGAAACAGCCATGCTTCGTACCCGCCTCGCCCAGGCCGCCGCGGTCGCCTCCCTCGTCCTCGCGGCCTCTCTCGCCGCCCCGGCGATCGCGTCCCCGTCCCAGGCGGACGCGGCGGGTTCCGCCGTCCTCGCGGACGCCGGCTGGCAGGTCGCCCCGGCGGACGCCGGCTGGCAGTGAGCCGCCCGCCGGTACCGACGGCCGCCGCTCACCCTCCCTTCCCACTCTCCTGTCCCACCCTCCTTTCCCGCCGCTTTTCGCCGCTTCCCACGCCTGCTTGCCGACCGAAACCGCCCCAGGGGGACCGACCAGTGAAGAACATCCGCAAGAACGGCCGCAGAGCCGCGGGCCTGCTCGCCGCCGGAGTCCTCGGCACCGGACTCCTCACGGTGACCGCACCGACCGCCCAGGCGGCCACCACCTGCTCGGGCGGCGTCAACATCTACGGCATCCTCGATGACGGCCGGCTGACCTTCAGCAGCATCAACCCGGCCACCGGAGACCTCGCCAAGGTGCTCGTCGGCCCGGATCTCGGCTTCGAGCCGAAAGCCATGGCGACCCTCAACTTCAACACCGTGCTGGTCACTTCCACCTCCGGCGCCCTCTACCGCGTCGACATCAAGACCAACAACACCAGCCTCGCCCTGCTGAACGCCCCGGTGAAGATCGCCGACAGCGGCTGGACGCACGACAAGCTCACCTACGACGGTCACGGCCACCTCTACGGCACCACCGCCGCCGGGCTGCTGCTGCGCTACAACGTGACCGAGGACAAGCCCGCGGGCTCCCAGCACATCGGCGCGCGCACCGAGATCGACACCGGGTTCGTCCTGAAGACCCTGACCGCCACCGGTGACGACCGGCTCGGCGCCACCACCGAGGACGGGCGGCTGCTCGACTACACGATCTCCGGCGCGGGCTCCTGGAAGAGCAACGCCCTGAAGACCTCCGGCTGGTCGGGCTTCAACCAGCTCGTCTCCCCCGGTGGCGGCCTCTACTACGGCCGGCTGGCGACCGGTGCCATGTACTGGTACAAGGACGCCAACCCCGCCGACGGCTCCGGATCCGACATCTCGTACCACCTGGACGACCCGGTCAACACCAGTGGCTGGACGCAGAAGCTGCTGTCCGCCCAGCCGGCCACCTACGCCTGCACCACGACGACGACCACGGTCGACCGGAACGACATCACCGCGGTCAAGGCCGCCGGCCGCGAGATGATGAACGACAAGGACGCCGCGTGGGCCACCTCCGCGCAGTGGGCGTGCCTCGAGACCCTCTGGGACCACGAGAGCAACTGGCGCTGGAACGCGACCAATGCGTCCTCGGGCGCCTACGGCATCCCGCAGTCGCTGCCGGCCTCCAAGATGGACGTCGCGGGCGACGACTGGAAGGACAACCCCCTCACCCAGATCAAGTGGGGCCTGAGCTACATCGACGGCCGCTACGGCTCCCCGTGCGGCGCGTGGAACTTCTGGCAGGCCAACAACTGGTACTGACGGCAGGGACGACAGGAACGGGCGGTGCCCCCTCGGAGCGAGGGGGCACCGCCCGTTCCGGCATGCCCGGCCGGACTCGGTCGGGAACACCGCCGTCGTCGGGGAGTTCACGACGGACAGTCCGGCACCTGGGCTGTCGTCGCCCCGCAGGGCCACGGCCGCTCCACGGCCGCTCCACGGCCGCTCCACGGCCGCTCCCTTGCCGCTTCCCTGCCGTCGGGATGTACGCCGAACAGGCCTCCTGCGCGGCGGAGTCCGGGGCCACGGTCCTCGAAACGGCTGAGGCACAGAGGGAGTTGTGCGCGACCGCCAGTGCCTCGTCCCCGGCCGCCCGCAGGGGCTGCGCGTCGTCGTTCAGGGCCGTCCGCAGGGGCTGCGCGTCGTCGTTCCCAGCTGACCGCAGGGTGTGTGTCGTCGAGCGCGTGCGCACCCAACGCAAAGGGCCCCGCCGGTCGGCGGGGCCCTCTGGGGTGGTGGGCGGGGGTCAGTCGACGGGGGAGATGAAGCCCGCGATGGCGCCGGCGTTCAGGGGGTCGGAGGCGGTCTTGTAGTTGAAGGACCGCTTGCGGACCGCGTCGCTCTCGTTGCCCCCGACCGTGGTGATCACGTCGCCGTCGACCGCCACGACCAGGTTGGTGTGGTTGGCGACCCCGCCGCCGCTGTAGCCGTAGACCACGGCGTCGCCGACCTTCGGGGTGGAGTGCAGGGTGCCGTTGTTCTGGCCGTAGGTGTAGAGGCTGCCGGCCGCGGCGGTGACGCCGGAGGTCTTGATGCCGCCGACGTTGACCCACACGTAACGGACGAACTCGGCGCACCAGGCGTTCGGGTAGTGGAAGTCGAAGTCGTTGAAGTCCTTGCCGACCTGGGCGTTCGCGACCTTGGCGATCTTCTCGCCGGTGGTGGCGGTGGGCGCGGGCGGCACGTAGGCGCAGTTGTTCGCGTAGGCCGACAGCAGGCTCTGGGTCCAGCCGGACGCGTCCACCGGGTCGCTCGGGTGGTAGGCGATGTCGGAGCCGTCGCCGTCGGTCGGGTCGACGTCGTGGTACCAGTACATGCCGCCGCTGGTGCGGCCGTAGTAGAGGCCCCCGCCCGGCGAGGAGAGCGAGTCGACGGCGGACCAGCCGTCGCTCTTCAGCGTGGCCCGCGTCCAGTCGCCCACGCCGTCGATCTTGTAGCTGTACAGCTGGCCGCCCGAGGTCGAGGCGATGATGCGGTCGTCGCCCGCGGCGGCCAGGGTCTTGAGGACGAAACCGGTGTCGATGACGACGTGCTGGCCGATGTGCGCCGAGCCCGTGGGCTTGGCCTGCGACACCAGGTACTGGTGGAGCTGGCCCTCGACCGTGCCGTAGAGGTGGCCGGCGCCGTCGTAGACCATCTTGTCGAAGGTCCAGCCGCCGTCCCAGATCTTCGTGACGCCCGCCAGCGCCAGCGAGGTGTTGTTCGTCTGGACGTCGACGCGGTAGAGGTCACCGGCGGTCGAAGTGACCAGGACGGTGTTGAAGTTGAGGGTCGCCATCGCCTTCGGCGTGAAGCCGAGGTCGGGCCCGATGAGCGTCTTGACGCGGTCGCCGGTGTTCGGCTCGATCTGGGTGTACGTCAGTCTCCCGTCGGACAGCGTGCCGTAGATCGACACGTCGCCGGTGCACGAGGCGGCGGCCTGTGCGGCTCCGCCCGTGACGGTGACCAGCCCGAAGGACATCGCGCCCACGGCGAGGGCGGCGGACGTGCGGCGGACGGCGTTGCTCAGCTTCATGGAGGTGCTCCTGCGGCAAGAGAAGTCGAGCGGGCACGGACACGCCCCTGGCCCGGACAGCTGCCCTGCAGGTACAGCTGTGAGGGTTGTCCAGGGCGTGGCGCCCGATGGCAGGAACTACTCTCGCCGCAGGCCAGAGGGCTTGGAAGGGAGATCGCCTGGACGCAACCGTCCCTGGCCGGTTACGTCCTGACGGGGCCTCGGACCGGCCGCCGACCGCCGCACTCCGCCGCCGGACGCCGCCAGCCGCTGTACTCCGCCGCCGGACGCCGGACGCCGGCCGCCGGCCCCCCGGCCCCCGGCCTCGCCCCCCTGCCCCCGGCCCCCGGCCGCCGGCGCGGATCGCGGTCCGCGCCGCCGTCGCCGTGTCCGATGCGGCAGGCTTGGGCCGTGAGCAACTCCAGTGATCCCCTCAGGGACTCCCCCGGTGACTCCCTCTTCGTCAAGATCTGCGGTCTGCGGACCGAGCGGGACGTCGACACGGCCGTCGAGGCGGGTGCCGACGCGCTCGGGTTCGTCTTCTCGGCCAGCCCGCGCCGCATCGACGCCGCCGGCGCCGCTCGGCTGTGCCGACGGGTGCCGGCGGGGGTCCTCACGGTCGGCGTGTTCCGCGGCGAACCCCTGGACCACGTACGGTCCGTGGCCACCGCGTCGGGTATCCGTGCCGTCCAGCTGCACGGCACGGAGGACCGCGGCTTCTACGACGAGCTGGCGGCGGGCGGCTGGACGCTGATCCGCGCCGCCGCGTTCGGCGACTCCGTGCCGCGCTGCGGTGAACTGGGCGAGGACATGCTCCTGCTCGACGCCCCCGTGCCGGGCTCCGGCACCGCCTGGGACTGGACCAGGAAGACACCGGCCGGCCCGGGGGAGAAGTGGCTCCTGGCAGGCGGTCTCACCCCGGACAACGTGCGGGACGCCGTCGCCGCCACCCGCCCCTGGGGTGTCGACGTCTCCAGCGGCGTCGAGAGCAGCCGGGGCGTGAAGGACCCCGCGCTGATCACCGCGTTCCTCCAGGCCGCCCGCTCACTCACCGCAGGTGCCCCCGGCGACGTAACGTAGGGGCATGGCAGTGACTGAGCCGACGCTCGTGGACCGGGTGCGCGACGCGGGCGGTGCCGCGATGTGTCCGCAGCGTCTGGCCATGGAGCATGTCACCAGCCGCTGGGGCACCCTGGTCCTGATCGCGCTGCTCGACCGCCCCTACCGCTTCGGTGAGCTGCGCCGGGAGATCGGCAGGGTCAGCGAGAAGATGCTGACCCAGACGCTCCAGACCCTGGAACGCGACGGCATGGTCCACCGCGACGCCCGGCCCGTGATCCCGCCCCGGGTGGACTACTCCCTCACGGAGCTCGGCCGGGAGGCCGCCGAACAGGTCCGGGCGCTGGCGCAGTGGACGGATCGGCGGATGGCGGCGATCGAGCGGGCACGTGAGGAGTACGACGCGGCGAAGGCCTGACCGGCAAGGGCGCGAATTTTTCGTACCGTATTCCCGTGGGCCCTGCCTTGCTGTGGGCATGAAGCGAGGAATTCCCGGGGATTATGAGCGGCGCCCCGAAATATCCTCATGTGGTATGCGGGTTCTCCCGACGCTCTCGGAAAAACAGCGAACCGGGGCCCGCACCTCGCGGTGCGGGCCCCGGTCACGTATCGCGCGTCAGCGCTGCTTTCAGGCGGGAACGATGTTCTCCGCCGTCGGGCCCTTCTGGCCCTGCGCGATGTCGAACGACACCTTCTGGCCTTCCTGCAGCTCGCGGAAGCCCTGGGTGGCGATGTTGGAGTAGTGGGCGAAGACGTCGGGGCCGCCGCCGTCCTGCGCGATGAAGCCGAAGCCCTTTTCGGCGTTGAACCACTTCACGGTTCCGGTGGTCATGTTTTTCTCCTTCGGGGCGGGGTACGGAGGTCCCGCTCTGTGCGGGTTCCGGTCGCCGTGATGATCACCCGTCGGAAAAATCCACTGGGAACCACAACTGCAACTTCCATCGACAGTAGCACGGTGCGGTCATCCCTGCCGGATGAACAAATTCGATCCGGGCCGCATTCGGTCCGCGGACCGGGAATATTTCCCGCCCGCCTCCCGTCGCTCCCTGGTCAGCGCACCGGCCTCCGGCGCATGCGCCGTGCCCCCACCAGCGCGAGCCAGACCACGTCGGCCACGAAGATCACGACACCGATGGCCAGCAGATAGCCCAGGCCGTCCGCCGCCACGCCGATGATCCCCAGGACGACCGCCAGCAGGAGGAGCAGCAGAAAGGTCACCATCACCCCGATTCACCTCCCCTGTCAGCGGCGCGCGAGCCGGCGTTCGCCCTGGAGCCCGGCCCGGTAGTCCATGTCGTAGTAGCGGAAGATCGTCTCCTCCTCCTCGGCGGGCAGGATGTCGTCCGTGCCGATCGAGGGGGCCTTGCGCACCTTCCCCTTGGCATGGGGGACCTTGACGTAGCCGGGCCCGAGGACCGCCTCGCCGAGCGGGACGAAGACCAGGCGCTGACGGGTGGGCAGCCCCGTACGGACCGTGGCCATCGCCGGTTCGTCCGTGGCCGTGTCCACATAGATCGCTTCGAGCATCCCGATCCTGCGCCCCTTCGGATCCACCACGTCCTCGTTGCGCCACTCCCGGACGTCCGCCGCACGGATCATGCCTGCTCCCTGTCTCGTGCCACGTTTCCCTTGCGGGTACCCCTTCGTCGGCCGGGCTCACCGGCGCGAGCGCCCCGGCCCGGCGGCAGCCGCGCACCCGGGAGACGGCGGGGCGACCCGGCCGGCCGTGACGTCGATCGTCATGGCCTCAGCTTCGCCGCCCCCGCCCGGCGTCACCACCCGGTGAGCAGCAGATGGTTGACGAACAGCGCGAGCACCGCCTGGACGCAGAGCCAGACGCGGGGGCGGGTGAGGTACGCGCAGCACGGCAGCAGCCACAGCGCGAAGGGGAGCCAGATGCGTTCCGTCTCGGCCTTGCTCATGCCGGACAGATCGGCGGCCACCAGGGCGAGGAGGGCCGCGGTGACGAGGACGGCGAGGCGGACGTTGTCCCGCGGTGGGCCCGCGTCCCGCGGTGGGGCCGCGTCCCGCGGTGGGGCCGCGTCCCGCGGTGGGGCCGCGTCCCGCGGTGGGGCCGCGTCCCGCGGTGGGGCCGCGTCCCGCGGTGGGGCCGTCCCCCGCGGTGGGCCCGCGTCCCGCGGTGGGCCCGCGTCCCGCGGTGGGCCCGCGTCCCGCGGTGGGGCCGCCTCCCGCCGTGGGCCCGCGTCCCGGCAGCGCCACCCGTCCCTCAGCGCCCCGGCGGTCCGCCGCAGCCCCGCCGCCGTCGCCAGGCCCGTGACCAGTACGGCGCACGCGAGGTTGGCCCACACCCAGTAGCCGTACGGGCGTACCCCGCCCGCGCCCTGGCGGTAACGCGTGACCAGCAGCCGGTACGCCTCCCACCAGTCGAACCCGGCGAGCGTGAACGCCGTCGGTACGACGGCCAGACCGGCGAGGAGCAGGACCAGCAGCAGGGGGCGGTCCCTGACCCGGCGCCGGCCGAGCCACAGCACCGCCGCGCCGACGAACGCGACGAGCGTGAGGCCGTAGGAGAGGTAGCAGGTGAGCCCGAAGAGCAGCCCGGACGCCGCCGCCCACGCCGACCGCCCGGTCACCGCCAGCGCCAGCAGCGCCACGGCCCAGGCCGCGACCGCCGCGAAGTACGCGTCGGCCGAGGTGCCCATCCACACGGCCGCCGGCGCCAGCACGAGGAACGGCGCCGCCCGCCGGGCGAGGCCCTCCCCGGCCAGTGCCCGCACCGCGACCAGCACGGCCACGCAGGCCGTCGCGCCGACGGTCACGCACCAGAGGCCCGCCCAGCCGCCGCCGCGCAGCCCGGCCCGGTCGAGCAGGACGAAGGTGAGGGTGGCCGCCGGCGGGTGTCCCGCGACATGGGCGGGCCAGTTGTCGGGGGAGCCGAGCAGGATGTGGTGGGTGAAGTCCCGCAGGGTGGCCGGGATGTCGTCGAAGCGGCCGACGACCCGGAGGTACTCGTGGCGGGTGGTGAGCCGGCCGGCGACGCCGCGCTGCCAGCCGTCGACCAGGGCGAGGGACAGGATCCAGGCGGTGGACGCGGCCCAGGCGGCCGCGAGCAGGCCCCGCCACGGCAGCCGGGCGGCCGACGTGGGGCCGTGGGCGACCACGGTCCCCGCCACCGCGATCGCGGCCCAGGTGCCGGGGCCCGTGTGCGGACGCCAGGTGGCCAGCAACGGGGGCCAGTTCACCCGCAGCGTGTGGTGGGTGTCCTGGAGGTGACCGCCGATCAGCACGGCGAGGACGACGAGCAGGGCGGCGGCCAGGGCGGCGTACAGATCGCGGCGGAGGGCCCGGTTCACAGCGGCACGCCAGGGCCTGCCGGCACGCCCGCTCCCGGCCTCGCCCGAGCGGGGGGATCCTCCTCGCGCCGGCGCTCTCCTCCGCCCCACGGGTGGGCGCTCCCGCACGCGCGAACATCGTCGCGCGGGGGCACCCCCCGCGGCTCCGCTCTCGTGTTCCGGCACGTGACCGCTGCTTTCCTCCGACGTGATCCGCCGGACCGACCCTAGGCCGGGCGGGAGGCCGCGGACCGCCGTCCGGGCCGGACGTCAGCGTTTCGTCATGGGTCGTGCGCCCTCTCCCGGGGGTGTCCCGGCCTACCGTCGGGACATGCCCGCCCCACCGCTTCCCACCTCACCGGATTTCTGGCGCAGCCCCCTGCGCGGCGCCCGGTTCACCTCGCTGCTCGGCCTCGTCCTGCTCGTCGGCGTCACCGTGCTGTTCGTGACGGGCCTGGTCTCGTACGCCGCCTACAACCCGGACCTGTCGCCCGTGAACGACAAGACGCCGGACAAGGGGATCCTCGGCTTCTACCTCTTCGCCTGGCCGACGGACCCGCCCTGGCTGTACCGGCTCACCCAGGGCGTCCACGTCACCCTCGGCGTCACCCTGATCCCCGTGCTGCTGGCCAAGCTGTGGTCGGTGGTGCCGAGGCTGTTCGCGCTGCCGCCGGCCCGCTCGCTCGCCCACGCGCTGGAGCGGATCTCCCTGCTGCTGCTGGTCGGGGGCGGGCTGTTCGAGTTCGTGACCGGTGTCCTCAACATCCAGCTCGACTACGTCTTCCCCGGTTCCTTCTACCCGCTGCACTTCTACGGCGCGTGGGTGTTCTTCGCCGCGTTCGCCGCCCACGCCGCCCTGAAGACGCCGGTGGTGGTGCGCAACGTCCGCCGGCTGCGGCAGGGGGAGGAGAGGGGGGCGGTGGAGACGGACGGCACGCTCCCGCCACCGGACCCGGAGACGGACGACCTGGCCGCGCCGGACCCGGATCCGGGCCCGCCGACGGTCACCCGGAGGGGCGCCCTGTGGTTCGTCGGAGGCGGCTCGCTGCTGCTGTTCGCCACGACCGCCGGCCGCGGCTTCGACGGCCCGCTGCGGCGCACCGCCCTCCTCGCCCCGCACGGCGGAGCCGACCCCGGCAGCGGCCCGAACGGCTTCCAGATCAACAAGACGGCCGCCTACGCCGGGATCACCACGGCGGAGACGGACGAGGACGCGTGGCGCCTGGTCGTCACGGGACGTACCGGAACGGTCCTCCTCAGCCGCGCGCGGCTTGCTCGACTGCCGCTGCACAGCTCGGCGTTGCCCATCGCCTGCGTCGAGGGCTGGTCGACGTCCGACCAGTGGTGGCGGGGTGTGCGGCTGCGGGACCTCGCCGCGCTCGTCGGCCACGACGACGATCCGCCGGACGTGTTCGTCGAGTCGCTCCAGCGGCACGGCGCCTTCCGCCGCGCGGCCCTGCGGGCCAACCAGGTGGCCGACCCGCGCTCGCTGCTCGCCCTCTACGTCAACGGCGAGGAGCTGTCCGCGGACCACGGCTACCCGGCGCGCGTCATCGTGCCCGCCGCACCGGGCGTGCTCAACACCAAGTGGGTGGCCCGGATGACCTTCGGAGACCTGTGATGCGACGGAGGCGATCTGTGAGGCGATCTGTGACGCGACCGCGGTTCCCCGTCGGCAGCCCCTTCGCCCTCCTGCTGCTCGCCGCGTCGTTCGCCCTCGCCGGCTACGCGGGCGTACGTCTCCTCGCCGACGACTGGTGGGGGGTGGCGGTGTGGGTGGTGGGGGCCGCGCTGCTGCACGACCTCGTGCTGCTGCCGCTGTACGCGGTGGCGGACCGGGCGGTCGTACGCGGGCTCGGCGCGGCCGGGCACCGGGAGTGGGTGATGTACGTACGCGTGCCGGCCGCCCTCTCCGGTCTGCTGCTGCTCGTGTGGTTCCCGCTGATCGGCGGACGGGTGGACCGGCGCTACCGGCTGGGCGCCGGACTGTCGCCGGAGGGCTTCCTCACCCGCTGGCTGCTGATCACCGCCGTCCTCTTCGGCGTCTCGGCCCTGCTGCTGGCGCTCCGGCTGCGCAGGACCACGAAGCGGCGGCCGCCCGCCGTCCACTGACGGACGGCGCGCCACCGGGCCCGGCCCGCGTACCGCAGCAGGGCCGGGGTGCCGAGCCGGGCCCAGGGGAAGGCGCCGCCGGATCCACAGCCGTGGACGACGTCGACGACCTGCACCTCGGCGCGTTCGTCCACGTCCACCGGCGCGGTCTCCGCGATCAGCAGGCCCCCGGGCGCGAGCAGCGTGCCCACCCGCTCCAGCAGGGTGCGCGGATCGCCGCCGATGCCGATGTTGCCGTCCATCAGCAGGACCGTGCCCCAGCGCCCCTCGCCCGGCAGCGGCTCGAACACCGAGCGCCGCAGTGCCTGACCGCCGCGCCGCACGGTGTGACCGACGGCGGCCTCGCTGACGTCGACGCCGAGGACGGTCCTGCCCCGCGCGGCGAGTTCCGCGACCAGCCGTCCGGGTCCGCAGCCCACGTCCAGCACGGGGCCCTCGCACCGGTCCAGGACGGCCAGGTCGACGGGGTCGGCCCGGGCGCACCAGCGTTCCACGTCCAGCGGCAGCAGCCAGCCGTCGGCGCGGCGCAGGAACAGGGGGCCGCGGCCGTCGCGCAGCGCGGCCGCGTACGGGTCTGAGGCCGCCCAGGGCGGCGAGACGGCGGTGCTCATCGGCGCGCCGAGGCCGTGAGACGGGCCAGCCGGCCGGCGAACAGTCCGGCCGGGGCCAGCGCGGCGACGGCGTGGGCGTCGGCGGCGGTGTCGACGTCCCGCAGGCGGGGCAGGTCCCGCACCCGCAGACCGGCCGAGACGAGCCGCTCGCGCTGTACGGCGCCGGTGACCGGGGCCGACATGGGCACACCCCGCAGCAGCGCGGGCGCGGGCTCGGCCAGCCCCAGGGCCCAGAAGCCACCGTCCTCGGCCGGGCCGAAGCACGCGTCGCAGGACGTGAAGTCGACGGCGAGCAGGTCCGGGGTCACCTGCGGGGTGTCCATGCCGATCAGCAGGGTGGGCCCGGAGCACCGGGCGAAGGCGTCCGCGAGCCGTTCGTCGAGGCCGCCCGCGCACTGCCGTACGACCTCGAAGCCGGGCGGCAGCCAGGGCCCGGGAGCGCCCTCCAGGACGAGGACGCGCCGGGAGGCCGGAGCGGCCGCCACGGTCCGCAGGGTGTCGGCCAGCGCGGCCTCCGCGAGCGCCGCCGCCTCCCGCGGGGTGAACGGCGGGGTCAGCCGGGTCTTGACCCGGCCCGGCAGCGGTTCCTTGGCGATGACGAGCAGGGTGGTCACCGTTTCACCCCTTCCCGTACGGGGACCTCGCCCAGGACGCGGCTCATGTCCCGTACCGCCTGCCAGGTGCCGCGCCAGGTTCCCGTCACCTTGGAGGCGCCGGTGCGGGGCCGGTAGGGGACGTCGTGCTCGGTGATCCGCCAGCCCGCGTCGGCGGCGCGCACCACCATCTGCAGGGGGTAGCCGCTGCGCCGGTCGGTGAGCCCGAGGGCGAGCAGGGACTCGCGCCGGGCGGCCCGCAGCGGGCCGAGGTCGTGCAGCCGCAGGCCGGTGCGGCGGCGCAGCAGGCGGGCGAGCGCGAGGTTGCCGGCGCGGGCGTGCACCGGCCACGTGCCCCGGCCGTGCGGCCGTCTGCGGCCCAGCACCAGGTCGGCGGCGCCCGTCCGCACGTCCCGGACGAACGGCACGAGCAGCGCCGGGTCCAGGGAGGCGTCGCAGTCGCAGAAGCACACGACGTCGGCGGTGGCGGCGGTCAGCCCGGCGTGGCAGGCGGCGCCGAAGCCCCGGCGGGACTCGTGCACCACGGTCGCGCCGAGCCGGTGGGCGAGGTCCGCCGAGCCGTCCGTGGAGCCGTTGTCGACGACGAGGGCCCGCCAGCCGGAGGGGATCCGGGCCAGGACCCAGGGGAGGGCCTCCGCCTCGTTCAGACAGGGGAGGACGACATCTACATCTACGTCCGCGTCGATGGTCACGGCCTTCACCCTACGAACACGAAGGGGACATAACGGGCTTCGGCTCCTTACGAAACGCGGACGTCGGGGAGCCGAGGCCGCCGGCGGGCGGCCCGGGCGCCGCCCCGGTGCGAGGCTGGAGGCATGCAGCAGCACTCGCACGACCCCGAGTCCCCGCGGGCGGGATCCGCCGGCCGCGTCCTGGTCGTCGACGACGATCCCACCGTCGCGGAGGTCGTCGCCGGATACCTGGACCGGGCGGGCTACACCGTCGACCGGGCGGACGACGGTCCCACCGCCCTGACCCGGGCCGCCGCCCACTGGCCCGACCTGGTGGTCCTCGATCTGATGCTGCCCGGGATGGACGGCCTGGAGGTGTGCCGCCGGATGCGCGGGCACGGCCCCGTCCCGGTCATCATGCTCACCGCGCGCGGCGACGAGGACGACCGCGTCCTCGGCCTGGAGGTCGGCGCCGACGACTACGTCACCAAGCCCTTCAGCCCGCGCGAACTCGTCCTGCGGGTGGAGTCGGTGCTGCGCCGCACCCGGCCCGTCACCGGCACGGGACCGCTGGGCGCGGCCGGCCTGACCCTCGACCCCGCGGCCCGCCGGGCCACCCGGAACGGCGACGAACTCGCGCTCACCCTGCGCGAGTTCGACCTCCTCGCCTTCTTCCTGCGGCACCCGCGGCGGGCGTTCTCCCGGGAGGACCTGATGCGCGAGGTGTGGGGCTGGGACTTCGGTGACCTGTCCACCGTCACGGTCCATGTCCGCCGGCTGCGCGGCAAGGTCGAGGACGACCCGGCCCGGCCCCGCCTGATCCGGACGGTGTGGGGCGTGGGGTACCGCTTCGAACCCGGTCCCGGCCGCGCGGGGGAGTGAGCATGCGGGACATGGTGCTCATCGCCCTGTACGCCTTCGCCGGCGCCGCCGTCACCGGCCTGGCCGGAGCGGGTGCGCTGCGACTGCTGCGCCGCCGCTCGCTCACCACGTCGCTCGCCGTGGTCGCCGCCGTCGGGGTGGTGGCCATGCTCGCGGGCACCCTCGCCGTCGCCTGGGCGATGTTCCTCTCGCCGCACGACCTGACCGTGGTGACCACGGTCGTGGCGATGGCCGCGGTCGTCTCCCTGGCGACCGCCCTGCTGCTGGGCCACCGGGTCGTCGCCAGCAGCCGTGAACTCGCCCGGGCGGCACGCTCGTTCGGCGACGGCGGTGACTTCACCGCGCCCGACGGCCCGGCCCCCGCCGAACTGGAGGCGCTCAGCCGCGAACTGGCGGCCACCAGCGCCCGGCTGGCCGAGTCCCGGGACCGCGAACGCGCGCTGGAGACCTCCCGGCGCGAGCTGGTCGCCTGGATCTCGCACGACCTGCGCACCCCGCTGGCCGGTCTGCGGGCCATGTCCGAGGCGCTGGAGGACGGCGTCGCCACGGACCCCGGCCGCTACCTCCGGCAGATCCGCACCGAGGTCGAGCGCCTCAACGACATGGTCGGCGACCTCTTCGAGCTCTCCCGCATCCACGCCGGCACCCTGCCCCTCACCCCGGCCCGGATCTCCCTCTACGACCTGATCGGCGACGCCCTCGCGGGCGCGGACCCGCTCGCCCGCGAGCACGGCGTACGGCTGGTCGGCGACCGGGTGGCGGCCGTCCCCGTGGAGGTCGACGGCAAGGAGATGAGCCGGGTCCTGGGCAACCTCCTGGTCAACGCGATCCGCCGGACCCCGGCCGACGGCACGGTGGCCGTCGCCGCCGAGCCCTCCGCGGAGGGCGTGGTGGTGTCGGTGACGGACGGCTGCGGCGGCATCCCGGAGGAGGACCTGCCCCGCGTCTTCGACACCGGCTGGCGCGGCACCCACGCCCGCACGCCCCCGGCCGGCGCGGGCCTGGGCCTGGCCATCGTGCGGGGGATCGTGGAGGCACACCGGGGCCGGACGACCGTACGCAACATCCCGGGCGGCTGCCGCTTCGAGGTGACCCTGCCCGTCGCCGGCCCGACCGGGGTCTGACGGGACGCCGCCGCATGTCCGGCCCGCACGGCGTTCGAGGACGAGGCCCGTCCCGGGCCGAAGCGGGGGCCGGGGGACTGGGGGCGGAGCCCTCGGGACGTGAGCGGACCGGCCCCGACGCTCACCCCTCCGCCCGTGCGAACTCCCTCATCCCCTCAGCGAAGCCCACCCCCGGCTTCCAGCCCAGTTCGGCCCGCAGCCGCGACGAGTCCGCGGTGATGTGCCGGACGTCGCCGAGCCGGTACTCACCGGTGACGACCGGCTCGGGCCCCCCGCAGGCGGCGGCCAGCGCCCGGGCCAGCTCGCCGACGGTGCGCGGCTCACCGCTGCCGGTGTTGTACGCCGTGAGCGCTCCCGGTGCGGCCTGCGCCTCCAGGGCGGCCACATTGGCGGCGGCCACGTCGCGCACGTGCACGAAGTCCCGCCGCTGCCGGCCGTCCTCGAAGACGCGCGGCGCCTCGCCCCGGGCCAGCGCGGAACGGAAGAAGGAGGCCACACCGGCGTACGGGGTGTCGCGGGGCATCCGGGGCCCGTACACGTTGTGGTAGCGCAGCGACACCGCCGACCCGCCCGTCGACCGGGCCCAGGCGGCGGCCAGATGCTCCTGCGCGAGCTTGGTCGCGGCGTACACGTTGCGGGGGTCGGCGGGCGCGTCCTCGGTGACCCGCCCGGGGGAGAGGTCCGCCCCGCACCGCGGGCACGGCGGCTCGAAGCGCCCCGCGGCCAGGGCGCCGGCGGCCCGCGGCCCCGGCCGCACCACCCCGTGCCGCGGACACGCGTACCGCCCCTCCCCGTACACGACCATCGACCCGGCCAGTACCAGACGCCGTACGCCGGCCCCCGCCATGGCGGCGAGCAGGACCGCCGTCCCCAGGTCGTTGCGGGAGACGTACTCCGCCGCGTCGGCGACCCCGTCGCCGAGCCCGACCCTCGCCGCCTGATGGCAGACCGCGTCCACGCCGGTCAGCGCCCGGGCGACCGCCGCCGGGTCGCGCACGTCGGCGCCGGGATCGCCGCGGACGTCGTAGACGAGCGGCTCGTGCCCGCCCGCCCGCAGCGCGTCGACGACATGGGACCCGATGAACCCGGCACCGCCGGTGACCAGTACACGCATACCGCCACGCTAGGTCCGCCCCCTCGGCACACCCCGTGACCCGACCGGCACGTCATCACTCCGTAAGACGCCGAAGGCGCGTCGGAAAGACGGGGAAGGCGCGTCGGAAACGGACAAAAAACCCCTCGCGCGAGAAGCTTCCCTACGCCTTCGCGGGCGCACCGTGCGCCGGCAGACCCTGGGAGGACCGCGTGACCGCTTCGCCGCCCGCCACCGACGCACCCCCGGCCCGGTACGACGACCTGCGTGCCCTGGTCGTCAACTGCACCCTCAAGCGTTCGCCGGAGACGAGCAACACCCAGGGACTGATCGACCGCAGTGCCGCGATCATGGACGCCCAGGGTGTGCGGGTCGACGTGCTGCGGGCGGTGGACCACGACATCGCCACCGGCGTGTGGCCCGACATGACGGAGCACGGCTGGGCGACGGACGTCTGGCCCGAGCTGTACCGGCAGGTCCTGGCGGCCGACATCCTGGTGCTGGCCGGCCCCATCTGGCTGGGAGACAACAGCTCCGTGATGAAGCGGGTGATCGAACGCCTCTACTCGTGCTCGAGCCTGCTCAACGACGCCGGGCAGTACGCCTACTACGGCCGGGTCGGCGGCTGTCTGATCACCGGCAACGAGGACGGCGTGAAGCACTGCGCGATGAACGTCCTCTACAGCCTGCAGCACCTCGGCTACACCATCCCGCCCCAGGCGGACGCCGGCTGGATCGGCGAGGCGGGCCCGGGCCCCTCCTACCTCGACCCCGGCTCGGGCGGCCCGGACAACGACTTCACCAACCGCAACACCACCTTCATGACCTGGAACCTTCTGCATCTGGCCCGGGCGCTGAAGGACCTCGGCGGCATCCCCGCCCACGGCAACCAGCGCAGCGCGTGGGACGCCGGCTGCCGTTTCGACTTCGAGAACCCCGAACACCGCTGACCCGGCGGCCGAACCGGTCAGGAACGGAGAAGCCGCGGTCACCGGGCCGCGGCTAGCGTGAGGTCATGGACATCAGCATTCACACGACCTTCCTCCCGCACGACGATCCGGACGCCTCCCTGGCCTTCTACCGCGACATCCTCGGCTTCGAGGTCCGCGGCGACGTGGGACAGGGCAAGATGCGCTGGATCACGGTCGGCCCCGCGAACCAGCCCGGCACGTCCATCCTGCTGGCGCCGCCGGCCACCGACCCCGGCATCACCGAGGACGAGCGCCGCACCATCACCGAGATGATGGCCAAGGGCACCTACGGCTGGATCCTGCTGGCCACCCCGGACCTCGACGGCACGTTCGAGAAGGTGCAGGCCGCCGACGCCGAGGTCGTCCAGGAGCCGACCGAGCAGCCCTACGGCATCCGCGACTGCGCCTTCCGCGACCCGGCGGGCAACCTGATCCGCATCCAGGAACTCCGCTGAGCCGGAAGGGGGTTCGGTCATGTGTCATCCCGGATGGGGACGCGCCCTCACCGCGGCGCGGCGCCTGAGCGACCTCGCGCGGCTGCGCCGGGTCCGCGACCGGATCGGCCGGGAGTACGCGCGGCCGCTGGACGTCGAGGCGCTCGCCCTCGACGCGCGCATGCCGGCCGGGCATCTCAGCCGCCAGTTCCAGCTCGCGTACGGCGAGTCGCCGTACGCCTGCCTGATGAGGCGCCGCGTCGAGCGCGCGACGGCGCTGCTGCGCCTCGGTGATCTCGGTGTCACCGAGGTCCGCATCGCGGTCGGCTGCCCGTCGCCGGGCGCCTTCAGCACCCGCTTCACCCAGCTCGTCGGCACGCCGCCCGGCGACTACCGGCGGCAGGCACCACCGCTCGCCGGGACACAGGCGCAGTGAACCGGCCGGCGATCCAGGCGTTCAGGAGAGGAAACCCGCGATGAAGGACACACAGACGTCCGCCACGTACGACGGCTTCACGGCCGAGGAACGGGACGCGATGAAGGAGCGCGCCAAGGAGCTGAAGGCGTCCGCGCGCCGCGGCTCGCGCGCCAAGGCGGACCCGGAGAGCGAGGTGCTCGCGAAGATCGCCGAGATGCCCGAGGCGGACCGCGTCCTCGCCGAACGGATCCATGCCCTCGTCAAGGAGCACGCGCCCGCCCTCGCGCCGAAGCTCTGGTACGGGATGCCCGCGTACGCCCTGGACGGCAAGGTCGTCTGCTTCTTCCAGAGCGCGCAGAAGTTCAAGTCGAGGTACGCCACGCTCGGCTTCAGCGACCGGGCGACCCTCGACGAGGGCGACCTGTGGCCGACCGCCTTCGCCCTGACCGGACTCACCCCCACCACGGAGCAACACATCGCCACACTCCTGGGCCAGGCGACGAAGTGACGGGGCACCGGCCCTGACGGGCGCCGGCCGGAGGACGTGTGGGGGTGTGCCCCGGACGGCCTCCCGTGCCGGCGGGGGCCCTGAGCCGGGGTCCCGCCCGCGCGGCGGGGATCGGTGTGGTTCTGGGTGGGGGGTGAACCGGCGGGGCGATGGCCGCGCCGGCGGGCGTCCCGCACGGATGCCCCCACGCCGGCGGGGCGTCCTGTTCCGGGGCCCCGCCCGGAGGGGACCGGTCGTCGGTGGTCCGCGCGGGAGGGTGGTTCAGGCGCCGTCGTTCTCGAAGCCGGCCTCGGCGAGCGCCAGCATGTGCGCGGCCGTGAGGGTGTTCCATGGGTCGGCGGCCGTGGTCAGCAGCCAGGTTGCCGCCGTGACCGACTCGCCGGGCGGGATGACCAGCAACTCCCGTCGGCCCAGGGCGCCGCAGTCCAGGGAGATGGCGTGCGTCTCGGCGTCGACGGCCGACAGCGTCACCTCGATCGTGCGGCCGGGTGCCGTGACCCGGTGCGGGACGTCGGGCCAGGCGACGGCGTCCACGGTGACACGGGTGACGGTGCCGAGGCCGGGGGCCAGTGAGCCGACCAGGGCCGGCAGTTCCAGTTCGAGCATGTCGCAGCGCGGCCACCAGGCCCCGGCCAGCGGCCCGCGGGCGCCCCCGGGCGGGAGCGCCAGCCGGGCCACGGGCATGCGGTAGGTGTGTGCGGGGTCCGGGGAGGCTCCCCCGGCAGGTGTTCCGGTGACGTCCGTCATGCGATCCCGTTCTCGGTCAGGGCCCTCGAACGGGACGCCGGGGCCTCACTGGTCCGAATAGCCGATGTCGCCGATCGTCCAGGCGCTCACGTCCTTCAGCGCGACGCGGTACATGCCGCCCGAGTCGGGGATGCCGAAGCTGCCCTGGAGGATCCGGGCGACGTGGAAGTGGAGGTGCGTGGGCCTGCCGCCGTGCTCCGGGTCGTCGTCGGCGGCCTGGGGCGGGTGGAACGCGGCGGCGAACTGTCCCAGGTGCTTGGAGTCCCGCAGGACTTCGGCGACGCGCTCCTTCCACAGGGCTTCCGGCGCCAGCCGTCCGGTGATGACGGCTCCCGGGATCACTACGGTCAGGGACATCTGGCTGCTGTGCCGCGACTCCACCATCGCGGCGATCGAGACGAGCAGGTCGTCAGGGTGTGTCATACCGCAAGAGCCTAGTCCGGCGAGGGGGGCCGGTGCGTGGCGGGAACGGGGCCGTCACCAGCCGAGCACGCTCTCGTCGGCCCGCGCGTCCAGGCCGGGCGTGACCGGGCGCGCGTCGTGGCAGCTGAAGCCGAGCCGGGTCAGCGCCCGGCGCATCTCCCCTGCGGTGAAGTCGCGGCGGCTCTGCCTGGTGATCACTTCGCCGACCTGCATCACGGGGTAGACGTGGTGGCCGACGGTCACGGACATGCCGGTAACGGGTTCGGGCGTGATCCCGCTCATCGACTGCTCGACCTCGCTCTTGATGAGGTCGAAGGGGAAACGGGCGATGACACAGCGCATGGATGCCTCCACAGGGGCGGGGGAGCGACACCTAGAGGGGTCGACCGCGCGGGGGTGCCAGGACGGCGGTCAGGGAGTGAGGGCGAGGACGCCCAGGGCGTAGCCGTGCTCGTCGATGACGGGGGACACGTCCAGGGTCCGGCCCCGCATCGCGGCTTCCGCCTCGCTGAGCACGGCCACGGACGCGGTGAACGGGCCGCGGTCGAGGGGTATGTCCCGCAGCCGCGTCCGGTCGCTGTACCAGGAGCCGCCGCGGTGCGCGGCGAGCTGGGCCCGGGTGACCAGGCCCGCGCACCGGCCGTCGTCGTCCCGGAGGAGCAGATGCGGGACGCGGGCACCGATGAGCACGGACAGGGCCACGTCGACGGTCATGTGGTCGTCGACCTGGGGACCGGGAGCGTGCATGGCGTCACGGGCGGTCAGGCCGGTGCCGCCGGTGTGCGCGGACGGCCGTGCGCGGGGCGGAACAGTGGGCAAGGGCTTCTCCTCTTCGTCGGGGCGGGCAGGACGGCCGACGGCTCGTCCCGACTGCGGGAAGTGCGTCCCCGGACCGGCTACGGGGTGTCCCTCGGGGCGGAGCGGCGGGTGCGGGTGCCGGCCCGTCCGGTGCCGGCGCGGCCGCCGGCCCGTCCCCTGCGGCGGTTGGCGTTGGATCCGGTGCGCTCGCGCTGTTCGGCCGCGGGTGCGGGCTCGACGACCGGCACGCCGGAGGGGGTCCGGGCGCCGGTGATGCGCTGCAGTTCGGACTCGCCCGGGCGGACCCGGGCGGTGCGCGCGGTGATGCCGGCGTCGGCCATCAGACGGTCCACCGAACGCCGCTGGTGCGGCAGGACGAGGGTGACGACGGTGCCGGACTCGCCGGCGCGGGCGGTGCGGCCGCCGCGGTGCAGGTAGTCCTTGTGGTCGGCGGGAGGGTCGACGTTCACCACGAGGTCGAGGTCGTCGACGTGGATGCCGCGGGCGGCGACGTTGGTGGCCACCAGGGCCGTGACCTGGCCGTCCTTGAACCGGGCGAGGGTCCGGTTGCGCTGCGGCTGGGACTTGCCGCCGTGCAGGGCCGCGGCCCGCACGCCGACGGACAGCAGGTGCTTGACCAGCCGGTCCACCGCGTGCTTGGTGTCCAGGAACATGATCACCCGCCCGTCGCGGGCGGCGATCTCGGTCGCGGCGGTGTGCTTGTCGTCGTCGTGCACGTGGAGCAGATGGTGCTCCATGGTGGTGACGGCGCCCGCGGACGGGTCGACCGAGTGCACCACGGGGTCGTGGAGGTAGCGGCGGACCAGGAGGTCGATGTTGCGGTCCAGGGTGGCCGAGAACAGCAGCCGCTGGCCGCCGGGGGCGACCTGGTCGAGCAGGGCGGTCACCTGCGGCATGAAGCCCATGTCGGCCATCTGGTCGGCTTCGTCCAGCACGGTGACGGCGACCTGGTCCAGCCGGCAGTCGCCCCGTTCGAGGAGGTCCTTGAGACGGCCGGGTGTCGCGACGACGACCTCGGCGCCGCCGCGCAGGGCGCTCGCCTGGCGGCCGATCGACATACCGCCGACCACGGTGGTGAGCCGCAGCCGCAGGGCGCGGGCGTAGGGGGCGAGCGCGTCGGTGACCTGCTGGGCCAGTTCCCGGGTGGGGACGAGGACCAGGGCGAGCGGCTGCCGGGGCTGGGCCCGCTGTCCGTTGAGCCGGGCCAGTACGGGCAGGCCGAACGCGAGGGTCTTGCCCGAGCCGGTGCGACCGCGGCCCAGCACGTCCCGGCCGGCCAGCGCGTTCGGCAGGGTGGCCGCCTGGATCGGGAACGGCACGCTCACGCCCTCGGCGCCGAGCGCGGCCAACAGCCGTGCGGGCATGTCCAGTTCGGCGAACGTCTCGACCGCGGGCAGCGGTTCGGTGAGCGTGGTCGGCAGGGCGAACTCCTGCCGGGGGGCCGTGGAGCGGGTCCGCCGGCCGTTGCCGTGTCCGGTGCCCGGGCGGGAACTCTGCCGGCCCGTCTCCTGCGTGCGGGAGCGGCCGCCGTGTGCGGAGCCTGCCGAACGGGTGGAGGTCCTGTCGTCGCGGAAGCGGCCGGAGCGGCTGCCGCCACTGCGGGTGCGGTTCATGGAGGAACCTTCCTCGATGCGGCGTATCGAGGAATTCCGTCCAGCGGCTGAGGCCGCGCCAGGATTCACAAGAATGAGCCGAAGAAAAAGCCTGAGCCGAGCCTCTCGGCGTAGGGAAGCCGGGGCAGTCGGTGAGGCGGGAAAACCAGGGAATCCTGGAAACCCGGGAGAACCGGGGGAAGCAATGGGCTGAGGCCCGCACCCCAAGAGTGCGGGCCCCAGTCACATGATGGCGCGTCAGCGTCAGGCGGGAACGATGTTCTCGGCCTGCGGGCCCTTCTGGCCCTGCGTGACGTCGAAGGTAACCTTCTGGCCTTCCTGAAGCTCGCGGAAGCCGGAGGTGGCGATGTTCGAGTAGTGGGCGAACACGTCAGCGCCGCCGCCGTCCTGCTCGATGAAGCCGAAGCCCTTTTCCGCGTTGAACCACTTCACGGTGCCAGATGCCATACTGAATCTCCTTTGGGGGCAGTGCCGGAGTCCGCACTGTGCGGATTCCGAGTCGCCGCGATGATCAGCCCCTCCGGAAAGATCCGGAAAGCTCTCCAAAGAAACAAGTCTCTGGCAACCAAAACTGCAACTGGGTATCACACTAACACAGGTCCGCAGGAAGCCCCATGCATTTTCGGGATGGTCTGAAAATCTTCATCCGTTCGGCCCCTGTATTTTCCGTCCCACCGGGACCGCGTATCTCCCCCGCCGGAACGGGGTGTCCGCCCTGGCCGCACGGGGTGCGAGGGGGTCGAGGGGTGACGCGACGGGCCGCGGCCGCCGCCCTTGCGGACATCCGACCGGTACTCCTCGCCGTGACATGACGCACAGTGCGGTACGCCTGCCCCCGCACCTGGACGCCCACCCCTGTGCCTCCCGGGTGACGTCCCGCAGCCGGCCGGTCTCGGCGAGCGTCAGCGGCCCGGTGGCCGTCGCGGCGGCCTCGCCGGCGGGACGACCAGGAGGACCCGGCGGCACGCGGTACGTGGGGGGGAGGGGCCGCTGGGGAGTCGCCGGCCGGCGTCCTGGCCGGTCACGGAGGCGGCAGACGCAGGGCGAGGAGGGCGATGTCGTCGGTGCTGCCCGGTGACATACGGGCCGACAGCCGGTCGCACAGCGAGTCCAGCGGTTCCCCGGCGAGCGCCAGCGCGTGACGGCGCAGCCGGCGCAGCCCGGTGTCCAGATCGCTGCCGGGGACCTCGATCAGGCCGTCGGTGTAGAGCAGGAGCGTGGACCCGGGAGGCAGGGGGTGGGTGCCGTCCGGCCGCTGCCCGACGGCGTCCAGGCGGGCCCCGAGGATCATGCCCTGCCCGGCTTCGAGGTACTGGGCGTCGCCGTCGCCGGTCAGCAGCAGGGGCGGCGGATGCCCGGCGCTGGTCCACCGCAGGGTCCACGGGCCGTCGGGCGGGCCCTCCACCCGGGCGAGGACGAGGGTGGCCATCGGCACGGTGGTGATGGCGGGCAGGGCGTCGTCGAGGCGGTCGACGACGGCGGCGGGCGGCCCCGTGTGGTCCCAGGCGAGGGAGCGCAGGATGCCGTGCAGCTGGGCCATGCCGGCCGCCGCGGTCAGGTCGTGGCCCACGACGTCGCCGATGACCAGCGCGAGCGCACCGTCCTTCAGGCCGAACGCGTCGTACCAGTCGCCGCCGACCTGCGACCCGGCCGGGGCGGGCTGGTAGCGGGCGGCCAGCCGCAGCCGGCCGTGCCGGGGCAGCGGGGGAAGCAGGTTGCGCTGCATGGCCTCGGCGACGGCGCGCTGCCGGCCGAACCTGCGGGCGTTGTCGATGACCAGGCCCACCCGGCGGCCGATGTCGCTCACCGCCTCCAGGTCACCCGTGCCGAACGGGTGCGCCGGATCGGTGCGCACCAGCGTCAGGGCGCCGGTGAGCTGCTGTCCGGTGCCCAGCGGCACCGTGAGGACGGAGGACGCCCCGGTCGCCCGGAGGAAGCCCCGGTGAACGGCGTCCAGGGGCAGGTCGGGTGGAGAGGCGGGCGTGGAACCGGGCGTGGAACCGGGCGTGGAGCCGCGCGGAGAGTCCGGCGGAGAGCCGGGCGGCGAGTCACGGGGCACCCCGGGCGGCGCGTCGGGGGGCGCACCGGGCGGTGAGCCGGGCGGCGAGTCACGGGGCACGCCGGACGGCGCGTCGGGGGGCGCACCGGGCGGCGCGGCCGGTTCCGCCCGCACCCACAGGACCGGATCGCCTCCGCTCAGCACCTGGACCAAGGCGGAGAGGCTCGCCTTCCCGGCGGCCGGAAGGCCGACGCGCAGGCCTTCCTGCGCGGCGTCGCGGCCCTCGGGCCCGGTGACCGAGACCCGGTGCACCCGGCCGGGGCCGGTCAGGAGATCCACGGCAGCCCAGTCGGCCAGGCGTGGCACCAGAAGGCGGCCCAGCCGGGCCGGCGCCTCGTCGGTCTCCAGGGTCTGGCCGAGCACGTCGGTGATCTCGGCGACGAGCGTCAGCCGCTCGGTGAGGTTCACCAGGGCGTGCGTACGGGCCGCGCGTTCCGCACGCTCCCGGCGCGTCGGGCCGTCGCCGGCCGACTCGGTGATGATCACGGCCGTGCCCCACGGGACACCGTCGTCCGTCAGGGGCGACGCCGACCAGGTGACCGGGACCAGGCGCCCGTCGCCCAGCAGACAGCCGTCGTTCTCCCCGCGCCCGGGGCTCCCCGCGGCCAGCGCCCGCAGGAGCGGGCACTGCTCCCGTGGGATCCGGGCGCCGTCCGGACCCCGGTGGAGCAGGTCGTGCACGTCCTGCCCGCTCATCGCCGCCGCGGTGCGGCCCAGCACCCGCTCGGCGGCCGGGTTCACCGCGGCGATGCGTCCCGTCGGCTCCACCACGACCAGGGCCGTGCCCAGCTGCTCCACGACCCGGCGCCACAGGCCCGGCTCCGCGGCCCACGGCCGCCCCGCGTCCTCGCCGGGTGTCACACCCTCCACCGCATCGCCTTTCCCATGACCGAGCGCTCCCGACGGCGGCCGGTGACGTGCTCTCCCCGCCGCTAGGGCGTGTTCTCGCGGGGGAGACGAGAGACGGGACGCGGCGACCGGTGGGTCACCTCACGCGGCCCTCCTCCGGTTCGGACTCCTCCTCGTCGGGGAGGTGGACGTCGTCGACGGAGATGTTGACCTCCACGACCTCCAAGCCTGTCATCCGCTCCACGGCGCCGATGACATTGGCGCGCACGTCACCGGTGACCTCGACGATGGAGACGCCGTACTCGACGACGATGTCCAGGTCGACCGCGGCCTGGCGCTCGCCGACCTCGACCTTCACTCCGCGCGAGACGCCGCCGCCTCCGCCGCCTGGCACCCGCTCGCGTACGGCGCCGAAGGCCCGGGCCATGCCGCCGCCGAGGTTGTGGATGCCGGGGATCTCACGGGCGGCCATGCCCGCGATCTTCGCCACCACGCCGTCCGCGATGGTGGTCTTCCCGCGGGTCTCCGCCGGAGCCCCGGCTCCGGTACGGCCCTTCAGCGCGCTCACGCCCGTGTCGGGGCGGCCCGCCGAGCTGATGCTGGTGGTGTTGTCCGTCATGGTGATCGCCTCGGCCCGTGTCCGATGGGATGTGCCGCCTCCGGGTACCCCTTCGCCACGACACGCGAACGGCATCGGCACGATCGGACGGACCGGTTTCCCGCCGGCGGGCGCGCCGGGGGCAGGCTCCGCCGTCCGGCCGCCGGAACCGCTCTCGCGCCGATCAGCGCGGCCGTACCGCACAACCCGAGGACGGCGCCTCGCGCGGCGGACGGCCATGCCGCTGCCCGGACCCCTTCACCGGTGGTGGCTGGTCCGTTTCACCGATGGTGGTCAGTCCGTGCGCCGACCCGGGACACCAGCCTGCGCGTCCTCGAACGGGAAAAGCTCGCTCTCCCCGAAGTCCGGGGCCTGGAAGGGGTTCGTCGTCGGCGGCGGCGATGCCGCGGCGGCATGGCTGGGCGCCCCTTCCGGGGCGGAGAACAGCGAGGTCAGGTCGATGGGAGGGCTCCCGTTCGGTGAGAGGTCGGGAAGGACACGACGGTCCTACAGCTTGGTCATCTTGTTGTACGGGCTCAGGATCCGCTCCTGCGTGGAACCGAAGTCCACGAGCGCCGCGATCCCTTCCTCTATGCCGATGACCCGGCCGAGGCCGTACATGTCGTGGGTGACCTGGTCGCCCACCTCGAACAGCTTGGGAGGCCGGACGACCGGGGCTTTGAAGGGGCTGGTGGGGAGGTGGCGCCTGTGCGCGGCTGGCTTTGTCATTGCGACCAGTATGCGCCTGCCCGCAACGGGCCCGACCCTGTCGTCGGCAGAGGATCCGGCCCGGGGCCGGGCGCGGGTGCCGTTCACGACCGGTGCGACGGCGATGTTCCCGATGCCGGACCGGGAAGCGAGGGCCTGGCCGACGGCGGCCGGCTGCCGCGTCGCGGGCCGTCCGGGTGGCCGGGGCGGCCGGATCCGGCTCGGCGCCACGGCGGGGACAGGCGCAGCAGGGGGCGGCCGTGCCGGGGGCGCGCAGTCGCCCGCCAGCGCACCAGCAGGACGACGGCGGTGAGGGCCGCCGCCAGCAGGGCGAGAGGGGGATGGGGGCTCACGGGGTCCCTTCCTCGGGGAGAGTGGGCTGCTCGTCGCCGGGCCGGGTACCCACGACGGCTCGTGTCACGGGTCGTCAGGGCAGACGGCGGCGGATAAGCCGCGGTGCGGCCCGCACCAGAGCGGCCCCCACGAGCCCGATCGCACCCCCGGCGGCCACGTCGGACGGGTAGTGCGCCCCGCCGTGGACCCGCTGAGCCGCGACGAGCACCGCGGCGGCGCCGCACGCGGCCCCCGCGACCGGCCAGGTCGGCGCGACGGCCCCGGAGAAGGCGACGGCGGCAGCGGTGTGACCGGAGGGGAAGGAGGAACTGTCCGGGCGTTCCCGAAGGGCGTCCGGCGGCACCCACTCCCGCGGCGGGCGGCGCCGCTCGTACACCTGCTTCGCGATCCCGTTGGACAGCACCTCGGCCACCGCCGTCGCGGACAGCCCGGCAACGGCGGCCCTCCGGCCGCGCGCGCCGCCGACGGCGGCCATCGTCCCGGCGGCCGCCCACCACAGCTTGGTGTGCTCGGCCGCCTCCTCCCACGCGAGTCCGCCCCGCCGCAGCCAGGACGGCCCCCACGCGATCACCCGCCTGGCCAGCCGGCGGTCGCCGTCGCGCAGGGTCCCGGTCAGTTCCATTGCGCACGGGTATCCGGCCCGCCGCCGCCCATACGTGGAGCGACGACGCGGCGCACGCACGTGGCCGCCGTGCGCCGCCGAGCTGCGGGTTTCAAGGCCCCGAAGCCCTTCCCGGAGGGCTGAAAGCGCGGTGAAACCCTTCTGAACCGCCCCGCCCGCAAGCTCTGCGGCATGACGACGAACCACGAACCCGCGATCGTGGCCACCGGGCTGCGGAAGTCCTACGGGGACAAGACCGTCCTCGACGGCATCGACATCCAGGTGCCCACCGGCACGATCTTCTCCCTGCTCGGGCCGAACGGCGCCGGCAAGACCACGGTGGTCAACATCCTGTCCACGCTGATCTCCGCCGACGGCGGCGAGGCTCGGATCGCCGGCCACCACCTCACCGCCGAGGCCCAGGCCGTCCGCGCCGCCATCGGCGTCACCGGCCAGTTCTCCGCCGTGGACGGCCTGATCACCGGCGAGGAGAACATGCTCCTGATGGCCGACCTGCACCACCTGTCCAAGGGCGAGGGCCGGCGGGTCACCGCCGAACTGCTGGAGCGCTTCGACCTGGTCGAGGCCGCCAAGAAGCCCGCCTCCACCTACTCCGGCGGCATGAAGCGCCGCCTCGACATCGCCATGACCCTGGTCGGCGACCCGCGGATCATCTTCCTCGACGAGCCGACCACCGGCCTCGACCCGCGCTCGCGCCACACCATGTGGCAGATCATCCGCGAGCTGGTCTCCGGCGGGACGACCGTCTTCCTGACCACCCAGTACCTGGAGGAGGCCGACCAGCTCGCCGACCGCATCGCGGTGCTCAACGACGGCGGGCTCGTCGCCCAGGGCAGCGCCGAGGAGCTCAAGCGGCTCGTCCCCGGCGGTCATGTACGGCTGCGCTTCTCCGACCCGGCGGCGCACGCCCGGGCGGCGGCCGAACTGCGCGGGACGACCCGCGACGACGAGGCGCTCACCCTGCAGATCCCCAGCGACGGAAGCCAGCGCGAGCTGCGCGCCATCCTCGACTGGCTGGACGCCGCCGGCATCGAGGCCGACGAGCTGTCCGTGCACACCCCGGACCTGGACGACGTGTTCTTCGCGCTGACCGGCAACCCCGCCCCCGCCGACACCGAAACCGCCACCACCGCCAAGGAGACCGCCCGATGAGCACCCCCTCGTACGCCTTCCGCGACAACCTCACCATGCTGCGGCGCAACCTCCTGCACGCCCGCCGCTACCCCTCCCTCACCCTGAACCTCCTGCTCACCCCGGTCATCCTGCTGCTGCTGTTCGTCTACGTCTTCGGCAACGTGATGAGCGCCGGCATCAACGGCGGTCACGCGGACCGGGCCGACTACGTCGCCTACCTCGTCCCCGGCATTCTTCTCCTGACCGTGGCCATGACCTCGCTCGGCACCGCCGTGGCCGTGTGCACCGACATGACCGAGGGCATCATGGCCCGGTTCCGCACCATGGCGATCTCCCGCGCCTCCGTGCTGATCGGCCATGTGATCGGCAGCGTGATCCAGACGATGACGGCGCTGGTGCTGGTCCTGGGCATCGGACTGGCCATCGGCTTCCGGCCCGACGCGTCCTTGGTGGAGTGGCTCGCTGCGGCCGGGCTGATGGCCCTGGTCAGCCTCGCGATGACCTGGCTCGCGGTCGGCATCGGCCTGATCAGCCCCAACCCCGAGGGGGCCAGCAACATCGGGACGCCGCTGGTGATGCTGCCGTTCCTGTCCAGCGCGTTCGTGCCGGTGGACGCCATGCCGGGCTGGTTCCGCTGGTTCGCCGAGTACCAGCCGTTCTCGCCCCTCATCGAGACCCTGCGCGGACTGCTGCTGGGCAGCGGGATCGGCACCCGGAACGCGGTGCTGGCCGTCGCCTGGTGCCTGGGGCTGTCGGTGCTGGGCTACCTGTGGTCCAAGGCGCGGTTCAACCGCGAGCCGCAGCGCTGAGCTCCCGCCGTGCGGCGGCCCGCAGTTCCTCCCGGTTCAGGGTGGCGTACGCCGACCTCGCGTCGTCGTAGGCCGCCCTGTCGGCGTTCTCGGCGGCCTCCCGGGACCGGGCCGGCGACAGGCTGGGGAACTCCCGTACCGCCGGCATCCGCTCCGCCAGCGCCACCAGCCGTACCGCCGCCGGATCGCCCCCGGCCAGCCCGGCGAAGCCGAGCGCCAGCAACACCGTGCCGTACACCGGCAGTTCCGCCGGAGAGCTGTCGCCGGAGGAGCCGGACAGCATCCCGAGCAGCCGTTCCCGCAGCCGCTCGGCCAGCCCGGCCACCGGCTCGAGCCGGCCGCACTGCGCGTGTGCCGCCAGCGCCGCCGACTGGATCTCCAGGGACCACGGATCCACGAACGGATCGTCGGCATGCAGCAGGCTGCCCTGCTGCATCCGCTCCACCGCCTGGCGCCACAGCCCGAGCCCGACCTCGGTCAGCCCGCGGGCCAGGGCGATCTCCGCACGGGCCGGCAGATCGGTGCCGAAGGTCTCGGCGGACTCCGACTGCTCCAGGGCCGCCAGCCCCAGCCAGTACTCCGCCTCGTCGACCTCCCCGCGCTGCAGACAGGCGAGCACCAGCCCCCCGCGGACGCCGATCGTGTCCGACCAGTCGCCGACCTCGTCGAGCGCGCTCAGCGCGGCCCGCAGATGGTCGTACGCCTCCGCGCCGTGCCCGGACTTCAGACACAGCTCGCTGATCCGCCCATGCCCGATCAGCCGCATGGCCGGATTCTCGAGCGGCCCCAGCACGTCGAGCATCCGGCGGGCGCACTCCAGCGCGCCCTCCGTGTCGTGCTCGGCCTCCCACACGTAACTGGCGACGCCCGCCGCCATGCCCGCCAGCATGGGCGCGCCGGCCTCGCAGAGTTCCCGCAGCCGCGTGTACCGCGGCGGGTGGATCTCCGGGAAGGCGCACAGCACGACGGCCAGCGCCCGCGTCAGCGTGTCCGGCGGTGCGGCCGGCAGCCGGCGCAGCGTGACGAGATGGCGTACGGCGTAGGGGCCGCGGCCCATGAAGAGGCTCGCCGTGCACACCGTCGCCGCGCTGCGGGCCGTCTCGACGTCCTCGGGGTCTTCGGGGCCGGGACGGAAGTGGGACAGCGGCCCGGCGGTCTCCTCGGCGAGGGCCGCGAGCCGGGCGTAGGTGGAGCCGGTGGCCCAGAGCGAGCCCAGCGCGGCGGTGAGCGCCGCGGTGGTGGGCCCGTCGGCGCGGGCCAGCGCATGGCGCAGGGCCAGGACGAGGTTGTCCTGCTCGGCGCGGATGCGGATCCACGGGCGCTCGGGACCGCCGCTGAACAGCACGTCGTGGTGCGCCCGCCCGAAGTCCCGGGCCCAGCGCAGGAACCGGCCGGTCACCGCGTCGTCCTCGCCGGCCTCGGAGCGCCGGGCGGCACTGAACTCCCGCAGCGTCTCCAGCATGTGGAAGCGCACTCCGGAAGGGCCGTCACCCACCTTGATCAGAGACTGACCGGCCAGCTGTTCCAGCAGGGTCAGCGCGTCCGCGCCCTCGCCGAGCACGTACTGCGCGGCGTCCTCGGTGAACCCGCCGGGGAACACCGACAGCGCGCGCATCGCGGCCCGGCCGTCGGCCTCCAGGAGATTCCAGCTCCACTCGACCACGGCCTGCAGCGTGCGATGCCGCTCGGGCGCGTCGCGGGCCCCGCCGCGCAGCAGCGTGAAGCGGTCCCGGAGCCGGCGCGAGATGTCGGCCACGGAGAGCACCCGCACCCGGGCCGCGGCGAGTTCGACGGCCAGCGGCAGCCCGTCCAGGTGGCGGCAGATCTCGGCCACCTTGTCGGCGGGCAGCTCCACGCCCGGCCTGGCGGCCCGCGCCCGCTGCTCGAAGAGTGCGACCGACGTCGCCGTCGACAGCTCCGGCAGGGCGTACACCGACTCCGACGTCAGCCCCAGCGGGGCCCGGCTGGTGGCCAGGATCCGCAGCTCCTTCGACCGCGACACCAGTGCCTGTACGAGATCGGCCGCGCCCGGGATCACATGCTCGCAGTTGTCCAGCACCAGCAGCGCGGGCCCGGCGCCCAGCGCGGCGGCGATGCCGCTCACCCCGTCCCCGCCCCCGGTGAGCTGCCGGCCCTCCCCGGCACCGACGGCGGAGGCCACCTCGCCGGCGACATCGGCGTCGGCGAGGACACCGGCGAGGGTGACGAAATGCACCACGGGCTGCTCGGCCGCCCGGCTCACCGCGTGGGAGAGACGCGTCTTGCCCAGCCCGCCGGGCCCGACCACCGTGACCACCCGCGCCTCGCGCAGCAGCCTGCCCACGGCGGCGACGTCGGCGTCCCGTCCCAGCAGCGGGTTCGGCTCGTGCGGCACCCCGTGACGGACCGCCGGCGCCTCCGCCCGCACCAACTCCTGGTGCACGGCCCTGAGTCCGGGCCCCGGATCGGTCCCCAGCTCGTCCCGCAGCCCGCGGCGGTAGGCGTCGTACCGGGTCAGCGCGGCGGCCCGCCCGGCGGTCGCGGCCTCGCAGCGCAGCAGCTCGGCCAGCACCTCCTCGTCCCGGGGCAGCTCCCGGGCCAGCCCGGCCAGCGGTGCCGCGGCCTCCTCCCGCCGCCCGAGCCGGGCGAGCGCGAGCGCCCTGGAGCGGACCAGCGACCGGACGGCCCTGACCCGCTCGGCGCGCAGCGCCACCACCGGATCGTGCAGGTCCTCTCCCGCCCCGGCGCCCGCGTTCCCGTCCCACAGCGCCAAGCCGGCCTCGGCCTGCGCCAGGACACCTTCGTGGTCCCCGGCCCGCGCCCGCTCGGCACTGCCCGCCTCGTACAGCAGCAGCGCGGAACTGTCGACCTGTGACTCCTCCAGCGCCAGCCGGTACCCCGTCGGCGTGCTCACGATCAGCTCGGCCCCCAGCTGCGCCCTGAGCCTCGACACCAGGACCTGCACCGCCTTGCCCGGCCGCTCCGGCAACTCGTCCGGCCACAGCCCCTCCACCAGCCGGCCGGTGCTGCAGCCGGTGCGCAGATCCCCGGCGAGCAACGCCAACAGCCCGCGCAGCCGGGGCGCGGTGACCTCCCGCCCGCGATAGGCGACTCGCGGCAGCAGCGCCAACTCGGTTGTCATGCCTGAAGATTAGCCAGGACACCACCGAAGGCACCCCACGCACCGGAGGGGGCGCCGAGGCCCGGTCCCCCTCCCCGCCCCACCCGGGTGATCAAGAAGACGGTAGGAACCCCGCATCCCGCGCCCCTCACCTACAACCTTCCGTTTCGGCAGGCCGTCCAACTCGCGCCCGGTGCCGGTCCCTGTGCCGGGATCTCTTCTGTCCCATCTGGGGGATGTCATGAGTTCTGTCTCCGTCGGGCGTGTGCTGCGTCGCGGGGCGTGTGCCGGGGCCGTGGGGGCGTTGGCCGTCGCCGGGCTCGGCAGCGGGGTCGCCTTCGCCGACGGCGAGGCGCCGAGCGATCAGCTGTGGATCCAGGCGCCGTACGAGCAGGCGGTCACCGTCGCCCCCGACACCGGTACGGGGCAGTACCGGTCGCTGGCGCTCGGCCTGTACCACGACAACGCCGACTTCACCGTCACCGAGGGACGGCTGACCGTCGACGTCTCCGGGCTCGCCGGGATCGCCGAGGTGGCCTGGCCCGACAACTGCGCGCCGGACGACGCCGGCACCGTCGCCGTGTGCGACACCGGGACCGTGCCGACCCGCTACAGCGCGCAGGTGCAGCTGGAGGTGCGGGCCGCCGCCGGCGCCGCCGTGGGAGCGCAGGGTGCGATCGAGTACTCCGCCGGGGCCACCGGCGGACCTGACGGCACGCTCACCGCCCCGGAGGGCTCGGCTGAGACCTTCGTCACCGTCGGCTCCGGCCCGGACCTCGGTATCGGTGCCCCGCAGGACGTCTCCGGCGTCGCGCCCGGCACCGGCCTCACCGTGCCGTTCTCCGTCACCAACACCGGCAACGAGACCGCCCACGGCTTCAGCGTGCGGATGTGGGCGACGTACGGCCTCGACGTCGTCACCCGCTACCCGCAGTGCGCCTACACCGGCCCGGACGACGGCGGCGAGTACACGCCGATGACGTACGTGACCTGCTCCTTCGACACCGAGGTCGCGCCCGGCGCCACCGTGGAGCTGCCGGAGCCCCTGCGGCTCGCCGTCACCGACCACGCGCTGTACGAGCGGTTCGACTACGAGGTCCAGCCCGGCGGCGACACCACCGACCTCGACGGCTCGGACAACGGCCGCTCCTGGCACGTCGACGCCGACAACACGGCCGACTTCGCGGTGCGCGGCACCGAGGTGAGCGGCGCGGCCGGCGACACCGTCACCGCCGGTTTCCGCTTCGTCAACCGCGGCCCGGCCTGGGTCGGCAACGTCGCCTTAGGCGACCCGGTCGCCGTGATCGACTACTACCTCCCGGAGGGCACCACCGCCACCTCGGTGCCCGACACCTGCCACACCGCCTGGACGTCCGGCGACGACCCGGCCGTGGGCCACTACGCCTGCACCCTGCCGATGTGGGCCAAGCCGGACCTGAAGGTCGGCTTCCCGTTCCAGCTGCGCATCGACCGGGTCGTCCCCGACGCGACGGGCCGCGTCGTCGTCCATCCGCACGCCGACGGGTCCCGCACCTTCGACCCGAACAGCAGGAACAACACGGCCAAGGTGGTCGTCAACCCGTCCGCTTGACAGCAGTGGGGCCCGCGGGCCGGACCGCGCACGGTCCGACCCGCGGCACACCCACTCCAGTGTGACGCAGGTCACGGGAAGTCGGTGCGGGGTGCCGGACAGCTCATCGAGGTGAGCACTCATATGCGTACCCGGGTACGGGCCGGGGATCCGAGCGCGTTCGCCGAGCTCTTCGACACCTACGCCCGCGCGGTCTACAACCATGCCTTCCGGCTGACCGCCGACTGGTCGACGGCCGAGGACGTCATGGCCGCGACCTTCATGGAGGCGTGGCGGCTGCGCGACAAGGTCGACCCGGAGGGCGGTTCCCTGCGGCCCTGGCTGCTGGGCATCGCCACCAACACCGCGCGCAACCAGTACCGGAGCAACCGGCGGTACCGGGCGGCGGCACAGGCCGCCGCGGCGGCCGAACTCTCGGTCCCCGACCACGCCGAGGAAGTGGCGGACCGGCTCGACGGCCGGCAGCGCCTCGCCACGGCACTCACCGCCCTCGCCTCGCTGCGCCGCCCGGAGCGCGAGGTCATCGCGCTCTGCCTGGGGGAGGGCCTGGACTACCAGGCCGCCGCGGAGGCGCTCGGCATTCCGGCCGGCACGGTCGCCTCCCGCCTCTCCCGCGCCCGCAAGAAGCTCCGCAAACTCGCCGGGACCGACCCGGACGGCAGCCAACCAACCCTTCCTGCAAGGCAGTTGAGAGGACGAGCGGCGGCCCGTGCGACGGAGGCGGTTCCCCCAGGGAATCTCGAAGAAAGTCTCGTGAAACGGGAAGCCGGCCGGCCCGGCCGACAGACAAGAGGCGATCACGCACACGCGATCCGGCCCGCACAGGAAGGAAACCGATGAACGCGAACCCGTCCCGGCACCACGCTGCCGAGTGGGAAGAGGGCGCCCAGCTCTTCGACCGGACGACGCGCGACCTGCCGCCGGGCCGTCACCAGTTCCACAAGGAGCGCATGATGGCCCAGATTCACGAGACGCAGCAGGCCGAGCACACCGGCACGGGGACGCGGCCGGCGGCCCGGGCGACGACGCGCCGGCTCCGGCTGCCGCGTCCGGCGATCGCCCTGCCCGCGCTGGCCGCCGCCGTCGCCGCGGCGATCGTCGGCGTGGTGTCGTCCGGCGGCGGCGGGGGAGTCAGGGACGGCGGCGTCGCCACCGGACCGGCCCTGACCACGACCGTCGGCGCCGCGACCGCCAAGGGCGCACCGCAGCTGCTCGACCGGATCGCGCTGACGGCGGCCGAGGTGGAGCAGTCGGCCGTCGGGCCCGGCCAGTACATCTACATCGAGTCCAAGATGGCCGAGAGCTTCGTGAAGACCGTCAACGGCAAGAGCAGCCTGGCCAGTCACGAGCTGCACACCCGTCAGGTGTGGGAGTCCCCGGACGGCACCAAGGGCTGGCTGATCGACCCGGCCGTGAACGACAGCCCCGAGGGCGAGACCCTGAGCCTTCCCGACGAGCAGGGCAACACCCCGAAGGCATACCTGAACGCCCCGTCGTACGACTATCTGGCCAAGCTGACCACCGACCCCGACGCGCTGCTGGCCAAGATCTACAAGGAGACGGAGGGCCACGGCAACAGCCCCGACCAGGAGGCGTTCACCACCATCGGCGACCTGCTCGGCGAGAGCTACCCCCCGGCGGAGCTGTACCCGGCCCTGTTCAAGGCCGCCGCGAAGATCCCGGGTGTCGTCGTGGTCGACGACGCGGTGGACGCGGCGGGCCGGCACGGTGTGGCGGTGGCCCGCCTCGACGAGAACAGCGGCCAGCGAGAGGAGTGGATCTTCGACAGGAAGACCCACGTCTTCCTGGGCGAGCGCACGGTCCAGGTGAACGGGACGAGCGGCGAGAAGGGCCTGATCAAGCCCGGCACGGTGATCTTCACCAGCGCCGTCATGAACCGCGCCGTCGTCGACGGCATCAAGCAGACCCCGTCCCAGACCGGCTGACACATCCGCCTGCCGGTTCACCCGACGCCTCCACGAAGAGCGCCCGGTGCCTTCCGCGAACACACGGGAGGCACCGGGGCGTCGGCGTGTCAGCCGGGAACATAGGGGTCCGTCTCGTCGCGGCCCCATTCCGAGGAACCGAGCGGGTAGGTGTACGCGGGCCGGCCCACGTTCCCGCTCGTCCGGAAGGGGTTGCCGTGGTCGTCGATGCGCAGGGTGCCCTGCCGGTCGCCGCTGGACCACTCCAGTTCCAGGTACCAGCTAACGTTGTGCGCCCGCGCGTCCGCGAAGACGTAGAAGACCTCGGGGTCGGACTCGCTCACCTTGTACGGGAAGTCGCGCTGACCGGCCTCGGGGGAGAGCGCGGGCCGCCCGGCGTCGAGGTTCACCCCGAATGCCGCCGTCTCCACGCCGCCACCGCACCCGACGCCCATCGCGAAGTCGTTCCAGGCGAGCGGCGCGCTCTTCTCCACCACCCGCACATGGAGTTCCTTCAGGACCACGGTGGCCTTCCCGGTGCCCTGCACGGTCAGCGCGAGCATCTGCTGCCCGGCGGCGACCCCGCCGAGCGCGTTGACCCACCCGCGCGCGTCCGGCTCACCAGGCGGTGGAGGTACCTGCTCGGGCTTCCGGTCGACCAGGAAGTGCGGGCCGCACGGGCTTTCCCACTTGTACGGATTGACGGCGACGGCCGGCGCGGTCGCCCCCTCAGCCTCGCCGTCGCCCTGGGCCGCCCCGGCCCCACCGCTCCGTGCGGCGGAGGCGGGCCCGGAGCCGGAGGCCGTGGGACTGCCGCTGCGGGAGGCGGACGGCGAGGCCGGCCCGCCCGTCGTCCCGGCCGGCTCGGAGGCGCCGGGAGTCCCGTCGGCGGACGGGGAGGCAGCCGCCCCCACGGACCGCTTCCCGCCTCGGTCGTCCTCGCCCTCGCCGGACACGAGATGCACCACGAGGGCCGCCGACACGAGGGCGGCGGCCACGGCGGTCCCCGCGAGGACGGCGGTACGCCGCCGCGTCACGGGAGCCTCAGCCGAGGGCCGCCGCCCGTCCTCGGGAGCAACCCCGGCGGCTGCTTCGGAACCTGCCGTCCCGGCCTCCGCCGACCGGGCCTCGGCCGGCGGGGCCTCCGCCGCTCCTGTCCCGGTCCCTGTCCCGTTCCCGGTTGCCGCCCCGGCCGCCTTCTGCCCCCTCCGGGCGTCCGCGAGAACCCACCGCCGATGGAGTTCCACCAGTTCCTCGGGCGTCGCCCTGCAGACCCGCGCGAACCGTTCCACGGGCGCGTAGTCGGTCGGTACGGCGTCCCCGTTGACGTACCGGTGAAGCGTGGACGCACTCGTGTGCAGCCGCTTCCCGAGCACTCCGTAACTGAGCCCGGACCGATCCTTCAACCGGCCCAACAGCTCCGAGAATTCGTCTCCCGCCACCGTTCCGCTCTCTCCCCACGTCCCGGAACCGCATTCCAGGCAACGGTCATTCCCCCAGGTCAGACCTGTCGCAAGCGTTCCAGCGTCCCGGATGTCCCGGCAGTCGTGGCGGCCGGGACGGATCGCCGCACAGGCTTGGGCCATCCAAGCACGCCGCTCCCGGCAGCCGGTCGAGCGGCCTGGCCAACACCCGTACGCACAAGGGGGATCCCATGTCCACACGCACCCGCCGCGCCCGCCGTACCCGTGTCTTCGTCGCCGCCACGCTCGCGGCCGCCGCGCTGACGCTGACGGCGTGCAGGAGCGGAGACGGCGTCCTCGACGAGGGGGCCCCGGCAGGCTCCGCGTCCACGTCGACGCCCACGGCCTCCACCACGTCCCCGTCCAGGACGAGCGGGGGAGGCACCGCCGGGGCGGGACACAGCGACCCGGCGGGCTCGGCCGCCGCAGGCGCGACCGGCGGCGCGGCCGGTTCCGGCAGCACCTCGGGTTCAACGGGCTCGTCGGGTTCCACGGGCGCCAAGGACTCGGGGCCCACCAGGACCCCCTGCTCCAGCACCTCCACCCGGATGAGCGCCACGGAGGTCTCCCGGCCCCTGAACCACCTTCTCCTCACCGTCACCAACACCGGCTCGAAGAACTGCGACCTCGTCGGCCATCCGGCGGTCCGGTTCGGCGAGGCCCAGTCCGTCCCGCCGGCCTTCGAGGACTCCAAGCCGCAGGCGGTGGTCACGCTGGCCCCCGGCGAGTCGGGCTATGCGAGCGTCCTTCTCTCGGCCGCGGACGGCAGCGGCTCGAACGGCTACACGGCCAAGTCGCTCGAGGTCTTCCTCGACGACGGCGCGAGCGCCGCCCACCCGTCGCTCCCCGCGAAGGGGGTGTACGTCGACGACTCGATCGCCGTCTCGTACTGGCAGTCCACCATGGCCGACGCCCTCGCCTGGTGAGGCCCGGGCCCCGCCCACGCCGGAGGCCGGGCCGACGGCGCCGAGCGCACTAGGGGCGGGGCCCGGCCGTCGGTCCGGGAGCCGGGACCGGAGACGGGGTGTGCTGGGGCGGCCGTACGTCCGGGTGGGCCTCGGGACCGGAGCCGGTGGTCCGCGTGGGCGCGGGCGCCGGCTTCCGGCCCCCGCCACCACGGCCCGGGCACGCCAGGGCGAGCAGCAGGGCCGCGGCCGTCAGCGCCGCGCCCGCCGCCGCCACGGACGGCAGCGTGTGACCGCGGGCCAGCAGGAAGCCGCCGAGCCAGCTGCCGAGCGCGATCCCCACGCAGAAGGCGGAGTTGTTGATGGTCAGGGCCATCGTGGGCGACGAGGGCCCCGCGGCGGTCACGATCTGGGTGTTGAGCGCCGGGATGGTCGCGAAGTAGGCGGCTCCCAGCAGGCAGAACAGGCCGGCCACCGCCCACCGGCTGCCGGGCAGCAGGGCGAGGAGCAGCAGGGCCGCCGCGGCCGTGCCCAGCGTGGCGAGTACGGCCGCGTAGGGGGAGCGGTCGGCCGCCCGGCCGCCGGCCGTGTTGCCGACGATGCCGCCGACGCCGTAGAGCAGAAGCAGCACGGTGACGCTCCGCGGGCCGAACCCCACGGCCTGCGTGAGGTAGGGCGAGGCGTAGGTGTAGAGCGCGAACACCCCGCCCGTGCCGAGCACGATCACCAGGGCGACGAGCAGCATCGGCGCCGGGAGGGCGGACTTCCGCAGGCCGGTGCCCGCCGCCGTGCGTCGGCGCGTGGCCGCCACCGGCGGGGCCTCGGGCACCGCGCACCGCAGGAGCAGCAGGGTCGCGGCCAGGCTCAGCGCGGCGAGCGCCCAGAAGGTGGCGCGCCACCCGAAGGCGTCCCCGATGAGGGTGCCGACCGGGACGCCGGCGACGCTGGACAGCCCGATGCCGAGGGTGACCTTGGCCCCCCACGCGGCCCGGCGGTCCGCGGGAGCCATGTCCCGTGCCGTCGCCACGAAGGCGGCGATGAGCGTGGAGTGGGCCAGCGCGCTCACCACCCGGCCGGCGACCAGCCAGCCGAAGCCGGGGGCGAGCGCGGCCAGCACGTTGCCGAGGATGAACACGCCCATCATGCTCGGCATGAGGACGGTCCGGCGGAGCCCGGTCGTGGCCGCGGTGAGACACGGACCCAGGAGGACGACCGCGACGGCGTACACGGTGATCAGCATGCCGACGGCGGTGAGCGAGACGCCGATGTCCCGCGCGATGGCCGGAAGGATGCCCGCGATGACGCTCTCGGCGGTGCCGATGCAGAAGGTGCAGATCATCATCGCGAAGACGGGGAGCGGCATGGGTGGTGGTCTCCTTGGTGGTCGTCACCGCCGGGCACGGGCAGGGCAACCGTCGTAGGGGCCGCCCTGCCCGTGCCCGCGCGGCGAGCCGTGCCGCGGCGGCGGGCGGTCGGAGCGGGGGCTCAGGGAGTGCCCACGGTGACGGGCCGGTTGCTGTCGTCCCGCGGCGGACGGACGGCGTCCTGCGTCCCGGCCGTCCGCGCCGCCCGGGCCCGGCGTGCCCAGGCCCGTACGACGGGCCGCTCGACCCCGATGTACAGCAGCCACGCCAGCAGCAGGCTCACCGCGGCGACGAGCGCCGCCACGCCGACCGCCGCCGCGGGCGAGTCCGCCTCCTTGAAGCCGAGCCGTTCCTGGGTGAAGGACAGCAGGATCTGGTGGACCAGGTAGAAGGCGAAGGACACCTCGCCCAGCCACACCCACACGCGTCCGCCGACCGCGGTGCCCAGCCCCCGCGCGTCACGTGCCGCGGTGGCGGCGATGAGCAGGGCGAACGGCACCACGACGACGGCGTTCAGGGAGAAGAGGAAGGGAACCGTGAGGCTCACCGCGTAGGCCCCCACCGTGAGCGCCAGCGCCGGCAGCACTCCGAGGCCGATCCACCTGCCGGACAGCACGATCCGGGCCGCCAGGATGCCGAGCAGGAAGTCGAGGACCCGGGCCGGCGGGAAGATGTACACCAGCCACATCTGAGTGATCGAGTGGCCGTACAGCGGTGAGTTGGCGTGGTTCGGCCCGAACGTCTCGCCCGCCGGCAGCAGTTGGACCGCCAGCGGCAGCAGCACGATCACCGCTGCGGTCGCGGCCGCCCACCCCCACAGCCGCTCGGCCCGGATGCGCAGCGTCCAGCGGTGCAGGACCGGGAACAGCAGGTAGAAGACCAGCTCGCAGGAGAGCGACCAGCTCGGGTTGTTGATGCTGAAGAACACGTCGTCGCGGGGCACCCAGGCCTGCAGCAGCAGGAAGTTCGGTATGCCCCGTCCCCAGGTCGCCGACGCGTAGGCGTACATGACCAGGGCGAGGAAGAAGGTGACGACGTGGTTGGGGTAGATCTTCGCCAGGCGGCGGCCCCAGAAGGCGCGGGTGGTGTCGTCGTCCCGCGCGGACCAGGCGAGGACGAATCCGCTGAGGATGAAGAAGAAGGTGACGCCCGCCCAGCCGCCGTTCTTCAGGACGGAGGCGAACGGGCCGTGGCCCTCGCCGGGGGTGGAGTAGGCGTCGAGCAACGACAGATGGAACAGGAAGACCAGGAAGGCGGCGAAGAACCGCATCCCGGTCAGTGAGGGGAGCCGGGACGAGCGCCCCGGCGCGGTGGAGTCGACGGACACGAGGATCACCTGGATGTGGGAGAGCGGACAGGAACAGCCCCGTCGGGTGGCGTCGGCGGGGACGCGGTGCGGCCGCGACGGCGGACGGGTCAGGCGGGCCTGATCGACGGTCAGGAGGGCCGGAGCAGCGATCAGGCGGGGCTGATCGACGGTCAGGACGGCCGGATCGGCGATTCGGGTGGGCCTGATGGGCGGTCGGGGCGGGCCGGTTGGAGGATCAGGCGGGCCGGATCGACTGGGCGTGCCGGAAGAAGCCGGTGGGGTCCCAGGCGGCCTTGACCTTCTGCAGCCGCCGGTAGCCGTTCTTGTAGTACAGGTCGTGCCACGGCACACCGGAGGTGTTCCAGCGGGGGTCGGCCAGATCGACGTCGGCGTAGTTCACGAAGCAGCCGTCGTTGGTCTCGTTGGGCACCGGCACACCGCCGGTGGCGGCGAACATGTCGCGGTAGCACTCCCGCACCCAGGCGATGTTGGCCTCGTCGTCCGCGGCGTCGTTCCACAGCGAGACGACCTGGTACTTGAGCACGGAGTCCCGCTGGGGCACCGCGGTGTCGCCGGGCGCGACGCGGTTCACGGCCCCTCCGTAGGACGCGATCATGAGCAGCGCGCTCGGGTTGTGGAAGTCGTCGCGGGTCAGATGCCGGTAGGCGGCGGCGATCTGGGCGTCGGTGTAGTTGCGCCGGGCGTAGACCGACTTGCCCTTGAACCTGATCGTGGGGTCCGGGCCGGTGAAGCCGGGCCACTGGGTGGCGTGCAGCCACGGGACCCGCCGGTACTGGCGCACCTGGGGCTGGACGCCGACCCCCGCGCCGACCTCGGACACGTAACTCTGCAGCAGGCGCTCGGCACCGGGGGCCCCGGCGTCGACCAGCGAGTCGAGCACCACCGCTCCGGCCGACTTGTGGAACGGCTTGAGCTGACTGAACAGCTTCGTGTACGGGGAGTCGGGGCCGCTGTTGCGTGCGTGCCAGTCGCCGTGGTTCCACATCAGGCGGGTGAAACGGGCCTCGGTCAGCTGCTCCCAGGGCCAGGCCACCTCGCTCAGCCACACCTCGCGCGGGGGAGTGGGCAACTGCGCCGCCGGATCACTTCCCTCGGCATCGGGCGAGCGCAGCCAGTAGCGGGTCACCACGCCGAAGTTGCCGCCGCCGCCTCCCGTGTGCGCCCACCACAGGTCCCGGTGCGGGTCGTCGGGCTCGCGGGTAGCGGTGACCGCGCGGGCGGTGCCGTCCGCCTGGACGACCACGATCTCGATGCCGTACAGATGGTCGACCGCGAGTCCGTCGCGCCGGCTCATCGACCCGTAGCCACCGCCCTGGATGTGGCCGCCGGCGGCGACGGTGGGGCAGTTGCCGGCCGGGAGGTAGACGCCCCAGCCCTTGTACAGGCGGTCGTAGACCCGGCCGAGGGCGGCGCCGGGCTGGACGGAGAAGGCCCGGCGGCGCTCGTCGTAGGAGATGTCGTCCATGCGCGACAGGTCGAGGACGACCGTGATCTCACGGCTGGTGGTGAAGTCCTCGTAGCAGTGACCGCCGCTGCGCACGGCAAGGCGCGCACCGGAGTCGACCGCCTGCTGCACGGCCCGGACGACGTCGCCGGTCGACGTGGCCAGGACGATCTGCTCGGGGCTGCCGACCCAGCGCTGGTTGGTGCCGCGCCGCAGGTCCGCGTAGCGCCGGTCCGCCGGGCGTACCGTGATCGGCGCCGTGTCCGAGGCAGCGCGTCCGCGGTCCGTCGCGGCTGCGGCGGCGGGGCTCAGCCCGGTGGCGGTGACGGCGAGGGCGCCGCCCGCGGCGGCCGTGCCGGACAGGAAGGTCCGGCGGTGCACCCGCTGACGTGCCGTGACCCGCGTCCGGGCGGGTGGGGACGGGACGGCAGAAGCCGGGGCGGCGGAGAAGTCCGGGGGCACGGGGGCAGACGAAGGCATCGGTGAGTCCTTGGAGTGGTGGGACGGAGGTGAAACGGAGGGCGTGCCCGGCGGCTGCCGCGCGGGTGCGCCGAACGGGGCTCGGCCGGGACCGGCCGGCGGGGTCAGCAGGGCGTCGTGCCCTGCGCGACGGGGCCGTCGAGGGCGTCGAGACGGATGCCGAACCAGTCGAGGATCCCGACGACGCGGCGGGCCTCCTTGAGGTCGACGGCGGTGGGTCCGGTGACGACGGCGTGCCGCGAGAACGTCCGCAGGGCGTCGGGCGAGAGCGCCACGGCCGTCCCGGGGAACAGGCACTTCTCGGCGTACTCGGCGCCCTGGTCGGGGCCGGCGCAGGGCTCGGTGGTCCACAGCAGGTACGGCGCCGGTACGTCGCGGGCCACCGCCCGGACCCAGCCCGGGGAACGCAGATCGCGTCGCAGCGCGTCGTACAGCAGGTGGGCTCCGGCGATCCCGGCGCGGAACCGCATGGCCTTGGCCTCGCAGCTCCCGATCAGGTCGAGCCGGGCGTTGACCAGGGCGTCGACGGCCGGAAGGGGGTACTCGACGGCGACGGGGCGCGCCACCGGTCCGGAGCCTGGTGAGGCCGCGGTCCCGGACAGCAGCCTCCGCATCAGCCGCCGGTATCCGGCGAGTCCGTGGACGGGACCGGCGACGACCGTGCCGTCCGCGGACAGACGTTCGGGCACATGGCCCTGGGGGAGGGGCGGCAGCATGTCGTGGGCGGTGTGCGCCAGGTCGGCGCGGGCCTGTCGCGCCCTCTCCGGGGACGTGCGCCGGCAGTCGAGCCAGAGCGTCACATCCGCCGCTCTGCGCAGCGGCCCGGCCGGACGGGGCCGTAACGGGGCGAGCGTGTTCATGAGAATTCCCCCGGATGGTGAAGGTCATCGAGCGGGCGGAAGCGTTCCCGCAGGCCGTGCCGTGCCGGGCCGGGCCGTGCCGGGCCGGACCCGGCACGGGCGGAAGCGGCCGTGACGGTCGCAGTGACCTGAAGGAACGATTCGCTGAAGCGTCCCGGACCGTGGAGTCCCCCCGGTCAGGGGCGGTCGTGCCACCGCAGGTCCCCGGGCGTGGCGCGTCGGGCCGGGGTCTGCGTCTCGTACGGCAGTGATCCGTCCGGCATGTTGATGATCTCCATCTGGATGCCGATCGGTGTGCTGAAGTAGAGCCAGCGGTCGCCGGCGATCGGGCCCTGGGTGATCGTCTCCGGCTCGCCCATCAGCACCACGCCCTCGCACTCGCGCAGATAGGCGGCGGCCGCGTCCACGTCGTCGACGTAGAAGGCCAGGTGGTGGCCGCCGACGTCGCTGTTGCGCGGGGGCAGGGAGCGCAGGGCGCCCGTTCCGCTCTGCGTCAGTTCGCAGTTGGCGGTCGGGCCGGTGCGCAGCAGCGTCCGCCGTGACTGCTCGGCGCCGGGCGGCCAGTGCCCGTCCGGCCGGTCCGCGGCGCCCTGTGAACTCTCCACCGGCTCCGCGCCCAGCACTTCGGTGAAGAAGGCGGTGGCGGCGTCGAGATCCGCGACGGTGTAGCTCACGTGCTCGACGCCCAGCAGCCCGAGCGAGCGCTGGACGGCGTTGGCGTACGGAGCGGGCGCGGGAACGAAGCACCGGCCGTCTCGTCGCCCGGGGCCGCGCAGCGAGAGCAGCATGCCCCACGGGGTCAGAAACCAGCGGCGGGCCGCTCCGGGGGTTTCCGGTGGTCCGAGACGGACGGTGGCCGCGCGGCGCAGATGCTGCTCGGCCGTGTCCAGGTCCGCGACCAGCAGAGCGAGGTGGTGGCCGCCGACGTCGCTCGGGCCGGGCGGCGAGGCGAGCTGGTCCGGGGCGGTGTACTCGAAGAGCTCCAGGTTGGTGTACGGGCCGAGCCTGACCAGGGCGACCTGGGCCCGGGCCCGCGGATGAACGCCCAGTTTCCGGGTCATCCAGTCGCCGGAGGGATCCTCGACCGGCCCCTCCCGGTAGCAGAGTTCACCCCCCAGCACGCCGGTGAAGAAGGCGATGGCCTCGTCGAGGCGCGGCACCGTGAAGGCGTAGTGGTCCACGGCCCGTGCGGTGGGAAGGCCACGGAGCGCTGTGGACGACGACGCCGTGACGGCGTTGAGCATGGTTCCCCCTCGGAATGGCGCCGGGTGCTGGGCACACGCGGCACACGAATGCTCGGACTCCGGCCGCCTGCTCGCGACCAGGGGCCGACCGGTGGCGACAGTAGGGCAATGTCGTTGCGTGCGCAAGGAATACCCTCGGAGGTGCCGATGGGGTGCAGCGCCGTACGGCCTACTTGACCTGCGGTTATCTGCATCGGAAGCGATCTGTCGAACAGTCGCCATGTCAAGGACTTGTGGATCTCTTTGTGCGGGCATGTAAAAGCCGGGATGTCGGAGGGTTTCCCTGGTTGCCGCCGCCTCGTACTCTGGGTAGGGCCTGGCCGTCCTGGCTGTCGCGGGACCGAGCCGGCCTCCCCCTCAATGTGCCCGGACAGTCCCCTCGGCGGGCGGCGGAACCTTCGGGCAACCTGAAGAAGGCGACATCATGCGAGCGCGCAAGGAAGACAGCGTCGAGCTGTGGAGTCAGTTGTCGGTTCTCGTCGCGGAGGTCGGGACCGCGCTGGACCGAAGACTGTCCGAGGACTTCGAGCTGGGCCTCACGGACTTCCTCACCCTGCGGGCGCTGAGCAACGGCGATCCGGCGGGCATGCGCATGAACGAACTCGCCCAGCTCCTCGGCCTCAACCAGTCCTCGGCCACCCGCGCCGTTCAGCGGCTGGAGGCGCGGGACCTGGCCGAGAAGGCGGCGCACGCGACGGACCGCAGGGGCGTGGTGGTGCGGGTCACGGACGCCGGCCGGTCCATCGTCGCGGACATAGGCAATCTCTTCCGCCGTGAAGTCGGCATGGCGCTGGAAGTCGCGTCCATGGACAGCAGAACCAGTTCGGTCGTCGCCAGGCTGCGGTACGCCCCGACCCTCGACCGCTGAGCCGTGCGGTCCCCGCCGAGCCCCCCGTCGCACGGACGGGGGGCTCTTTCGCGTCCCGGGCGGCCGGGCCGGCGGTGCCGTGGCCGGGCCGGTGGTGCCATGGACGGCCCGTTCCTTGCAAAAGCATGCATCCTTCGAGCACTTCCAGCCATCCCGAGGCGTTTCTTTCGTGAAAAACCACAGGTAGATCCGCATTCCCGTTCGCCTTACGGCCCCTTTCCGGCCTGCGTCCGCCCCGACTGCTCCGGCATGTCCTTGCGTGCGCAATGAAACATGTGTCAGGGTCGGTGTCGGCGACGGGGGGCAGGCCACGGTGAGGTGGCCAGATCCTGCGCATGCGACCCCAAGGGCTTCGCGGCGCGGACACGCAAGGGAACTGCCCCGACCGGATTCGCAACGGACCCGAACCGAGACTCTTCGTCGGAGGCGGAAGCCTGATGCAGCAAGAAACCCGGACCACGCGACACAACGACGGTCTCTTCGCCGTGGGCAGCCCGGTCACCCACTGGTCGGTTCAGACCAGCAACCCGGTCCAGTACGAGATACGGGCCTGCGAGAACCTGCTCGACCCCGGGAACAGCACCATCCTGGAGGACGCCTCGGGCCGCGGCGGACAGCGTCGCTTCATCGTCACCGACCGTGTGGTCGACTCCCTCTACGGCGACCGCATCCGCGCCTACTTCGCCCATCACGGTGTCGACCATCGCGTGCTGGTCCTCGACGACGGGGAGACGCACAAGTCGGTGAACGCGGTGCTGCAGGTCACCGAAGCCCTCGACGCCTTCGGTGTCGATCGCCGACGCGAACCCGTGATCGCCATCGGCGGCGGCGTCCTCATGGACATCGTCGGCTTCGCCGCCAGCCTCTACCGCCGCTCCACGCCCTTCATCCGCATCCCCACCACCCTGATCGGCCTGGTGGACGCGGGAGTCGGCGCCAAGACCGGGGTGAACCACAATGGACACAAGAACCGGCTCGGCACCTACTTCCCGGCGGACCGCACCCTGCTGGACCGGTCGTTCCTGGCCACGCTCGACGAACGGCACATCAGCAACGGACTGGCCGAGATCCTCAAGATCGCTCTGATCAAGGACGCCCGCCTGTTCGACCTGCTGGAGCAGCACGGCGCCGACCTCCTGCACAGCAAGCTCCAGAGCCCGCCGGCCATGGGCCCCACCCCGGCCGACGTCCCGGTGGACCAGCGTCTCGCGGCCCGCGGACTGCACCTCGATCCCGCGACCGAGGTGGTGGAACGGGCCATCCAGGGCATGCTCGAGGAACTCCAGCCCAACCTCTGGGAGAAGGTGCTGGAACGGGTCGTCGACTACGGCCACACCTTCAGCCCGACCATCGAGATGCACGCCCTTCCCGCGCTGCTGCACGGTGAGGCCGTGGCCGTCGACATGGCGCTCACCACCGTCATGGCCGAACACCGCGGACTGGTCAGCGGCTACCAGCGCGACCGCATCCTCAGCGTGATGGAACGGCTCGGACTGCCCACCTGGCACCCGCTGTGCACACCGGAACTGCTCGGGGAGGCCCTGCGCGACACGGTGCGGCACCGCAACGGCAAGCAGCGTCTCCCTCTCCCGGTCGGCATCGGCAGCGCGGTCTTCGTCAACGACGTCACGGAGGCCGAACTCGGCGCGGCAGCCGAGGCGCTGGGCACCCTCGCCTCGGGAGTCTCCCGGTGACCACCGCAGCCACCACGCACCACGGGGCGCCCGACGCCCCGGCGGCGGGCGGGCGTTCCCGCGCCCTGCGCTCGGCCGGGACCGTGGCGGGTGCCGCGACGGTCCACGGAGTCCACGGAGCCGCCGGGCGCACCCGCTGGAAGTGCTTCGCGGGTCGCCGCCAGCTCGACTCCGCCACCGAGGCCGTCGAATGGGCCTCCATCCCACCGGGCGGACTCAGCGGAGAGCACCGTCACACCCGTACCGAGGAGATCTACCTCATCCTGCGCGGACACGGGGAGTTCCTCTTCAACGGCCACCCCCACCACGTCGGGCCGGGATCGCTCGCCCTGACGGCCCCCGGAAATGTGCACGGGCTGCGCAACACCGGGGAGGCCGACCTCGACTGGTGGGTCATCGAAACCCTCGCACCCGGCACGGACGCCGTCCTGTCCGGAGCCGGTCTCAGCCACCCGGGAGTTCCCCCTATGAGCGACGCGGTCATCCACGACCTCTTCAAGGAGAGGACCGTCTCCACCGACGGCGTCTTCACCGGCCCCCTGCGCACGGTGGAGGCCGTCGACCTCGACGCGGGCCGGCGCACCCTCCTGGGCTCGCCCGACGCGGAACTCGCCGTGTTCGTGCACAGCGGTGAAGGCCGGGCCACCGCCGACGACACCACCACGGGCCTGTCGCCGGACACCTGCGTCACCCTCGGCGCGGGCACGTCGACCAGGATCGAGGCGGTCACGCCGATGCGGCTGCTGATCGTGACCCTGGCTCTTCCCGCGCACGCCGCGGAGGCACAGTGATCATCTCGACCACGGCCGAGGCCGTGCGCACCACCGTCGCCACCGGCTCGGGCACCGACGCGGCGGCCGCATGGACGTGCCTGGTGCGCCGGGGCATGCTGCACAGCGAGTGCGAAGCCGTGGAGCACTGGCTGCTCCCCCACGGCGCCGTGCTGACGGCGACCCCGCGGCACGGGGTCGAGGAAGCGCTGCTCGTTCTCGACGGCCGGCTGCTGGTCACCACGGCCTCCGGCGAACGTGCCGTCCGGGCGGGGCAGCTGGCCCTGATTCCGCACGGCTGCCAGGCGCGGCTCGTGGCGGACAGCGACGCGGTGCGGCTGATCACCGTCCGTACGCTCGCCACCTCCGTCACCGACCGACTGCCGCCCCGCATCCCCGAGTTGGTCTCGGCCTGACCGGCCGACCGACGCACCGCGGCCCGGCGGATCCCCCCCGGTCCGGCCGGGCCGCGCACGTACAGGAACACGTACAGGAAGGCGAGCAGACCATGCGTGCTGTAGTCCTGACGACCTACGGAGGCCCGGAGCGGTTGTCGGTCTCCGAGGTCCCGGAACCGGCCGTCCCGGACCCGGACGGCCTCCTCATCCGCACCGCCGCGGCCGCCGTCAACCCCGTCGACCTCCAGACCCGGGCCGGTCTGCACGCCGGGCACAGCGCTGTCCGGCCGCCGATGATCCTCGGCTGGGACGTGGCGGGCACGGTCACGGCGGTGGGCGAGGACGTCACCGGGTTCCGCGTCGGCGACCAGGTCGTGGCGATGTCCGCTCAGATGGCCACCGGCCAGGGAACGTACGCCGAGACCGTCGCACTGCCGGCGGACATCGTCGCTCCCGCCCCCGCCTCGGTCTCACTGACCGGCGCGGCAGGGCTGCCCCTGGCCGGCCTGACCGCCTGGCAGGCGCTCGACGCCCTCGCCCTGCCCGAGGGAGCCACCGTGCTGGTCACCGGTGCCGTCGGTGCGGTCGGCGGCCTCGCGGTGCAACTCGCCCGGCTGCGCGGCCTGACCGTGGTGGCGCAGGTTCGCTCCGCTCGGGACGAGGACGAGGTGCGCGCGCTGGGCGCGGACCGGGTGGTGGTGGACGAGGCGCACTTCCCGGCGGCGTGCGTCGACGGCCTGCTGGAGACAGCGGGCCTGCCCCAGGCGATCGGCGCCGTACGGGACGACGGTCGCGCGGTCTCCGTCGTGCCCACCCGCGTGCCGGCGGCGGAACGCGGCATCCACGTGGCCGTCTCCTATGTGGAGCAGGACGGCCCGGGGCTCTCCGCGCTCTGCTCGCTGGTGGACGACGGGAGCCTGCGGCTGCGCACCGCGAAGGAGCTCGGGTTCGAGGACGCGCCCCGGGCCCACCGACTCCTGGCGGCCGGCGGCGTGCGGGGCAAACTCCTGCTGCTGCCCTGACCATCCGCCCGGCGCCCATGGGGCGCTCCGACGCAACGGAATCCGACGACCAAGGACAGCGACTCTGTGGCCGAGCCGCGCGACAGTGACAACCGCGATGCCGACATCGACGACCTCTCCCGGATCTGGGAGCGGGTCGTGCCCATGTTCTCCCTGATGGAAGGGCAGCTGGACCGCACGCTGACGCGCCGTCACGGCGTCGGCCTGGCGCCGCTGATGGCGCTGGGCGTGCTGGTGGGCGAGCATCCGGGATCCGTGGCCGTGGGCGGTGTCGCCCGGCGGTTGGGCGTGAGCGTCTCGGCGGCGAGCCGGGTGCTCACTCACCTGGAAAGCGCGGGCTGGACGGTCAGGGTGGCCTGGCCTTGCGACCGTCGGGCCAGCCGTGTCGCGGCCACGGGGGCCGGCCTGGCTCTCTGGGCGCGAGCCAGCCGGACCCTCGACCGTGAACTGGACACCGCGTTCCGGACGTTGAGCTTCGACGAGCGGTACGCCCACGTCGTGGCACGCCTGTGCCGGGCGGGCGAGGAGCCTCCCGCTCACTGAGGGGCGGGGGCCCGCGAGGACCCGCGGCCCTGCGTCCGACGGCAGACGGCGGTGCCGTCCCTGCGCGGCGATGCGGGAGGTGGCGAGGCCGTCCCTTCGCGGTGATCCGGCAGGGGCGGCGCGGAGCTGTGTCGATGGGGAGCGGCCGGCCGCCGCTGGTCAGCGCGCCCCAGGGCGTCCCGTGTAGCGGTCCGGCAGTCGGCGCGGGGCTGTCTGGCGTGGTGATCGGGCAGGCGGTGCGGGGCTGTCCTGCGGGGTGATCGGGCAGGCGGCGTGGGGCTGTCCGGCGTGGTGATGCGGCAGGCGGGGCGGGGCTGTTCTTCGCGGCGATCCGGGCAGGGCTGGTCCTTCGCGGTGGTCCGGCAGGCGGCCGCACCGCTCTTCGCGGTGGTCCGGCGGACGGCGGGTCCGCCGGTGCCTCAGGAGGCCGGTTCGGGCCAGGCCGCCATGGCGTACTCGGCCACCCGCCGCAGTTCCGCCGTGGTCGCCCCGTCCCGCGCCTGCTGCGACATGCCCTGGACGACCGCGGCGAAGTAGACGGCCAGGGCCCGGGTGTCGGCCCCCTCGGGGAGCGACCCCCGGGCCTCGGCGTCCTTCAGCCTCTCCTCGAAGGACCGGATGTTGGCCACTCTGCGCGCGCGCAGGTCCTGCTCGATGTCGGCCGTCTGCGGGGAGTAGTTGGTCGCCGCCGTGATGACCAGGCAGCCTGCCGGGTGTTCCGGATCGGTGTACGACACCGCCGCCTCGTCCAGCATCCGCGCGAAGCCCGTGCGGGTGTCGCTCTCCTGGGCGAGCGCGTTCTCCATGAAGGCGCCGAAGGTGCTGCCGTAGCGGTCGACGACCTCGGTGAAGAGGGTGCGCTTGTCGCCGAAGGCCGCGTACAGGCTCGGCGGTGAGATCCCCATCGCGGCGGTCAGGTCGGAGATCGAGGTGCCCTCGTAGCCGTGCTGCCAGAACAGGAGTGTGGCCCGCACGAGTGCCGCCTCGCGGTCGAAACTCCGCGGCCTGCCGCGCTTGGTCGTCGTCATGCCCAGATTTTACAGCGATCGCTATGTAATTCGTGTAGGGTTATTGCGTAGTCATCGCTACAGAATTTCGATGCGAGAGGGAGATCATGGGTACGCTCACGGGCAGGACGGCGCTGGTGACGGGCGGCAGCCGCGGGATCGGACGCGCGATCGCCGAGCGGCTCGGAGGCGACGGGGCGCTGGTGGCCGTGCACTACGGGCGCAACGGCGCGGCGGCCGAGGAGGTCGTCGGTGCCATCAGGGCGAAGGGCGGTGCCGCGTTCGCCGTCCACGCCGAACTGGGCCGGCCCGGAGACGTCGAGACCCTGTGGGAGGGCTACGACCGCCAGGTCCTGGAGCACTCCGACGGCACCGGACTCGACATCCTCGTCAACAACGCCGGCATCACCCCGCGCGGGGAGATCGAGGAGACCACGGCCGAAGCGTTCGACGAGGCCGTCGCCCTCAACATGCGCGCCCCGTTCTTCCTCGCGCAGCAGGGACTCAAGCGGCTGCGGGACGGCGGGCGGATCATCAACATCTCCTCCGGAGCGACCCGGATCGCGCTCACCGACATCATCGCGTACGCCATGACCAAGGGCGCCGTCGACGCCTTCACCCTCACCCTGGCCAAGGCGCTCGGCGGCCGGGGCATCACGGTCAACTCCGTGGCCCCCGGCATCATCGACACCGACATGAACGCCTCCTGGCTGCGCGGCAACGAGGCCGCGGAGCGGTCCGCGGCCGAACTCTCCGCTCTCGGCCGGGTGGGCCGCCCCGAGGACGTCGCCGACATCGTCGCCTTCCTCGCCTCCGACGACGCCCGATGGGTGACCGGGCAGGTCATCGACGCCACCGGCGGCTCCCAGCTCTGACCCGGCCGCCGGCCGCGCGGGACCGGAGCCACGCACGGGTGTCAACGGGGACACCGCGACAACACGCACGACAGACACTCTGCAGCTGGAGGCCCCATGCACGTCGTCATCGCCTGGTGGGACAAGCGACGCACCGCCGCGGTCGGCACCGCCCGCCCACACCAGCCCGGACAGGCCGCCTTCCGCCCCGAGGGCCCCACCTCGTTCACCCATGAGTTCCCTGGCCTGCGGACCGGCCGGTGGATCACCGATCCCGCGGCGGACCTTCAGGGCCTCGCCCTGATCTGGGACTCGGCGGCCAGCGCCGAACTCTCCCTTCCGGCCGTCTCCGAGCGGACGTTCGGCTGCGCCCCCTCCCATCGGTGGGCCTTCGAACTCCGCGGCGCGCCGTCCCCGCACGGAGACGCCCCGGGCCTGCCGGCCGAACTGGAGCTCCTGCTCGCCTGAACGCCGCACCCCGGCCCCTCCACTGGCGACGCGCACGGGAGGGACGGTCCCGGAACCGACTCCCGGGGGACATGAGGGCGGGGCCGCGGGCCGACGTGCCTGCGGCCCCGCTCGGGTGTCGGGGTCAGGACGGGTCGCCGTACCGGAGGCCGCGTCCGTTGGTGCCACAGAAGCGCCCGAAGGTGTCGGGGTCGCCGGTGACGACGCCGACGCCGCCGATGCTGCCCCACTGGTGGGCGTCGTCGTTCACGCGGAGCCAGGGGGCGCCCTTGTCGGTCGAGTGGCGGCGCCTCTCACCTCGCGGCGCGGCAGCCGCTGATCAGCGGCCGGGCGACGGCGAGGGACCGTCTGCCGAGGCTTCCTGCCATGCCGCTCACGCAAGGGGCCGGCAGCCGACTTCGTGCCGTCCTCTCAGAGGTCCGGGCCGTCGGTGGCCGGCAGGAGGGCGGCCAATTCGGCGGAGTCCGGGCGGTGGACCGCCTCGGCCGCCTTGCGCAGAACGGCGCGGTCGACCTTGTCCGTGTCAGCGATGAGATGAATCACCACGCCGCCGTCGGGGACCGCGTACTCGTGGCTGTCACCCGCCTTGCGGTACCAGGCGTCGCCGTCGTGCACACAGGTGACCTGCTTGTCCCTCACCTCGCCCAGCGGCTGCTTGGGGCAGCTCTCCGCTGTCAGCGTGCCGCGACCTGCGAAGAGGCCGAACCTGGTGCCACCTTCCTCGGACAGATACGCGGCGACGAATTCGTCGCCGTACGAGCCCACCGACTGCTGGATCACGGTGTAGCCGGAGACCTTGGTGACATGGACGAGCTCCGGCGCGACGCCCCAGACGCGCGCCGCGGCGTCGAGGTCGGCGCTGCCGGCGGCCGTCCCGCCGCTCTCGTCCGCGTCGCATCCCGTCAGGAGGACTGGCAACAGGAGAAGGGGGAGCAGCGCATGCGCGGGTCGCATCATGCGCACATCCTTTCGCACAACGAGCGCCGATGGACCGGCTGACCGCCGAAATGCGTGCTCACACGCTCGCGGAGGTCAGGCGTGCACCGGCGCTGACGCAGCGCCAAGTGGCCCATTCGATGGGGCATTCAGCACCTCGGGTCTCCGCGATCGAGCACGGTGAGAGCCGGATCGCGCGGAGGCCGCGACCCTCCGGGCCTACGGGGAAGCGCTCTGCGGTCCACTGCGCGTAGGCGCCGACTTCGGGGACGCGGAGTGCACCGTCGCTCGAGGCACGCGCTCGTTCGCCGGCGTACGTCAGCGGCGTCGGGCGGCTGGACACTCAGTCGGCGCGGCTTCTGCTGCCTCGCGGCTCCGAAGCGGACAGTGCCCAAGAACCCCGCGATCGGATACCCGTCTAGCTGTCGAACGGGACCCAGGCACGTCCGCCTGCGTCGTTCGTCCCGTACCAGTAGTGCGTCATTCCCTTGATGCCGGTGGTGTGGAACGGGCGGCCGTGGTCGTCGATGCGGATCGTGCCGGTGCGGCCCTGCGAGGACCAGTCGAGTTCGAGGTACCAGCGGGCGTCGTAGGTCTGTGTCGTCGCGTCGACCAGCAGCACCTCCGGGTCCTCGGCGGAGACGCGGTAGGGGAAGTGCACAGCCGGGATGGTGCGTTCGATGTCTGCGCCGTCCTTCGGGCTGGTGACGGGGCGGTCGGCGTCGAGGTTCACGGTGAAGCGGCGCGGCGTGAGGTCGCTGCCGCAGCCCTGCCCCATGGCGTATGCGCTCCCGGCAACCGGGTTGCCGCGGCTGACGATGCGGACGTGGAGCGCTTTCAGGACCACGGCCGTCGAGGACCGCCCCTGCACGGAGATCTGCACCCTCGTATGCCGCCCGTCCACCGCGCCCTGCGTCGGCGCCCACGCCCCGGCGTCCTGCTCCACCGGCGGCGGAGGCACCTGCGCGGGTGGCTTGCCGATGACGTAGTCGTGGTCGCAGCCCTTGTCCCAGACCAGGGAGTCGGCACTCCAGGCAAGGGGCAGGCCGGTGGCCGGCTTTGCGGCCGAGGTGGGACCGCCGCCGGTGGCGGACCCGGCGGGGCTCTTCTGCCGGCCGGGTGACGCGGAGCTCCGGGAAGGAGAGGAGGAAACGGTGGCCGACGGGTTCGCCGAACCGCGGGGTGCGCCGGGAGCGGTCGTCCGCAGACCCGCGGGATGGGCGGCGTCCGCCTCGGAAGAGTGGTCGTCCCACAGGGCGGACGTGATGCCCAGAGTGGCGAGCAGCACACAGGCGACGGCGCTGGACGTCAGAACCCGTCGGCGGCGATACCAGGCGCGGGGAGCGAGGGCGGGGGCGAGGGAGGGGGAGGGGGAGGGGGAGGGGGCCGGCTCGTCCGGGTCGGGATCGTCCCCGGGCTGCTCCGCGGAGCTGCTCTCCTCGACGAGTGCGCCGTCCGGTTGCGGAACCGCCGCCGCCGAACCGGCCGTACGCACCCGCTGCCGGGCCGCCACCGCCGACAACCACAGCCGGTGCAGTTCGAGCCGCTCCTCCGGTGTCGCCTCGCAGAAGGCCGCGAGCCGCTCCACGGGCGCGAATTCCTGCGGCACCGCCTCGCCCGCGCAGTACCGGTGCAGCGTGGAGGTGTTCATGTTGAGGCGGCGGGCCAGGGAGCCGTAGCTCCGGTCCGTGCGGTCCTTCAGCCGGCGCAGCAGCGCCGCGAACTCCTCGACATCATCCCGCATCGACACCGCTCCTCCGTCGTCCGTCCGCTGTCCCGGCATCCCAGGCACTCATATCCCTGCACGTCAGATGGGCTGGGACGGTTCCAGCCCCGCCAAAGGGGCGGCAGTCGTTGCGCCGGACTCCGGTGACCGCTGATGCTCTTGGTGTCGCACCGAGCACGGCTACAGGGACCGACCGGCGTCGGGCGTTCCTCGCAGCGTCGGCCTTGCCCCTGCCGGCCAACGGCATTCGCAACTGATCATGATCCATGACTGCCCTGCCGAACGAAACCATTCAATTCTTGGAGGTCTGATGAAATCCGTCATCCGAAAGGCGGCAGGCATCGCGGGCGCGAGCGTGGCCGTCGCTGCCATGTCCCTGGCCGGCGCACCGGCAGCTCATGCCGAGGACCCTACCCAAGGCTGCCCGTACCCCTACGTCTGCTTCTACGTGGACGACGACGCCTATATCGCGGGCCGGCCGATCGCGAAGTACCGCGATGTCACCAGTTCTTACCAGACCGTCAGGTCCCGCCCGCACTACTACGTTCTGAACACCCGCAACGACGACGTGGCGTATCTGCGGCTCCAGGACGGGACCTCGATCTGCCTGAGGCCGAATTCCTCGACCATGTTCACGAACGCCTACAGCGTCACCGGGATCAGGATCTCCAGCAGTTCCACCTGCTGAATCCGCCCGGCCGGCGGACGCTCCCGTGGTTCAGCAGGGACGGGCCGGTTCCACCGTGCCGGTGGGGCGGAAGCCCGTTTCGTGACGACGCCCCGGAACGAAGGCACCGGGCGACGCCCCGGGGTGAAGACACCGGGCGACGACCCGGGGCGAAGGCACCGGGCCCACTCCCGTCCGATCGGGCCGTCTGGCCCTCCTGTCCTCGAAGGGGACGCGGGCGACGTGGACGGCAAGTCAGCACGCGCCCTCGGCCCGAACGCCGGAACCGGCCGGCGAGAGCAGCCGCATACGGACCGGAAACGGAAGACGTACATGAACAGAAGGAAGAGCACATGAACAGGAAGTCCCTCGCACACCGCCGTCCGGGCCGCCGCGCGGCGTTCGCCGCCGGCCTCGCCCTGGCTGTCGGACTTGGTCTGTCGGCCCAGACGTCGGCACAGGCGTCCGTCCATGCCCCCGCGAAGACGTCCACCGCCACAGTACGGCCGGTCAGCGGCACGCCCGGCCAGGCTGTGACCCGGGTCGCCGACTTCTACGGCGCCTACATCGACGCGAAGGGCGACTACACGGACCCGGATGTCGCGCTGGCCAGGGCGCTCCGCAACCACTACCTCACGCCCGACTTCGCCAAGCGGCTGGCGACCTGGGAGAAGAAGAATGGAGCGGACGGTGTCCTACGTGCTCAGAACGTCCCGGCGCAGTGGAGGGTGACCGACAACGGGGCCGCAGGTCACTCCCATGAGGTCATCGTCACCCTGACCTTCGGCAGCGGGGAGACGACGCGGAAGACCAAGCTCTTCGTGGTGCTGGAGCGGTACAACCACATCTCCGACATCGGCACCAGGAGCACCCGCTGACGGCGGAGCCGCTCCACCCCGGCGCCCTGTCCCGGTCGCGGGACAGGGCGCCGGGGTGGAAAGCCGACGGATGCCCTTCAGGGGGCCTGCGGGACGCCAATTTCAGGGGAGGCGCCGGGGAGACAGCCTTTCGGGCTCGTCGCCATCCATGGTCGGCGAAGAGCCCCTCCCTGCGCTGCGTGCGATCTCTGCGCCGCGTTGCGGTGTCTTGCCGTTCCCGTGGGGGGGAGGTGTACCGGAAAAGCCTGCCCCCACCAGGGAGAACCCCTCGCTCGACTTGAGCAGGAGAATGCCCAGCGGTGGTACGCCGTCGACTCCCGCGCAACGGTCGACCAAGCCATCGGTGTCCTCATCGGGCACCGACGGATCACGCCGACCGCCGGGCGCGAGGCGCTGCGCGAGCACACCGACATCGAACTGCACACGGTCGCGCAGGCCGTCATCGCCTGGCTGCTGAGCCGGCCGCTGCCGGCGAGGGTGGGCCGGGAGCGGCACGGGTGGTGCAGAGACGTTCGCCTCACACGGCAGAGAGACACCGGACCCCACCGATCACGCTTCTGGCACGAATCCGGCACGCGACAACTGATCACCGCGCACAACGAAAAGGCCCGGGTCGATGACCTGGGCCTCAATCCTGGAGCGGGTGACGAGAATCGAACTCGCGCTCTCAGCTTGGGAAGCTGATGTTCTACCATTAAACTACACCCGCGTAAGACGCCGGTTCGGGCCGGTGTCCGATTGCCCCGTCACTGTACAACATCCTGGACCCCCGGCGCTGGAGCCGAGGGGTCCGTGTGCGTTTCAGGGGGTGGGATCCCGCTGCGGGCGGCTGGAGTTGGGGCGTACGGTGGGGGTACGGGAGAGGGGGCGGGCGGGGTCGGAGTGCCGCCTGGAGGGTCGTCCCGTTCGTCCCGTAATGTGGCTTTCGTTGTCCGGCGAGCAGCAGCCGGACGCGGCTCTTGGGGAAGGGACTCTAGGACTTGATGGAGCGCACCGTCGTCCGTTGTGCCGATGGGCACGTGTTCAGTACCGCGACGTTCCCGATGCAGCAGGCCGAGCGGCTCGGCCCCGGACGGCTCGTCCGGTGTCCGCGATGTGCCCGGCTCCGCAGCGCGGTGCCGGTGATCCTCGCGAAGCGGTAGGGACAGCAGCGGTCTGGCGCGCGGAGTCGTCCTGATTGCGGGGGCTCCGCGCGTCTTGCGTATCCTCGGGGCGTGCTTCTCTCAGACAAGGACATCCGGGCCGAGATCGACGCCGGGCGGGTACGGATCGATCCCTACGACGAATCCATGGTGCAGCCGTCGAGCATCGACGTGCGCCTCGACCGCTTCTTCCGGGTGTTCGAGAACCACCGCTACCCCCACATCGACCCCTCCGTGGAGCAGGCGGACCTGACCCGGCTCGTGGAGCCGGAGGGAGACGAACCGTTCATCCTGCACCCCGGTGAGTTCGTGCTCGCGTCGACGTACGAGGTCATCACCCTTCCCGACGATCTCGCCTCGCGGCTGGAGGGCAAGAGCTCGCTCGGCCGGCTCGGGCTCGTCACGCACTCCACGGCAGGCTTCATCGACCCCGGCTTCTCCGGGCACGTCACCCTGGAGCTGTCCAACCTCGCGACGCTCCCCATCAAGCTCTGGCCCGGTATGAAGATCGGCCAGCTGTGCATGTTCCGGCTCAGCTCGCCGGCCGAGCATCCCTACGGCAGTGAGCAGTACGGCTCCCGGTATCAGGGGCAGCGCGGGCCCACCGCCTCGCGGTCCTTCCTCAACTTCCATCGGTCCCGGGTGTGAGGGTGGCGGCGTGAGCGGAGCGGACGGGCGGGAGAATCTCTCCTACGAGCGGTTCGGCGTCGCCGTACGTGAGCTCGCGCAGGCCATCGCCGACGACGGGTACGAGCCCGATGTCGTGCTCAGCATCGCCCGCGGAGGCGTCTTCGTCGCCGGTGGGCTCGCTTATGCCCTCGACTGCAAGAACATCCACCTGGTCAACGTGGAGTACATTGGGCTGGCTGCATAGCACGCAGCGTCTGAGCTTGGCAAACGAGCAGATGAAAGTATCTTTGTGTCAACTTTGATCTTGGTGTTCGTGTGCGTTAATCGTCGCTGATCATGGCTCATGTGCTGACCTGGTGCTGAGTGCTCAGTGCCCACGCGTCCCGAACCAAGGGGTCTGGGTGCGCTCGTGGTCGGACCTCGCATGCCGGCTTCGTCACCTGTAGGCGTGCACTGAGCGGGCGCCGTCCGAAAAGTCGTGCGCACATAACGCTTGATGTCCGACAATCGCCTTCTGAACAGGGAGGCGCGATGGTTTCGGACATGAAGTTTGAGGACGGCACGCTGCTGCGGCTGAGGTCACCGGAGCCGGGAGGCGTGCCGCCCGTGTCCCTGATGCCGGGCCTTGGCGCACACCGCTTGGCAGTCCGCGTCGAGGTTGAACGGCTCGACGTCGCCGAAGCCGTCAACCAAGCCATGTTCTCAGGAGAGCTGCGGGCTGCGGGTGGCCTCGGCTGGATTGGGTCGTTCCTTACAACGTCAGTGCCGCTGCGGACCAAGGCCGGCCGAGTGTCCGTGGACCTGATCGTCCCGCTCATCTCCGAGCAGGTTCTGGAGCTGGAGAGGCACCGCAATGGCCAGGACATGGCAGTTCTGCTCGATGTGGAGGGTGCGTTGCCTCAGAGCTCCGGGCACCCGTTCGCCCATATCCAGGAGGAGCGGCGGATCCCGGCCAGTGTCTGGGAGAACCAGATCGAGCAGCTGGGCCTCGCCGTGTCCTTCACCGTCACCGTGCCACTGCCGATGAACGGTGGCCCGCTCGCCACCGCTGCGAAGCACTTGCGGACCGCGGACCGGCAGATTACGGCCGGCGAGTACCCAGACGCGATCCGGGAGACCCGGCTGGCCGTGGGCGCTATGCGCAAGCTGAACATCTGGCCGCAGAACGGCAGCAAGAAGCGTGACGACCAGGACCAGGACGACCGGTACGGCGTCATCCTCGACCGGCTCACAGACCAGGCGGACGCATACGCTGACCTGGTTCAGGCTGTCTTCACCCAGGGCAGTGGCCCGCAGCACAACGACGGCGCGATCGGCAGTGCCTCGTGGGTGCGATCGGACGCTATCGCGCTCAACGGCATGGCGGCTTCACTCCTGTACCGGCTTGCTGAGACGGTCCGGACCGGAGGCGTTCGGTAGCCCGATCGGCGTCGTCATCCATCGCCCATCAGCCTTGCAGGCACCATGCGGGGTCTCGATGAGCCCAGCTCCTGTCTGGCTGCCGTCAGGAAGGCCTGTACGGCAGACCACAGCGTCGGGCAGGGCGCCGGTCGGACGGATGGAAAAGCACCGGCCACCGGGCTCTTCGCCGAATAGGGTGCCAACATGGCACGTTCCTGGACTCGACTGCACGAGTACCTTGGTCACCCGCCGGGGCCTCTGACGTACGACATGGTCGTTGAGGCCGTACAGCGCAAGCTAGGGGAGAGCGACGACCTGGACTGGAAAGAGATGGTCCCAGAAGAGGCCAAGGTCAAGGGCGAGTGGAACGAGTTCGCAAAGGACGTCGCCGCCATGGCCAACACCCGAGGCGGCCTTCTCGTATACGGCGTGAGCGACGCCGTGGAGCTGGTCGGCGTCGACCTGGACCAGATCGACGACAAGAAGCTGGGCCAGTGGCTCCGCGTCCACCTGCAGCCCGTCGTGACAGGGGTGAGCTACCTGAAATTGCCAGCCACCGACGGAAGCGGCATCGACGTCTTCGTCGTCGACGTGCCTGCCAGTGAGACAGCGCCGCACTTCCTCTACGGGTGGCAGCAGAAAGACAAGGATAAAACCACGTTCAACGCGCCCTTCCGGCACCGCGACGATACCGCGTACATGCCCGAGCACCAGGTCGCTGCGGCCTACCGGGCCCGCTTCGCCCGCGAGCGTGCCGCCGAGGCCGCCTTGGATGAACACGTCCAGCACACCACTGACCTCATCTCAGGGGAGAACGACAACCCGGCGGCATGGCTAGTCGTCGTCGCACGACCCACCCGCCCACTGCCCCGTACCATCCCTGCCCCCACGCGGGCAGAAGTCAAATACGTCATAGCACAAAGCGTGAAGCGCGCAGAGAGGGCGCTCAGCCGTGCGGTCCCTCTGCGGCGGCTTCTGGGCCCGCAGCTCCTCCCCGACCTCCTCGACAACAACCCCGGTCGCGGTCTACGCCGCTGGGTGGAAACCAACATGCTCGTGCCAGCCCGCGCCACGAGCCGCCGAGGAGTACTCGTCGAACTGCACCATGACGGCAGCGTCGTCACCGCAGTCGACCTCTCCTACAAGGCCCCCCACGACGGCATGCCAGGGTCGAGCGTCCTGCCTGTCTCCTGCCCAGCGCTCATCAACGCGGTCTTCGAGAGCGTGGCCCTGGCTCACGAATACCGCTTGGCCTTGCGGGGAGACAACCCCATCGACCTCCGCGCAGTCCTCACGATGCTCCCCGAGGCCGATAAAACTGTTCGGCTGGCGCCCGTGGTGGTCGAGCTCGGCCGTCTGGCGATAGCTGAGGGGGGACGCCGGCCGAAGAAAGTTCAACCGGCTGACGGAGAGCTGGCGCCCTTCATCGACGATGAAGCGCTCGTCGCGGCGGCAACTGAACTCGCTGAGGGACTGCTGCATCAGTTCGGCATGAACATTCTCGGGGACTAGCCTCGGAGGATTGCGTACGTCCCCCGCGGCCGGCTTCTCAGGCAGTGGGAGGTGTTAAGTAACTAGACACCTCGTCCCAAGGAGAGGGCTGCAACTCCGGCAGCACCTGTTAGCAGGACCTGCGGTTTCCTGTCATTCCTCAGAGTGCACGGAACTAGCGACGTAACTGGTGCGACCGTGACCAGGTTTTCCATCTCATGCTCAGACCACAAATCGAAGAGCGAGACCAATGAGTTCGCCCCGGAAGTAATCAGAAACTCCCTACCAGTTCCTGAGGGTACCGTCGTCATGGCGCGAACCGTTCCGACATTGAGTTTTCGATAGCACTCCCCACTCTTCACATCGAAGATTTTAACCTCACTAGTCCCATAAGGGCTTTCTGTCGTGGCCAGCATTACTTGGCCGCCACCGTCACAGACACTCGTCATGGTCCCGACGGCGCCCGTGGGGAAGGAGTTGAGCACTCTAGCCTGACTCGGGCTCCAAATATGCACGCGCGCATTCTTGGAAGGGGGATCTGAGACAGCAATCAAAAACCCATCGCTTCCTACTTCACCGATTTCACAAAAGGATCCCACTGCCACACCATGGAGCCGATGCAGAAGCTGGCCAGATTCCGGGTTCCACACCGCGATTTCTTCGCCGAAACGCTCACAAATGGCGGCAATCTGGGGTTCGTCGGAGCTCAAAGACCGCAGCTGCCGGATCCTTCCACAATAGACGCTACTAGCTTTCATTCCCGTGACAGGGTCCCAGATTTCCACGCAGCGTTCTACTATGGTGCCCGGCATGTAAAGAGGATAAGTTGCGAGGTACTCCTTTCCCTTCGCGATGAAGGCGCACATACTCGCGATGGGTCCAGTCGAAACCCTTGAGCGAATCACTCCACTGGATGAGTCGCGTACTTCTACAGTCTCAGGCCAGGATTGGGAAGTGGCAAAGGCGTAACGTCCGATGGCTGCGACAATTGGCCATCCTTTGAAATCTTCCTTTTCTGCTTCTAGGGGCGCGGAAGGGTTCCAGTCCGCCCACTCTGGGGTAATCCAACCGGTTAGTGGGGGTGACGAGCCACCGAGAGCAGTAAGATGAAATGCATGGCTGCCTCGTTGTGATACCGTGTCAATTCCGTGAAGATGCTTTTCTAGCCGAGACCATGCGTACAGCGACCGGTTCTTTGGTTGCGGAGTCTGCGCCCCTAGATAGGAACCGACCAACCGGCTGGTCTCCCACTCAAGAAAAGCTATGGGAACGTGTGAGTCATCCAGCACCTTCCCGCGAGCCGCATGCTGAACGAGATATCTTCTTATGTAAGGGTGCGGGGCATAAGGGAGGTGTTTCCTTACCAGGTCACTAAGAGCTGTTGTGATAACTGCATGGATTGCTGTCGCTTTGTCTGTATCCGTTTCGTGGTCTCGTTCCGTGAGAAAGGATCGGAAAGTTCCCTGCTTGAGTTCTTCCGAGATCCTTTCGTGACCTGGGCGGTAGACTAGACGCTCATCTGACACGTATGTAGCCATGTAACCTGATAGGCGACTCGAGCGAAGCATCTTAAGCACTCGGTCGACATCATGAGTCCCGCCTGGATGAATCGCTCTATATACCGTCGGCCAAACATCGGACCAGGGAAGTCCATCGCCGCACGAAAAGGCTGTGGCCTGCAAGCCGGCAAGCAGATCCTTTGAAGGAATACCGGAGTTCTCCGCCACTTCCTCTACGTCTGAGTAGAGAAGAGACACTGTGCCATCTTGCAGCGTGGCGAGCCATCGCTTATCTTTTACATCCTGAATGTATGGAGCCCTACGAGCTTTGTCGGCAGCAAGTCGTGCGTTCAAAAACGAAGGTGCAACTTTTTGTGCAATTATTGCGGCCACCTCGCGAGCGGCAAGCTCCTTTCGCCTGTAGGGCGAACCTTCGTGTCGCCTGTCCATCAACAGGCGAAATGCATAATTCACGATCTCTGAGGTACTCTCATTTCCGTCAGTGCGAAGTACGAGGGTGGGTACCTCCTCCCAATCGCTTATGATGCCGAGTTCGGGCCCATCAAGTGACGCGTCTACGTCAAGCGCAGTGAGCGACCGCTTCGGCGGTTTATTAATGGCCAGTGCTATATCTTCGACAAGGCTCTTATGGTTTCCCTTCTCGCCCGGGGCACCCCTCGGCCTCGGGCTTCTTACCCCTAGAAGTGCGCGAACGAGCTGCCTTTCTCCGCTTTCGCGTCGCATCAGGGGAACCAATAGCTCGGTAATGACTCCTTCCGGGTCCATGGCCTCATCCACACCATCGATCACAATTGCTATTGGACGCTTCAGGATGTTCTGGGCGAACCCGATAATGTCCTCGAGTGCTGCGGGAATTGATTCGGATATTTCTCCGATAATTCCTCTTATGGCTTCACGGACCTCTGCCGTGATTGCAGCGGAGCTTTTGTTCCTAGCCAAGACTGCTACGTCGACTTCGGGGAAGTGCTTTGATTTCGACTCAAGCGGTATTTGACCGGCGACTGCCTGTCTTACTCGTTCATGACCATGAACCACGATTTGTGACAAGATAGCGGATTTCCCCGAGCCGGCTTCGCCGGTGATTACGCAAACGCCTTCACCTGTCTCAAGGAACTTACTAGCTGACTCAACAAGTCGTTGTCGTCCCGTGAAATACCAACTCGGGTCGTCGTCGTTGGCACTGCCAGATGCACGAGAGATCCAGTAGCTTGGAGCAGTAAGCTGCAAATCCTTCTCAGTGATTATCGATGGCTTCGACTCGCTGGAGGAATTTCGCCTTGCCCAGTATCCAGGATTGGGCAAGCAGGGGGTCGGCGTCTCATTTCGACTTCTCGGCCAAACCCAGTTAACGGAGATCAGATCACTGCGGTCGCGTGCGATGTCGCGCAGGATCTGTTCCCACTCTTGAAATGAGATGTTCGGGTTGGCAAAACCGCTTACCTCATCCGAGATGCGATCCAGAGCCAGCCGAATCACTTCGGTAAACTCACCTACCTTTGGCTTGTCGGTAAAGTCTCCGCTTGTTACGACGGCCAGAGTGTCCATCTTGTGACGGTCACCAGACAAATCTTGAAGATGCGAGGCTAGCTCTCTATCGAGAGTCCCTGCGTAGCAGGAATCGACCAGAATGAGGATGTGTTCGGCTTCGGAATCCAGGATTGCGCCTATAAGTTCGGCTGTAGGGAACGCTGTAGAAAGAGGCTTGGATTCTTCAGATTTGGGGAGGAGGAGGAAATGGCGACTGGCATTTCCGCGCATGCCGTGGCCGGTGATATAGACAACCAGTACATCCTCTGCCTGGCACTCATAGAGGCGGTTGGCCTCGGCAAATGTGCGTATATCTTGCTTATCCTGTAGCGCTTTTGGCTTCAGTACGTCGAATCGCACATCCGAGTCAATAGATTCATTTGCGAACCATGACTCGATTGTGGCGACTTGCTTGTCGATAGTTTCCTTGAACCATTGGGTTTCGTCAGGATATTCGCGTACTGCGATGCAGACTAGACGGCGGTGCGTAAAGTCTTCAGGAGAAAATGGTGACTCGGGCAGCAAGTCTAAATTCCAGCTTGTGTTGTCAACAGGGACCCCACTGCGGGCTGCCGTAGATACATGACGGCGGCATGTGGATCCCGCAGGCCGTTGCGCACTTTCACATTTTGCACTGATTCCCCCGTCAGTCCTTGGCCGCCAGTCACTGCATCAGCTGTGTCGTAGAGGTTGTGCCAAATGGCCTGCATATCGACGGCTGCTTGCCCATAACCCAACATTCTATGCACGGTGGGCCATGAAAGAGGTGAGCCAAATGTTATGATTTGCCGTCGACTTCCGTTGTCGAGCGATTCTGGAAATAGCTCGCCTCGCTGGGCCATATCGTAAGCCACTACGCTCCCGAGCGAGTGCGCGAAAACGATTTGCGTCTCGGGGGAAATTGTTGCGGCTACCACATTACGGATTTCCTCCGAGAGCTCGGCATTTGTGAGGTAGCGATACACTTGCCGGAGGATGTATAGCAGATACTTTCCGGTATTCCTGCCAAATTTCCGGTCGACTCGGACTAGCAAGCGCGCAACCTTGCCTGGGATGGCGGGAAGCCCTAGCTCTCTTGCTGAATTTTCATCTACGTCTATGCCTTGAAATATGCTAGAGCTCAAAACTTCCTCGATGAAGAGCTCTTCGTCAAGGGACAGGGCAGTTTCCTGGTTTGTAGGTCCGAGCCGGCCGTCAGGACGGTGGAACGAGCTTCCGTAGAACGCCATCTTGAGGCTCGGAACCCTTTGAGACCTGCCAGATCGCTCGACGCCGCGCAGCATGGCAAGGTGCCAGGCTTCTTCGAGTGCTGAAGATGTCGTCTTGTGCTGGCCGATTCCATGGATGCCAACTACAGCAGAGCACATGAGTACCCTTCCCTCCCGTTTGGGTAGATGATGCCGCACCCCGATTGCTCCTGTCTCGGACTCTGACCTTGCCTGTATGCCTCGCTGTAGCGAGGAGGCCGCACTGGGGTCGTGCTAGCCAGCCGAACCTCGATACCGTCGTAGTCGTGTCTGGCGTGCGTTGGGTTGGTCACCTGTAAGCGTGCGCTGGTTGATCGCGCGCGACTAGGGGAGCTGGTACGGGCATGGCGGTTGACGCTGCTAGCACGGATGAGGGGTTCACGTCGGCTAGGGCTGCGCGGGTGTTACGTGCCGCGTGCCGGACGGCGGGGCTCGATGACAGGGGTGCGGAGCTGATCCGCTTCGGGGAGAATGCGCTGTTCCGGCTGGCCTCGGTGCCGGTGGTTGTGCGTATCGCGCGGGGCGAGGAGTGGGTGTCTACGGCCCGCAAAGAGGTGGCTGTGGCCCGGTGGTTGGCGGCGGAGGGGTTCTCGGCTGCGCGCATTGTTGAGGATGTGGAACAGCCGCTCTTGACCGAGGGTCACCCGGTGACGTTCTGGCATCTGATCGTTGAGGGTGACCGTAAGGCGACGTACGGGGAGCTGGGCGGCATCCTGCGGGATCTGCACTCGCTGACCGTTCCTGCCGGCCTTGGTCTGCCGTCGTTCGATCCCTTCGGGAAGCAGGAACTGCGGATCGACAAGGCTGCGATCCCGGAGGATGACCGGGCCTTCCTGCGGAAGCGGTGGCGGGAGCTGCGGGACAAGTACGCGGAGCTGCGGTTTGAGTCGCCCAAAGGGCCGGTGCACGGGGATGCGCATGTGCAGAACCTCATGGTTGATGATCAGGGGCGCGTGGTCCTGATCGACTTCGAGGCGTTCTGCTTCGACCATCCTGAGTGGGATCTCATGGTGACTGCGGTGGAGCATCACAGCCTCGGCTGGCAGACCGACGCGCAGTACGCCGATTTCGTCGCGGCGTACGGGCGAGACCTATACGACTGGCAGGGGTACGAGACCCTGCGCGGGCTGCAAGAGTTCGGCATGACCACGTGGCTCATGCAGAACGTTCGGGAGAACGAGGAGACCGAGGCTGAGTACCGGCGGCGTATCGCCGGCCTCCGGGATGACCAGGCGCCTCGGGACTGGCGGCCCTGGTAGTCGTTACTCGTTGTCGTCCAGGCGGGCGAACGCGTCGCGTACCTTCTCGTTAAATGCGGCTACGGCAGGGCTCGTCGCGTGCACGCCGATCTCGTGCTGAAAGTCGGTGACGTAGCGCTGGAAGCGTGAGGACTGAAGGGAGTCGCCGCCCTCGACTGCGAGGCTCGCGGTGGTTAGGGCGGCTTCGACCTCGCCGTTGAGTAGCTGGCTCTGAGCCAGCACCATGCGGCAGAAACCGAGCGTTCGGGCGTACTTCGGGTCGGTGCTGTCCACGGCTCGCTGGGCCTGGTCGACGGCTTCGCGTCGCATCTTGAGGTCGCGGAAGCAGTGGCAGAGTTCGCCCATGAGTTCGGCTTCGTCGAAGTAGGCGAGCCATGCCGGGTCCTCGGCGGTGTCGGCCTGCTCGAAATGCCGGGCGGCTTCGTTCATGGCTCGGGTGGCTGCGATGCGGTCGCCAGCGTTCGAGAGGGCGCGGGCCTCCATGGCGGAGTAGTTCGCCATGGCGCGTGGGGTGGCTCGTCCTTTGGCGCCCTCGACGGCTGCACGGGCGAGCTGGGTGGCTTGGGCGTGGTGGCCCAGGTAGTTCGCCTGGTGGCTGAGATTGCCCAGGATCCGCGCGCCAAACATGCGATCGTCGATGACCTGGGACAGGCGCAGCGTGGACGTGAGATAGCGGTGGGCAAGTCGGTGGTTGCCGGTGTCGTACGCGGTCCAGGCAAGTAACTGGGAGACCTCGGCTGCGGCGCCGAACAGGGCCGTTCCCACCTTGGCGCTGTAGCTCACGCTCAGCAGCGGCAGGACCTCGTAGCGGAAGTAATGGCGTAACGCCCGGTGGCCGTGGCCTCCGCCGTACTTGAAGTCGAGCTGCATGAAGGTGGCGGCGGCGTCCCGGATGGCGCGGACGTCGCGCATACCGACGCGCTGTTGCGCCGGCCGGTCGGCCTCGATGCCGTCGGGACGGGCAATCATCCATGACAGGACTGCGGAGCTGAGGTCTGCGTCCGCGATGATCAGCCGGTCCGTCGTAGGCGCGTCCGCGCGCTCCTGGGCGAGGCCGTCAAGAACATCAAGGGCTTCCGGGAGCGTGCTGGGGTAGCCGGTCGGCTTCGGTGCGCTGGCCCTGGTGTGGTCGAAGAAGCCGAGATCGCCGGGAGAGACTCGTCGTCCGAGCTTGGCCGTGAGAACGTCCGCCATAACCGCTGCCGTCTCGGGCTTGATGCCTGAGCCGTCGCGCCATCGCTGCACGGCGATGTGTGTTGTCCCGAGACTGGTGCCGCGCTGGGCGGCGGCGTCCTGCATGCGCTTGGCCAGTCCCTTGTTCGAGACCTGGGCTTCGGCCATGACTGCGATCAGTTGCGCGTTCGGCTCCCGGCTCATGCTCCCCTGCCAACCCGAGAATGACGGCGAGTGTTCATCCTGTCACAGGAGTTTCGCCTAAGGGGGTTCATTGGTGAACCCCCTCTGTCTTTGCCGGTGTTCATGTGAACCCCCTGGTGAACGCTGCCGGTCGCGCCCGTCTGCCCGTGTACTGGCTTGCGTGATGCAAGCGGTGCCATGAGGGGTCGTACCGGGCCCGGAGAGGGACGTAATGGAGGCAAGAAGTACCGAACGCCTTGCGCGCGAAGTGGATGCGTTCGATCACTGGTTCGCGGCGCCGGATCCGTCCAACGGCGGGCACTTCCTGATGGCCTCGCTGTTCGCTGAGTCACCGAACACGGGCCGGGTCGCTCGTGACATGACAACTGTGTTCCTGACGGACGCGGGCGCGGGTGAGTTCGTGGATGACGCCCGGCTGGTCGTGTCCGAACTCGTCGGCAACGTGGTGAACCATGCCGTGCCGGAACGCGGCCTCGCTCGTCCTGGTGGTGCTCGGCGAATCGACCTGACGTTCAAGGTCTGGCCCAAGTGGGTGTTCGTCGGTATCGCGGATGAGGATTCCTCGCCCCCGCTTCTGCCGCTGGGAGACGCCTTCTCGCCCGGTCTGGCGGGTGAGCTGTCGGAAGCGGTCCTGCCGGACAACGGCCGTGGACTGTTCATCGTCCAGCGCCTGGCCTCGTCTGTCTGGTGGCGTCCTGGCGATCAGGGCGGCAAGACCATCTGGTGCCGCTTCGACCGTGACGGCGGTGCCACCAAGCGAAAACCCTGCTGACTCCGGGCCGTCACCCCTGCCACTCCCACGCGATCGGGAGAGGACGACGGCCCGGCCCCGGCTGGAGGTGACCACTCCGGCCAAGAGGTGCGGCCCCTCGCCGGGGCTCTCCCAATCCCCTGAGTGAGGGGTCGCACTTCACAACCCAATACCGAGACCGGGCCACCCCGTATGCCCTGGAAAGCGAAGGGTGGCCCGGCTGGGAACACGGCGGTTCCCGGTGCCTGATGGTACCGGGGCCGTCGTGCTGCGTTTCTGCCCCGGTCAAAGGAAGTTGACGATCCGTTATCTAGATCGGGGTCTGAAGTGAGCAAGGCAATCGGTACTGGCGAGAACGGGCCGGACGACGGGCCTGACGTGACAGGTGCGGATCTCGGCCTTTGGGTGCGTGGTGTGGACTACATGGCGGGCTGGCGTGTGGCGCGGGCGGCTGCCGATCAGGTGAACCTTGCGCTTCTCGCGGCGGAGTTCGAGCCGTCGCAGTTACGTGCGGTGGCTTCGACGGATGACGCGGGGCGCGGGGTGGTCCGTCTGGTGGGGGCGCCCGGTGCGGCCGTGCGACTCGCGGGGCTCCTGGCGGGGCTCGTCGACCGTGACGGCGGTGCGCTGTGAGGGGCGTTTCCGCTGGTGAATGGTGCACGTGGGCACGTCGCCGGCCGGAGAGATTTTGGGCGGGAGCTGCCATGGGGCGAGTGAACGGGGGGCCTTACGCTGCTCAGGCGAATCGGGCAGGTGGTGCACCTGCCCGGTGTTGTGCCCGATTGGCCCCCTGTTCTTCGAGGCTCGCCCCATGGTGGCTGCCTAAAATCTCTCCGGCCGGCGACCCCCGGCCCCGTGGACACCGGCCTCCGGCGGCCGCTCGTCGCTTCGGCTCCTCGGGCGTGCTGTGGTGTGGGGCGTCCGGCGCTCGGCCGGGACCGGCGGTCACGCCGCACGCCCGGCCGGAGCGGCCGGGCGTCCCGGCGCGCCGCAGGCGCGCCCTTGAGGAAGTGAAGGCTGTTTCGACCGATGCGGCTCGCCGCTCATGCCCTGGGGCGTCGTGTGAACTGCTTGTCGGTGGTGAGCCGGTAGGTGAGTTCGGCGCGGTCGGCTCCGATGCGGAGTTCTTCGAGGATCAGGGGCCGGTCGTCGGTGTCGTGGGTGACGCGGGAAAGGTGCAGGATCGGGGTCGCGTCGGGGAGCTGGAGCGTGGTGCGCTCGTCGGGCAGGGGCATGCGGGCGCGTACGGTCTCGGACCAGGTGAGCTTGTGTCCGTCCTCGGTGAGCTGGCGGTAGAACGCGGCCGGTCGCTTGCACGGCTCCTCGGCCAGCATCGGAACCGCTTCGGCGACGGCGAACGGGATCAGCGTGCGGTGCATCGCGCGGGTGCCCGTGCTGGGGTCGAACAGCAAGCGGTCGCAGCCGTACAGGGCTTCCTCCTCGCCGAGTTGGAGGAGTCGGCCGGTGGCCTTGGTGGTGTGCGTGCGGTAGGCGCTGGTTTCTTCGGTCTCCTGCCAGACGTCGCCGTTGGGCATGACGAACCGGCCGTCGGCGGTGCGGCTGATGCTGCGCTCGATCGTCAGCGATGGCTGGCCGTCGGAGCGCACGAAACTGCCCTTGCCGTGCCGGACATCGATCAGCCCTTCGGCGCGCAGTGCTGCGATGGCGTTGCGGACGGTCGGGCGGGAGACGGCGTAGCGGTTCATGAGCTGGGCTTCGGACGGCAGCAGGGAGTCGGGGGCGAACTCGCCCGACAGGATCGCTTCGCGGATGGCGGCGGCCACCTGCTGGTAGAGGGCTCCGGGGCGCTGGATCTCCGACATCTGGGCATCTCCGACGGGTCGGGGTCGTAGGCACGTCGCACGCGCGGCGTCACTCGTCAGCATAAGTAGTTGCGCTCTCGCCGTACAGCACTCCACACTCATCACTCGTAAGGACAAGTGACGTCAGGAGAAGTCTGGCGTTCTGACTGGCTATGGAGGCCACGAAATGCAGTCCATTCCCGTGGACACGGCGCGGCTCGGTGTACTGCGGTGCGCCATCGCTCCGGAAGTGAAGCTCAGCAACTCCGAGACACAGGAGGTGAAGAAGGACCGGGACGGCAACCCGGTCTACACGGTGGCGGTGACCGTGCGGCAGGACCGCCGGCGGATCTCCGTCATCGAGATCGCCGTGAGCGGCGAGCCGACCGGGATCGAGGAAGGGCAGATCGTCAAGGTCACCGGGCTGGTGGCGTTCATGTGGTCGATGGGCGACCGGCACGGAGTCAGCTTCCGCGCCGATGCGATCACGCCCGTGCACGCCACCGCGGCAGTGCAGCGCAAGGGTGGTGAGGCGTGATGGAGCCGTACATCATCGCCCTCGCCCTGGCCGTACTCGCCTGGATGCTCGTCGCCGGTGACCTCGTGCGCCGACACCGCCCGCTCTGGCACTGGTACCTCGTCGGCTACCCGCTGACCGCGTGGCGGGTGGCCTCCACCTGGCGGCGCGTCGCCGTGCTCAACGACCTCGCGGTGTCCCGGCTCCCGGCCCGGACCCTGGTCGGTCACCTGCTCGTCAAGGGCGACCCGGTGCGGCCGGTGGCTCCACGCTGCTCCTTCCCGCACATCACCCCCATGGGGCTGTCCGTGCTGGTGCGGCTGCACGCGGGCCAGACCCCGGCAACCTACCTGAAGGCGGCGGACGCCTTCGTCCACGCCTGGAAGGTCCACGCGGTACGGGTCACCTCACCGAAACGCGGCCTCGTGTTGCTGACCGCCATGGCCCATGACCCGCTGGAGCGGCCGGGCTTAGCCACGGCCCCCGCCGAACTCCTCTCCGCCCTGATCGGCGCGCTGGAGACGGGCGGGGCGTGGGTGATGAACCTGCGCCTGGTCCCGCACTGGCTGATCACCGGCGCCACCCGTTCCGGCAAGTCCACGCTGCTGGCCCGGCTCATCACCCAGCTCGCCACACAGCGTGTCGCCCTGGTCGGTATCGACTGCAAGGGCGGCATGGAACTCGGCCTGTTCACCGCACGGCTGACCGCGCTGGCCACCTGTCGCCGTGAGGCCGTGGCCGTGCTCTCCGCGTTGGTGGTCGACATGCAGGACCGGATGAGCGCGTGCCGGTCGGCCGGAGTCCGCTCCATTTGGGAGCTCCCGGGCAAGCTCCGCCCCGTGCCGGTCGTGGTCCTGGTCGACGAGATCGCGGAGCTCTACCTGTCCGACGGCACCCGCGAGAGCAAGGCGGAAGCCGAACAGTGCTCCACGCTCCTGCTGCGCCTCGCCCAGCTCGGGGCCGCCCTCGGTATCCACCTGGTCGTGGCCGGCCAACGCGTCGGCTCCGATCTCGGCCCCGGCGTCACCGCCCTGCGGGCGCAGCTCGGCGGCCGGATCTGCCACCGGGTCAACGATCCCGGCACGGCGGAAATGACCCTCGGCGACCTCAACAAGGACGCCGTGGCCGTCGCCCAAGCCATCACTGCGGAAGAGCGTGGCGTGGCCGTGTGCACTGACCCTGACGGCGGCTGGAGCCGCGCACGCTCCCACCTCACCCCCACTGATGAGGCCGTGGCCACGGCCCGAAAGTACTGCGCACTGACCCCGGAACTGTCCCTCGTCACCCGCGCCCTGGCGGCGCTGGAAGGAGAGCCGAAGTGATCAGCGAAGGTACGGCGTTCACGTTTGCGGTGATCTTCGGGATCATCACCGTCCTCCTCGTCCGCTCCCGTGACGTGCGGGCCTGGGAAGCGGTCTGCGTCGGCCTCTTCGGCGTCTACCTCGGCCAGACCCCGGTGATCTTCACGATCCACGGGCTCGTGACCTGGTTCATCAGCGGCTTCTCCCACACCTGAGCAGAGAGGACACCCCGACCATGCCCATGCCTCGCGTGAGGTGCCCCCACTGCAAGGGCGACGGCGCCCGCAAGACCTGGACCGGACGGATCCGGCGCTGCCGCGTCTGCCGGGGCACCGGCACCATCCGCTGAACCCCCCGCCACACCTGCAAGGGAGCGATCCCCATGACCGACGACGCGCCACCAACCCACATCAGTGCCGCTGCGGCGGCCCACCCCGGAAGGTCACCACCATCACCCCGCAGTACACCCCGGCTGACAGGCGCGCCGCCCTCGACCGCGCGGCGCGCCTGCGTCAGCTCCCCGAAACCGACCACGACGCAATCCGCCTCGCACAAGATCCCAAGTTCTCCCGCTGGCTGGACCAGGTTGCCGCGACGGGCGGATGTGCTCACCCTGTCCACCTCTCCGGCTCCACCACCACTCTGGACGGAGCGACCGGCGAGATCCTCCGCCACTACGACACCCGCGACGAACCCGGCGAACGCCTTCTCGTCCGCTGCCGCAACCGCCGCGCAACCGTCTGCGCCGCCTGCTCCCGTCTCCACGCCGGAGACACCTACCACCTCGTCCGCGCCGGACTCCTCGGCGGCAAGAACGTCCCCCCGGCCGTCCGCTACCGGCCTCGGCTGTTCGTCACCCTCACCGCCCCCTCCTTCGGCCCGGTCCACCGTGCCGGGGAGCAGTGCCGCCCCCGCCGAGACCGCCACACCTGCGAGCATGGACGCGCCCTCGGCTGCGGCACCGTCCACGCCCCGGATGCCCCGGCCATCGGCCAACCGCTCTGCCCCGACTGTTACGACTACACAGGACACGGGCTCTGGCACGCGCACGCATCCAAGCTGTGGGACCGGTTCGTCATCGACGTACGGCGACGCCTCGCCTCCTCCGCCGGCCTCGTACAGTCCCACTTCGCCGAACACGCCCGGCTCTCCTTCGCCCGCGTCGCCGAATACCAGAAGCGGGCGGCCGTCCACGTCCATGCCGTCGTCCGCCTCGACGGACCGAACGGATCCCACGACGAACCCCCGACCTGGGCCACCGTGCAACTCCTCATCGATGCCGTACGCAACTCCGCCCGGCGGGTCATGGTCCGCTCGTCCTACAGCCCGGCCGTGGGACAACTGCTCCTGCGCTGGGGTGAGCAGATCGACGCCCGGCCACTGCACACCGACGGCGACGGCCCTGATGACGACGCCGTAGCCGCGTACGTCGCCAAGTACGTGACCAAGGGAGCGAGCGAAACCGGCGCCGGCCTCGACCACCCCCTGACCACCTCTGCCGATATCGAGTCCGCACCCGTCAGCGCACACGTCCGCACCCTCATGCGCACCTGCTGGCGCCTCGGCGGCCTCCCCGAGTACGAACCTCTGCGCCTCCGCGCCTGGACTCACACCCTCGGATACCGCGGCCACATCCTCACCAAATCCCGCGCCTACTCCACCACCTACGCCGCACTGCGGGCCGAACGTGCCCACCACATGGGCCATGCCGACACCCCTGATGCGATCACCGAACACAACTGGCGCTACGTCGGCTCCGGCCACACCCCCGGCGCGGCCCTCATCGCGGCCGGAGTCGCCGAAGACCTCGCCCTCAACCGAGAAGCCGTCAGAGACGAGTGCAAGGGGGATGAGCGCGCATGAGAGGGGGCTCGAACCGCCTGCTGACGCCTGCTCAGACTGCCGAGTTCCTGGCCGTGTCCCTGCACACGCTCTACGGCAACTGGAAGGCGTGGGGACTGACCGGCTACCGAGTCGGCAAGCATCTCCGCTTCCGAGAAAGGGACTTGGAATCTTGGTTAAGCAGACATGTCGTCAACTAACGCGTATAGAATATTGGTGCTGAGTAGGTCGAGCGAAGGGGGACCCAGTCATGGGTTCGATCATCAAGCGGTGTGACTGTCCCGTCACGGCATGGGACCGGTGCCCGCATCCCTGGGTGACCCGCTGGCGTGAGCCTGGCGGCCGTTCGGGGCGGCAGCGAGAGAAGTCGTTCGAGTCGGGCGCGACCGGCAAGAAGTTAGCTGCCAAGTGGGAGCGCAAGGTCGAACGGGACAAGGACACAGGGTCGTACATCGACCCTGAGCAGTCCAAGCGGACGTTCGCTGACGTCTGGGATGAGTGGCTGAACGCGGGCTCGGACGAAGATCAGTTGGCGGTGTCCTCGCGCGCGCAGTACGTGAGCATCTACAAGAACCACTACGCCGAGTTCTTCGGTCCGCGCCCCATCGCCTCCATCACCGCCAGTGACATCACCAAGTGGGAGACGCTCCAGAAAGAGAAGGGGTACAAGCCGTACGGCATCCACACCCGCAAGGTCGTCCTTGCCTCGCTGTTCAAGTACGCCTGGACGGCCGAGATCATCCCGCGCAATCCGTGCAAGAAAGCGGAAGCGCGCAAGCGCAAGGGGCCGGCCTACCGCCCGATTGATCCGGCCGAAGTGCCGACGACCGGTGAGGTTGAGGCGATCTTCGAGGAGATCAAGCCGTATTACCGCTCCGTGGTCTGGAGCATGGCGGGGTGCGGCCTACGTGTCGGCGAGGCGCTGGCGCTGTGTGAGCAGAAGTGGGAACAGAGCACCGGGTTCGTGAAGGTCAACGCCCAGCTCTCCACCTTCGGCGCGAACGAGGGTGCGGGCCGTGGCACGGCGATCCGGGAAGAGGTGAAGTGGTCCAGGACGGGCCGGAGGGTCCCGGTCCCCGAGATCGCTGACGAGGCGTGGCGTGCCCACATCGCCACGTATGGCACCTGGGGCGACGAAGGGTGGTTCTACGAGTCCGAGACGTATGCGAACCGCTTCCCGTCGCGGACGACGTTCGCCGCCCGGTGGAACAAGGCGATCGAGGATGCGGGACTGGGGCACAGAGGTCTCACCCCCAAGGCCCTCCGGCACTACTTCGCCTCGGTGGCAATCGCGGCAGGCGTCCCGCTGCCGGAGTTGGCCGTGTGGATGGGGCACGCCAGCAGCAAGACCACTGAGACGGTGTACATCCATCTTCTCCCCGGCGCTGAGGAGCGGATCAAGGGTGCCGTGGCGCGCGCTGTCGCCCGTGATCTCTCGGAGTCGCTCAGCCGGATTCGCTCCGCGTAGGGTGCTGCCCCAGAGCTGCTCTTCTGAACCTTGACGGTGATCAGGCTCTCTCTTCGCCAGCGTCCGCCAGCTGAAACCCTGGTCGCGCTAGTGCGTCGTCCTTCGGGGACACTCGATAATTGGCATGCGAAAGACTCCTCTGGTTCTGCCAGAGGCCGCACGTGATTGCGGCCGGGGTCCTGGGTGCCACCAGAACCCCGGCCGGGCGTGTGGGCGTTGAGGTGGGGCCGGCCGATCATGTGCCGGTCGGACCCGCTTCACGCAGGTCGCGACTGTGCCGTCCGGTGCCCCTACCTGTCTGTGCCCGCTCTACCGTGCTAACTGCGCGACGCATCCTGCCACCGCGCTCACCACGCCGAGAACGGCAATGATCACCTGCGCGCGCATGGCCGGATCGAGCTGCTTACGGCGACTGTCCCGTTTGACCTGCTTCATGTTTACCTCCCTTCCGCCAAGTGAGCCTTTCATCGCGGACTGCAGGCGCACCATCTACCGCACCCCGGCGAACCCTGGCGAATAGTCGCTCGGCCACTGTCAACTCAGCCGAGGACCTGGGGGGCTTACGTGAGCGGACAACCCAACACCCGACTTGTGGACGTTCGGCCTGACCGGCTGGCCCAAGGGCACACTTGCGATGCTGGTCAGCAGGCAGGCGTCGGCTATGGGCCCACCAGAGCGACAGGGGCTGAAACCGCGCTGTCCTGTGCGCGGGTGCCGGGGCTCTGTTCACCGAGCGTCTCGACTGCGTCATGACCATCGAGGGACTCGGTCTGGTCCAGGACGGCGTACAGGGAAACGGCCTGGCGGCGGGGGTGTAAAACATCCGGACAGTGTGCCGCGGGCGCCGAACGAACGCGGTCCCCACCGAATTCACGGGAATGGACCTCATGCTCAACCGGCGCAGCTTGGTGGGCGAGGGTGCCGCGCTTGCCGGGTTGCACCGCAAGGCTGTGGTGGGACAGCTCAACGTGGTGGGGGGCATGCTCTCCTACCGCCACCCCGAACACGTCCAGCGGCACCCGTGGGGCGTCGCCGTCGACCTCGCCCGCTGAATCCCGCGCCTGGCAGATCCAGAAGGCGGGCTGAGCAACAGGAACTCGGCAGCCTGTGCTGAGCAGGTGCTGAGTTGAGGTGCAAACTCCAGGAATTTTCCCTGGTGATTGCACCTCTTGACTTTAACGTGGAGTTCTACACCGGCGTGGGCCAGACGCTGGAAATGCCGGTGATGCTGGCCCCCGTTCCGAACGTGATCGATTTCACCGACAAGAAGGTGCTGATCGCGGACGACGTGGCCGACACCGGCAAGACGCTGAAACTCGTGCACGACTTCTGTCTCGACCACGTCGCCGAGGTGCGTTCCGCGGTGATCTACGAGAAGTCGCAGTCGCTGGTGAAGTGCGAGTACGTCTGGCGCCGCACCGACGACTGGATCAACTTCCCGTGGAGCGTCCTGCCCGTCGTACGCAAGTCGGGGGAGTCGGTCACCCCGTCCAGGGAAGCGCTCTGATCCGGCGGTGAGCGCGGGCGGAGCCCGGCGGCGCCGGTCCCCCGGCCCGCTGCTCCTCGTCCCCCCTGCGCTGCTGAAGAAGATTTCAGTAGACAAACCACTCGACTAATAAAGTGCCGGACGGTACTTCGGGGAAATATTTAAAAACACCCTCGTGGCTGTTTTTCCTACGGCAGGGTCACTCATTTGCCGCGCATCTGGGGGAGGGCGGACAGCGTTAGCGGAGCATGAAGAAAGAAAGGTCCCTGGGCCTGCCTCACCGCAGCGCAAGGAAGGATAATCTGCCTGCGGCCCGTCATGTGACAGCGGGTAAACACACTTACACACCCGGTGTGGCGTACTCGGCGCTCGGGGGTCACAGCACCCTGCGCGGCGACGGTGCACGGGGCGAGCCCCTGGCCACCGAGCCCCTGCTCCGGGAGTTCCTGTCGCTGCTGGAGGCGATCCAGGAGGAACTCAATCAGCGGTGGAACGGCCAGGGAGAACTCGGCTGTCACGCAGACCGCGTGTGACGAGGGCGGATTCCATGAATCACGACTATGCGGAACCCTCCTTTGCGTGGCGTGAATGGTATTCCGACACGTACCCCTACGGGTCCGGTTCCGGCTGGCACAGTGGCCCGGTCGACGACCTGCACGCGGGGTCCTCCCTCGGGTCCCCCCTGAGCTCTCCCCTGGGTTCCTCCCTGGGGTCCCCCCTCGGCTCGCCCCTCGGGTCCCCCCTGGGGTCCCCTCTGAGCTCCCCCGAGCCGGGCTGGGACCCCGTCGAGGAACTCGCCTACCTCCTGCAGGAGGCGGGGCAGACGGAGCAGGCGGCCACCCTCCAGCCGCCGCGCAACGAGCCGTCACCCGGCGTCGACTTCACCGACCCGATGGAGAACCTGGCGCAGATCACCGCTCAGCTGCCGCCCATCCGGCACCCCTCCGCGGGGCATCGCAAGGCGCCGGTGCGGAAAATGCGCCTCGCGTGGCTGCAGACGGGCAGCTTCGCGATCATCGCGGTCGTCGCCGTGATCGTGGCCATGGTCAGTGTCTTCGGCGGCATGGTGGCCTACGCGCCGCTGCAGAACATCCCGGCCGGCGCGGAGAACGAGGTCGTTCCCTGGTGGCCTCTGCTCGTGTACGGCCCCTGGATGGTGGCCTCTCTCTCCATCCTGCGCACCGCCCTGCACCAGCGCCGCGCCCTGCACTCGTGGTTGATCGTCGTGCTGTTCTCCTCCGTCGCGATGATGCTGTGCGTGGCTCAGGCGGAGAAGACGTTCACCGGTGTCGCCGGAGCCGTCCTGCCGGCCCTGGCGTCCCTGGCCTGCTTCCAGCAGCTCGTCCGGCAGATCACCCTGACCCTGCCCCCGCGACAGCCCACGCGCCGCCACCGGCAGTAGCGCCCGGTCCGCCCGGGCGGCCGAGGTGTGGTCCGGCGCGGCGAAGAGGGGCTCCCGTCCAGGACGGGAGCCCCTCACGCGTGTCGGCGGACGGGTCAGAAGGTGCCCAGCTTCACGATCGACAGCAGCGCGATCAGCTGGATCGCCGAGGCGCCCAGCGCCTTCGGCCAGGGCAGGTCGTGGGAGCGGCTGACCATCAGGGTCAGCAGGGCCCCGGCCGCCACCCAGGTGGCCCAGCCCAGCAGCTGCACGAAGGAGGCGTCGCCGCCGAAGAACATCGCCACGACGAGGCGCGGCGCGTCCGTCAGCGACATGATCAGCATGGAGAGGCCGACCGTGGGCTGCCAGGCGCCGTCGCCGCCGAGCTGGCGGGCCAGGGTGTGCGTGACCACGCCGAGGACGAAGGAGCTCAGCACCATCGCGACGGCCGTCATCAGGACGATCGGGATCGCGTTGGAGAGGGTGGCGCTGATCGCCTCCTCACGGGCGCCGTCGAAGCCGAAGACCGCGAGCAGGCCGTAGAGGAAGGTCACGGCGAGGGCGGGACCCCACATCGTGTAGTCCCGCATCTGGAGGAAGGTCTGGTTGGGGGACAGGACGATCCCCCGCAGCAGGTCCTTCCAGTGCAGACGCGGGCCGATCGGGCCCGAGGGGGCGGTGGAGCCGGCGTGGTAGGTCTCGCCGCCCGAGTAGCCCTGGGCGCCCTGACCGCCGTACGGCGCGTGGTCGTCGACCGAGAACGCCTGCGTGTGCCCCGGGTTGTTCGCGGCGTACGGGTCGGCGCCGCCGGCGGGGCCGGACGGGTAGCCGCCGTCGCCGAAGTACTCCGGTTCGCCGCCGCCCTGACCGCCGTTCCCCTGGGGCCATCCGCCGCCGCCCGAGCCGCCGTACGGCTGCTGCTGCCCGCCGCGGTACTGCGGTCGCGTCTGCGGGTGGGGCTGCTGCGCCGGCGGGTAGCCGTACGACGGCCCCGAGGGCCGCGCCGACTGCCCCTGGGGCGCCTGCTGCCCGTAGGGAGGGTGTTGCGGTCGCGCTTGCGGGGCGCGGTTGTCCCGGCCGCCGCGTCCGATCCTGAATCCAGCCACGTCTTCGAACGTACCTGGTCTCGGCGGATGACGTGCCGGGCCGCGGCTCCAGGGCCCGGCTTTGCGGCCGACCTGTGACATCCCCTAAGGGATGTCATGGGGTCGTGTCAGTGATGCGTCAGGGTGTCGGTCTGAGGGGTCCTCAGGAAACGGTGCCGGCCAGGCCGTGGCCGCCGGTGGTCTCGGGCGGGGACGACGGCGCCCCCGGGCCCGAGTGGACCTGGGGGCGCCGAACGGCGTTGCACGCGGCCGGGGTTACTTCACCGGCGCGGGCTCCGGCTCGCTCTCCGTCTCCGCCGCGCCCGCGGGGGGCTCGTCGTCGGTGACCGGCGTCTTGACCGACTCCAGCAGCAGCTGGGCGACGTCCACGACCTGGATGGACTCCTTGGCCTTGCCGTCGTTCTTCTTGCCGTTGACCGAGTCGGTCAGCATGACGAGGCAGAAGGGGCAGGCCGTCGACACGATGTCGGGGTTGAGCGAAAGGGCTTCGTCGACACGCTCGTTGTTGATCCGCTTGCCGATCCGCTCCTCCATCCACATCCGCGCGCCGCCGGCGCCGCAGCAGAAGCCGCGCTCCTTGTGGCGGTGCATCTCCTCGTTCCGCAGGCCGGGGACGTTGGCGATGATCTCGCGCGGGGGCGTGTAGATCTTGTTGTGGCGGCCCAGGTAGCAGGGGTCGTGGTACGTGATGATGCCCTCGACCGGGGTCACCGGGATCAGCTTGCCCTCGTCCACCAGGTGCTGCAGCAGCTGGGTGTGGTGGATGACCTCGTAGTCGCCGCCGAGCTGCGGGTACTCGTTGCCGAGGGTGTTGAGGCAGTGCGGGCAGGTGGCGACGATCTTCTTGGCCGACTTCGGCTTCTTCGTCGACTCGTCCTCGTCATCCTCGCCGAACGCCATGTTCAGCGCGGCCACGTTCTCCATGCCGAGCTCCTGGAACAGGGGCTCGTTGCCGAGGCGGCGGGCGGAGTCACCGGTGCACTTCTCGTCGCCTCCCATGATCGCGAACTTGACGCCCGCCATGTGGAGGAGTTCCGCGAACGCCTTCGTGGTCTTCTTGGCGCGGTCCTCCAGGGCGCCGGCGCAGCCGACCCAGTACAGGTACTCGACCTCGGAGAGGTCCTCGATGTCCTTGCCGACGACCGGCACCTCGAAGTCGACTTCCTTCGTCCACTCCAGGCGCTGCTTCTTGGCCAGGCCCCAGGGGTTGCCCTTCTTCTCCAGGTTCTTGAGCATCGTGCCCGCCTCGGAGGGGAAGCTGGACTCGATCATGACCTGGTAGCGGCGCATGTCGACGATGTGGTCGACGTGCTCGATGTCCACCGGGCACTGCTCGACGCAGGCGCCGCAGGTGGTGCAGGACCACAGGACGTCCGGGTCGATGACGCCGTTCTCCTCGGCGGTGCCGATCAGCGGCCGCTCGGCCTCGGCCAGCGCCGCCGCCGGGACGTCCTTGAGCTGTTCCTCGGACGCCTTCTCCTCGCCCTCCATGGTCTTGCCGCCGCCCGCGAGCAGGTAGGGCGCCTTGGCGTGGGCGTGGTCCCGCAGGGACATGATCAGCAGCTTGGGGGAGAGCGGCTTGCCGGTGTTCCAGGCGGGGCACTGCGACTGGCAGCGGCCGCACTCGGTGCAGGTGGAGAAGTCCAGCAGGCCCTTCCAGGAGAACTGCTCGACCTGGGAGACGCCGAAGACGTCGTCGTCACCGGGGTCGGTGAAGTCGATCGGCTTGCCGCCGGAGGTCATCGGCTGCAGGGCGCCGAGGGCGGTGGCGCCGTCCGCGTTGCGCTTGAACCAGATGTTCGGGAACGCCAGGAAGCGGTGCCAGGCGACGCCCATGTTGGTGTTGAGCGAGACCACGATCATCCAGATGAACGAGGTGCTGATCTTCACCATCGCGGTCAGGTAGATCAGGTTCTGCAGCGTGGTGACGCCGAGGCCCTTGAACGCCAGGACCAGCGGGTACGAGGCGAAGTACGCGGCCTCGTAGTGCTCCACGTGGTGGATCGCGCCCTCGAGGCCGCGCAGCACGTAGATCGCGAGGCCGATGGTGAGGATGACGTACTCGACGAAGTACGCCTGGCCCGCCTTGGAGCCGGCGAAGCGGGACTTGCGGCCCGCGCGCGACGGCAGGCTCAGCAGGCGGATCACGATGAGCACGGCGATGCCGAGGACCGTCATCACGCCGATGAACTCGATGTACATCTCGAACGGCAGGAACCCGCCGATGACCGGCAGCGTCCAGTCGGCCTCGAAGAGCTGGCCGAAGGCCTGCGCCAGGGTCGGCGGCAGGGTGAGGAAGCCGACGGCGACGAACCAGTGGGCGAAGCCCACGATGCCCCAGCGGTTCATCCGCGTGTGGCCGAGGAACTCCCGTACCAGGGTCACGCTGCGCGCGTAGGGGTTGTCCGTCCGGGCGCCGGCCGGGACCGGCTGGCCCAGTTTGAAGTAGCGGACGAACTGACCGATGGCGCGTGCGAGCAGCGCGACGCCGACCACGGTCAGGACCAGCGACACGATGATCGCGGCGAGTTGCATGAGGGGGCTCCTCGGGCCTGCGAGGGGTCTTCGGGAAACGACTTCGGGAAACGGCTTCCCGAGATTACTAAGCGGTAACTTATGCAGTCCGTCTGAGACTACCCCTATCCTGCGCCGCACTGTAGCGGGCGGCGGGGTGATCTGGATCGCTGAGGGTCACCTCAGAGTCTGACCGTGTTATTCGTACCAAATTGGTACATTTGTGACTAATTTATATCCGTGCTCTACGGGATCGCCTCCGCCGCCACCGCCCTTCTCCTCGCCGCCGTTCTCGCCGCCCTGCTGCGGGTGCCCGCCCTGCGTCTGGGGTTCGTCGAACGGCGGCAGCGACAGCGGCGGGTGCCGCTGTCCGGAGGGCTCGCCGTCGTCCTCGCCACCTGCCTCGTCGCGGTCGCCGGGGACTGGTGGGGCATCGCCCCGCTCGGCGAGGACGCCGGCGCGCTGCTCGTCGCGGCGGGCGCCGTCGCGGGGCTCGGACTGGTCGCGGACCTGTGGCGGCTCACGTCCCGGCTCCTTGTCCTCGGTACGGCGGTGGCGGCCGCCTTCGTCGTGCCGTACGGGGAGACCGGAGCGGTGGCCGGGGTGGCCGCCGTCGGGTGGATCACCTTCGTGGCGCTGGCCTTCCGGTCCCTCGACCACGCGGACGGGGTGGCCGGCACGGTCGGTGTCGTCACGGCGTTCGGGGCGGCCGGGTGCGCCGCCGTGGAGGTGATGGACGGGCCGGCCGTGCTGCTGAGCGTCCTCGCCGCCGCGCTGACCGGCTTCCTGATGCACAACTGGCCCCCCGCGCGCGTGGCGCTCGGCGCGTGCGGCTCGCTCTTCGCCGGTTTCCTGCTGGCCGCCGTCGCGGTCACCGTGCGCGCGGGCAGCGACGCGGCCGAGGGGGCGGGCGTCCTGTTCGCCCTCACGGCGGTCGCGGTCGCCGACGCCGTCCTCGTCGCCGTGGCGCGGCGGCTGGCCGGGCGGCCCCTGCTGCGGGGGGGCCCCGACCATCTCGCGCACCGGCTGCGGCGGCTCGGGCTCACCCCGCAGGGGGTGACGGTGCTGGCCGGTGTGGCGGCCTTCTCCGGGGTACTCGTCGGGACGCTCGCCCAGGCCGGCTGGGTGGGCGCGCAGGCGGGGTGGTGGGTGGCGGGCGCGGTGCTGGTCGTCGTCCTCGGGCTGCTGCGGGTGCCGGTGTACGGCCCGCCACGCGCGCGTGGTGCGTACGGTGCCGCACCCGCGCGTGCCGGCCGCCGCGACGCCCGTCCCGATGCCCGCCCGGACGCCCGCCCCGGTCGTCGGCAGGGTGTCCGTCAGGCCGCTCGGGGGGCGGCGGTGTACGGCCCCCGGCGTCAACCCGAGTCCGAGGACGGGCCCCCTGAATCGGGTGATCGTCCGGTCGACCGGGATGCGTCTTCCCAGGTCAACGGCTCCTTGCGTGTAAGGAACGGATAAGAGTTGAGTCCCCCTGGCTCAGGTCTGTTGACCCAGCGGCGGGGCTCGTGCACACTTGAGTCCGTTCCACTCAAGTCAGCTGGAGGAAGATCACCATGGCACGTGCGGTCGGCATCGACCTGGGCACGACTAACTCCGTCGTCAGCGTTCTGGAGGGCGGCGAGCCCACCGTCATCACCAACGCCGAGGGTGCCAGGACCACGCCGTCCGTCGTCGCCTTCGCCAAGAACGGCGAGGTGCTGGTCGGCGAGGTCGCCAAGCGCCAGGCGGTCACGAACGTGGACCGGACCATCCGCTCGGTGAAGCGCCACATGGGCACCGACTGGAAGATCGGGCTGGACGGGAAGGACTTCAACCCGCAGCAGATCTCCGCGTTCATCCTGCAGAAGCTGAAGCGGGACGCCGAGGCCTACCTGGGCGAGAAGGTGACCGACGCGGTCATCACCGTCCCCGCCTACTTCAACGACTCCGAGCGTCAGGCGACGAAGGAGGCCGGCGAGATCGCCGGTCTGAACGTCCTTCGCATCGTCAACGAGCCCACCGCGGCCGCGCTCGCCTACGGCCTCGACAAGGACGACCAGACGATCCTCGTCTTCGACCTCGGTGGCGGCACCTTCGACGTGTCCCTCCTGGAGATCGGTGACGGCGTCGTCGAGGTGAAGGCCACCAACGGCGACAACCACCTCGGTGGTGACGACTGGGACCAGCGCGTCGTCGACTACCTGGTGCAGCAGTTCAAGGCCGGCCACGGCGTGGACCTCGCCAAGGACAAGATGGCCCTGCAGCGTCTGCGCGAGGCCGCCGAGAAGGCGAAGATCGAGCTGTCCTCGTCCACCGAGACCTCGATCAACCTGCCGTACATCACCGCGTCCGCCGAGGGCCCGCTGCACCTGGACGAGAAGCTCACCCGCGCCCAGTTCCAGCAGCTGACGGCCGACCTTCTGGAGCGCTGCAAGACGCCGTTCCACAACGTCATCAAGGACGCCGGCATCAACCTCTCCGAGATCGACCACGTCGTTCTCGTCGGCGGTTCGACCCGTATGCCCGCCGTCGCCGAGCTCGTCAAGGAGCTGACCGGTGGCAAGGACGCCAACAAGGGTGTGAACCCGGACGAGGTCGTCGCCATCGGCGCCTCGCTCCAGGCCGGTGTCCTCAAGGGTGAGGTCAAGGACGTCCTGCTCCTCGACGTGACCCCGCTGTCCCTCGGCATCGAGACCAAGGGCGGCATCATGACCAAGCTCATCGAGCGCAACACCACGATCCCGACCAAGCGGTCCGAGATCTTCACGACGGCCGAGGACAACCAGCCGTCGGTGCAGATCCAGGTCTACCAGGGCGAGCGCGAGATCGCGGCGTACAACAAGAAGCTCGGCATGTTCGAGCTGACCGGTCTGCCGCCGGCCCCGCGTGGCGTCCCGCAGATCGAGGTCTCCTTCGACATCGACGCCAACGGCATCATGCACGTGACCGCGAAGGACCTCGGCACGGGCAAGGAGCAGAAGATGACCGTCACCGGCGGCTCCTCGCTGCCGAAGGACGAGGTCGACCGCATGCGCCAGGAGGCCGAGCAGTACGCGGACGAGGACCACCGCCGCCGCGAGGCCGCCGAGGCCCGCAACCAGGGCGAGCAGCTCGTCTACCAGACCGAGAAGTTCCTCAAGGACAACGAGGACAAGGTCCCCGGCGAGATCAAGACCGAGGTCGAGTCCGCCGTCGCCGAGCTGAAGGAGAAGCTCAAGGGCGAGGACACCGCCGAGATCCGTACCGCCACCGAGAAGGTCGCGGCCGTCTCGCAGAAGCTCGGCCAGGCCATGTACGCCGACGCCCAGTCCGCGCAGGCCACCGCCGGCGGCGCGGGTGACGCCCCGAAGGCCGACGACGACGTCGTGGACGCCGAGATCGTGGACGACGAGCGCAAGGACGGTGCCGCGTGACGGAGGAGACTCCGGGCTTCGAGGAGAAGCCCGACGTCCCCTCCGGCGCCACCCCTGACGACGCCGAGCCGAAGGCCGCCTCCCCCTCCTCGGGGGAGGGGGCGGCCCCGGCCGGGGACGCGAACCAGACAGCGGGTCTGGTGGCCCAGCTGGACCAGGTGCGCACCGCCCTCGGCGAGCGCACCGCGGATCTCCAGCGCCTCCAGGCCGAGTACCAGAACTACCGCCGCCGGGTCGAGCGCGACCGGATCGCGGTCAAGGAGATCGCCATCGCGAACCTCCTGACCGAGCTCCTGCCCGTGCTCGACGACATCGGCCGCGCCCGCGAGCACGGCGAGCTCGTCGGCGGCTTCAAGTCCGTCGCCGAGTCGCTGGAGACCGTGGCGGCCAAGATGGGTCTGCAGCAGTTCGGCAAGGAGGGCGAGCCCTTCGACCCGACGATCCACGAGGCCCTGATGCACTCGTACGCGCCCGACGTCACCGAGACGACGTGCGTGGCGATTCTGCAGCCCGGGTATCGGATCGGCGAGCGCACCATCCGCCCCGCACGGGTGGCCGTCGCCGAGCCCCAGCCCGGGGCCCAGACGGTGAAGGCCGAGTCCTCGGACGCGGCCCCGGCCGAGGCGGCGGACGACAAGGAGAGCGGTGGCCCGGACGAGGGCTGAGCTTGAACCGATGAGAGAGGAGGGACGTCGAGGATGAGCACCAAGGACTTCATCGAGAAGGACTTCTACAAGGTCCTCGGCGTCCCCAAGGACGCCACCGAGGCCGAGATCAAGAAGGCGTACCGGAAGCTCGCCCGCGAGTTCCACCCGGACGCCAACAAGGGCAACGCCAAGGCGGAGGAGCGCTTCAAGGAGATCTCCGAGGCGAACGACGTCCTCGGCGACCCCAAGAAGCGCAAGGAGTACGACGAAGCACGCGCCCTCTTCGGCAACGGCGGCTTCCGCCCCGGACCGGGCGCCGGCGGCTCCTTCAACTTCGACCTGGGCGACCTCTTCGGCGGCGGCGCCCAGGGCGGGAGCCCGGGCGGCTTCGGCGGCGGCATCGGGGACGTCTTCGGGGGCCTGTTCAACCGCGGCGGCACGGGTACCTCCCGTACCCAGCCCCGGCGCGGCCAGGACATCGACACCGAGGTGACCCTGACCTTCACGGAGGCGATCGAGGGCGCGACGGTCCCGCTGCGCATGTCCTCGCAGTCCCCGTGCAAGGCGTGCTCCGGCACCGGCGACAAGAACGGCACACCGCGCGTGTGCCCGACCTGCGTCGGCACCGGCCAGGTCGCGCGGGGTTCGGGCGGCGGCTTCTCCCTCACCGACCCCTGCCCGGACTGCAAGGGACGCGGTCTGATCGCCGAGCACCCCTGTCTGGAGTGCAAGGGCAGCGGCCGCGCCAAGTCGTCCAGGACCATGCAGGTCCGTATCCCGGCCGGGGTCACGGACGGGCAGCGCATCCGGCTGCGCGGCAAGGGCGCCCCGGGCGAGCGCGGCGGCCCCGCGGGCGACCTCTACGTCGTCGTCCACGTCGGCAGCCACCCGGTCTTCGGCCGCAAGGACGACAACCTGACGGTGACGGTGCCGGTGACGTTCGCCGAGGCGGCCCTGGGCGGCGAGATCAGGGTCCCCACCCTCGGGGGCCCTTCCCTGACCCTGAAGCTGCCGCCCGGCACCCCCAACGGCCGCACCATGCGGGCGCGGGGCAAGGGCGCGGTCCGCAAGGACGGCACCCGCGGCGACCTGCTGGTCACCGTCGAGGTGAGTGTCCCGAAGGACGTGACGGGGAAGGCTCGTGACGCGCTCGAGGCGTATCGCGAGGCGACCGCGGGCGAGGACCCGCGGGCTGAGCTGTTCGAGGCCGCGAAGGGAGCTTGAGAGTGATGGACGGCCGTCGGCGCGGTGACAGTTTTCGTGGGCCGTATGAGCTGACCGAGGAGACCCCGGTCTACGTCATCTCGGTGGCGGCCCAGCTCTCCGGCCTGCATCCGCAGACGCTGCGCCAGTACGACCGCCTGGGCCTGGTCTCCCCCGACCGCACCGCCGGCCGGGGCCGCCGCTACTCGGCCCGCGACATCGAACTGCTGCGCACCGTCCAGCAGTTGTCGCAGGACGAGGGCATCAACCTGGCCGGCATCAAGCGCATCATCGAACTGGAGAACCAGGTCGCCGCTCTCCAGTCCAGGGTCGCGGAACTCCAGGACGCCCTGGAGGGCGCGGCGGCGGCGATGCAGCAGCGCGAGGCCGCGGTCCACGCCTCCTACCGCCGGGACCTGGTCCCGTACCAGGAGGTCCAGCAGACCAGCGCGCTGGTGGTGTGGCGGCCGAAGAAGCCGAAGGACTGACCGACGGCACACGCGCGAGGGGCCCGGAGGATCACCTGATCCTCCGGGCCCTCGTCATACCGTCAGGAGGACGGCGGTACGGCCACGCTCACCAGGACCGGCAGGGAGGTCGTGCCGTCCGCGCGCACCCCGACGACCTGGTACCACAGGGATGTTCCGGTGGGGACGTTCTCGTCGTGGAGCGGCTCGTAGTCCGAGTCCGGAAGGAGGTCGAAGGCGGCGGTCTGCGGGTTCCAGCGGGCGGCCCGGAACCGCTCGTACTCCTCCGTGCCCGCCGGCGACCAGCCGCTCACCCGCACACTGCCGGAGCTGGAGAACGACGCGGAGGCGGCGTGCGTGGCCCCGGCGGGGGTCTCCACGGTGGGCCGCAGATCGTGCTCGGTGACGTCGGCCGTGGTGCCGGCGCCGACGTTCTCGGCGAAGTCGACCGGCCGGACGACGTAGCAGAGGTTCTCCCCGTCCGCGACGTGGGCGTCCTGGTACGTGGTCGTGGTCACGGCCGTGTGGCCGAGCTTCTCGGGGCCGGCCGGGGCGGGGGCTGACGGGCCCGCCGCCGTCCGCTACGGCGCGGTCACCGTCCAGTCGCCCGCCGGCAGGGACTCGGAACCGTCCTCGGCCACCGCCGTGACCCAGTAGAAGGAGGTGGTCCCGCGCGGCACGCCGGTGTCGAAGTACTCCGGGGCACCGCTGGGGAGCTCGGCGATCGTCTCGTAGGCGGAGGTCTGCGGGTTCCAGCGGTGGACGCGGTAGCCGCCGGCCTGTTCCGGAGCGGAGTCGGCGAGCCCCTGCCAGGTGAGCCGGTTGCCCTCGTCGCCCTCGGCCGCCTCGGCCGTGAGCGTCAGCGGCGACCCCTCGGGCGTGGCCACGCCCGGCGTCATGTCGAGCTCGGTGGCGACCACGGTCTGTGCCTCGCCGGTCGATGCGAACGACGAGTTCGTGGCGTCGTCGAGGGCGTCGACGATGAAGCAGGACTCCTCGCCGTCGGGGAGGGTGGTGTACGCGTAGGAGGTGGTCCCGGCGGGCACGGAGTAGCCGGGGTACAGGGAGCACACCTGTTCGTCCCCCTCGTCGCCCCAGAGCTCACCGCGGCGGACGGTGTAACTCGCCAGGTCCGCGGTCGGGTTGGCGTCCCAGTGCACCTCGAAGCCGTACGCGGTGGGAGTGACCGTCACCCCGGTGACGGCGGACGGCGGGGTGACGTCCCGCAGCGTGCCGACCACGGCGCCGGACTGCGCGGACTCGTTGCCCGCCGCGTCCAGTGCGGTGACGCGGTAGTAGTGGCTGCTGCCCTCCACGGCGGTGGAGTCCAGGTACGAGGTCTGGTCGGTGGTGCCGATCCGGGTGTAGGCGCCGCTCGGGCTCGCCGCCCGGTACACGCGGTACGACGCGGCCCCCGTGACCCCGCCCCAGGCGACCCGGAGCCCCTCCGGTTCGCTCGCGGTGGGACGCAGGGCGGGCGCGGCGGGGGCGGTCCGGTCGACCGTGGTGACGGTCCTGGCGGCGGTGCCCGCCGACTCGTTCCCCGCCGTGTCGTAGGCCCGCAGCTCGTAGAGGTAGGCCGCGCCGGTCACCGGGAGCGTGGTGTCGGTGTACGCGGTGAAGGCGGTGGAGACCAGCCGCGTCCAGGTGGAGCCGTCGGCGGGGCGCCGGTAGACCCGGTAGCCGGTGAGGTCCATCTCCTTGTTCTTCGTCCAGGTGAGCTTCGTCTGGGCGGTCGCGGTGTCGTAGGCGACCGCGAGGCCGGTCGGCGTGAGCGGCCCGGTCTTGTCGACCGTCGCCGAGGTGCGGGGCGTGTAGGCGAACTTGACGTCGGCGCCGCCGGTCCAGTTCACGTAGTCCACGCGGAGGGTGTGACTGCCCTGGGGGATCGTGAGGTTGAGGGTCCTGGAGACGGTCGAGGAGACGTTCTTCCAGACGTCGATCCTGCGGACGTTGTCGAGGTAGACGCGGACGCCGTCCTGGGCCGCGACCGCGAAGGTGAAGGGGCCGCCGGAGCCGAAGTCCCGTGTCACCGTCCAGCGGACGCCGAAGTTGTTCGTGGGCAGACCGGAGGCGGGGGCCTTCGTGCCCCAGCTCTCGCTGATCGTCGCGTCGCAGTCCGTCTTCTTCGGGGTGCCCGAAAAGGTGGTGTTCGCGAAGAACTGACGCTTGTACACCGGAGAGGTGCAGCTCGTCACGGCCGAGGCGGGCGCGGCGATGGCGGCGGTGAGGAGACCGCCGGTCGTGGCGAGCACGACGACCGTCGCGAGTCTGGCTGGCTTCATTCGATCCTCTGGTCGGGAAGGGCGGGCGTGTACGAGGAAAGCCCGTCATGATCACGACTCGCGAGGGCCGGCGTTGGTTGTAGGGCCCTTCGCCCGTTCCCGAAGCCGGCTTTGAGGAGAGCCCGTAAAGCGTGTTCCATACCCTCTTCGCTCGGTCTCCATGCGTCTTCACCCGCCGAGCGGAGGGTGATGTTGCTACTTCGTTAAGTAGTTCCGCTTGACTGCGGTGGCCGCCGCCGCGTTGTCTTTTCAGACACCTGGGTCAGCATGCAGCACCCATGTCCGGATCGCACCGAACGCACCTGAAGTGAGCACCCCCATGCGTCGTATCGCCATAGCCGTGGTCGCCTCCACGATGTCCCTCTCGCTCGCGGGCTGCGGGATGCTGGGGGCCTCGGAGGGCAGCAGCGACGCGACACCGACCCGGACCGACGACATCACCATCGGTGTGCTGATGCCGGAGGCGACGAACACCCGGTACGCGGAGTTCGACTACCCGATCATCAAGGCGAAGGTCGCCTCCCTGACGAACAACAAGGGCAAGACCGAGTACGCCAACGCCGAGAACAGCGTGGCGCAGCAGAACTCCCAGATGCAGAAGATGATCGACCAGAAGGTCGACTGCATCCTGCTCGACGCGGTGGACTCCCACAAGATCGCGTCCATGGTGAAGAAGGCCAAGGAGGCGGGCATCCCGGTCATCGCCTACGACCGTCTCGCCGAGGGGCCGATCGACGCCTACGTCTCCTTCGACAACGAGCTCGTCGGCGAGGTGCAGGGCCGTTCCATCACCGAGGCGCTCGGCACGGCCGACACCGCCGACGAGATCGTCATGATCAACGGCTCGCCCACCGACCCGAACGCCGCCCAGTTCAAGCAGGGGGCGATGAACGAGCTCAGCGGCCGGGTGACGATCGCCGCGACCTACGACACCGACGGCTGGAAGCCGGAGATCGCCCAGGCCCACATGACCCAGGCGATCCAGAAGATCGGCAAGAGCAACATCGCCGCCGTGTACTCCGCCAACGACGCCATGGCCGGCGGCATCATCAAGGCCTTCGAGGCCGCGGGCGTCAGCGACAGCGACCTGCCCCCCATCACCGGCCAGGACGCCGAACTGGCGGCCGTGCAGCGGATCGTCAGCGGCGAGCAGTACATGACCGTCTACAAGCCGTACGCGGGCGAGGCCGAGGCCGCCGCGGAGGCCGCCGTCGCCAAGGTCCAGGGCCGTGAGCTGCAGTTCGAGGCCCTCACCCGCGACAAGATCGACAGCCCCACGAACAAGGACATCCCGGCCAAGCTGGTGACCGTGGTCGCGCTGACCCGGAGCAACATCAAGAAGACCGTCGTCGCGGACGGCATCTACAAGGTGTCCGACATCTGCACCGCCGCCTACAAGCAGGCCTGCAACACCATCGGCCTGAAGTAGTCCCTCACGCCACCCGGGTGAACCCGACCGTCACCCCGGGCGGGCCGCCGGCCACGCTCCGGTGGACGCCCTTGTGCGGGGGTGACGTCGTCGTGGTCGTGGTCGCGGCCGACCACGACATGGGACTCGTCGGCACGGGTCCGGCCGGCCGGGTCGTAGCCGTGCCGGTCGCCGGCCCCGTACTCGATCCAGGCCCGCGGGGCCATCCTCGCGCGTCGAACGTGTCCGCCGGGGCCTGACGTCACGTGCGGGACGTGGCACGACGATCACCGGCGGCTTCCGGGAGCGCACACGCCTCCCGGGGGAGTTCCCGGGTCCGGCCGAACTCCCCCGTCGCCCGGCCGGACCGTCCCGGGTGCGGAGCACCCGGGGGGAAGTGGAATCAACCATGCCTGCCTCTTCGAGCGCGCACCACCATCAGCTTGTTGCAGTGCGGGGGGCGGAGGCCGGGAGAAACCCGGGTATATGAGTGGTTTTCCGCTGCCCTGGCCGGGGGAGCCGTGTTGCGGAGCCGGTCCGACCCGCGCATAGTTGCGCTGCGGAGCGGCGACAAGAGGGGCGTCAAGCGGGGGTGGGATGGGCGATGGCCGGGCACGGGACGGAGGAGCATCCTCACGGTGCCGACCGACTGTGCGAGGCCGGGGATCGCGTGTATTCCCGGGCCGTACGGCGGGGGCGTGTGCCGCGCCGTGACGCCGAACCGGTTCCGTGCCTGCTGGAGCTGGCCCTGCTGCACCCCGACCCCGACGACATGGACTGGCTGGTCCCGACCTCCCCGCAGGAGGTCATGACCCGGCTGCTGCGCGGACTCCACGACGAGGTGAGCGCGAGCGAGCGGCGGGTGGGCTCGGCGGTCGCCGCCTTCGAGTGGTACGCCGGGCTGGGCGGACCCGCACCGGGCGGGCCGGCCGGGGAGGGCGCGGCGATCCGGGTCCTGGACGGCGCCTCCCGCATCCAGGCGGCCCTGGACCAGGCGACCGAGGCGTGCACGACCGAGGTCCTGACGGTGCAGCCGGGCGGCATCCGGCGCGAGCACGAACTGTCGGAGGGCCTGCACCGGGCGCTGGAGCTGCGCGGCCGGGGCGTGCGGATGCGCGACCTGTACAACCATGTGGCGCGGCACGGCCAGGGCCTGCTGAACTACCTGGAGCTGATGGGCGACGCGGTGGAGGCGCGCACCCTGGACGAGGTCATCGACCGGCTGATCCTCTTCGACCGCACGGTGGCCTTCATCCCGGCGAACACCGACCGCACGATGGCGCTGGAGCTGCGCCACCCCGCCCTGATCGCCTACCTGGTCACGGTCTTCGAGCGGCTGTGGCGGCTCGGCATCCCGCTCACCGCCCCGCTCCCCGACCCGCGCATCGAGGGCATCTCCCACCGTGAACAGTCCATCGCCGCGCTGCTGGCGGAGGGCCACCAGGACGCGGTGATCGCCGAGCGCCTCGGCATCAGCGTCCGCACCTGCCGCGCCCACATCGCCCGGCTGTCGGAGACTCTGGGCGCGGCGAGCCGGACCCAGTTGGGGGTGCGGATCGCCCAGGTGGGGCTGGACGGGCCGGTGGACGCGAGCGAGCTCAGCGTGCCGGTGCCGGGCGCGGTGCCGGATCCTGCTCCGGGGCCGGTTCCCGGTGCCGCTGTGCCGGGTGCGGCGGTTCCGGGTGCTCTTCCTGGTCGAGGATCCCCGACCGGCCGATGAGGTAGCCGAGCTGGGCGCGGCTCTCGCTGCCGAGGGTGGCGGCGAGTTTGGCGATGTGGACGCGGGCGGTGCGGATGTTCATGCCGAGCCGCGCGGCGATCACGGCGTCGGTGTGGCCCTCGACGAGGAGGGTGGCGATGGCCCGCTGGCGGGGGGTGACGCCGTTGAGGGAGGGCCGCTGGACGGCCTCGGGGTACATGGGGGTGGCCAGCCGCCAGAAGCGGTCGAAGGCGGTGGCCAGATAGGTGACCAGGGCGGGGTGGCGGACTTCGAGGGCGAGGGAGCCGTTGTCGTCGGCGGGGAGGAAGGCGACCGTGCGGTCGACGATGATGAGGCGGTCGGTGACCTCGTCCAGGCCGCGGGCCTCGGCGTCGCCGTTCAGCAGTTCGTAGTGGCCGATGATGCTCTGGATGTGCCGGGTGGTGTGCTGGTAGAGCGTGCGGATACGGCAGCCCCGGTCGAGCACGGCCTGGTCGCGCTGGAGGGCGATCGCCTCCGCGGTGGCGGCCCGTTCGCCGTCGAGGCCGGTCCGGGGCTGGATGCACAGCAGTTCCCGGCGCATCTCGTCCATGGCTTCGGTGATGGCCTGGTTGATCCGTTCGTTGCCGCTGAGGACGCGCAGGGCGGCGGACTCCCTGGGGGCGGTGCGGCTGCCGGTGAGGCGCATGAGGGGTTCGAAGAGCGCGGTCAGCCGCTCCTCGCGGCGCCGTTCGTCGGCGATCCGGGCCGCGGTGGTGTTCAGCTGGCGGTGCAGGGCGACCGCGGGGGCCACGGGCTCGAGCCGGTCCAGGTCGTCGACGGCCGGGTGGAGGAGGCCGAGTTCGAGCAGACAGGGGGCGGGACCGGCGTCGGCGGCCGCGAGGTGGCCCTCGCGCAGGGCACGTTCGTAGAGCAGCGTGCCCTCGGCGCAGAGTTCTGCCACCCCGTGGTGGGGGTGCGGCGGCGCGTTCACGTCGGGTCCCTTTCCTGGTCGAGGATTCCTGAGCGTGCGATGAGGTAGCCGAGCTGGGCGCGGCTCTCGCTGCCGAGGGTGGCGGCGAGTTTGGCGATGTGGACGCGGGCGGTGCGCACGTTCATGCCGAGCCGGTCGGCGATCACGGCGTCGGTGAGGCCCTCCACGAGGAGGGTGGCGATGGCCCGTTGACGGGGTGTCACGCCGTTCAGGGTGGGCTGGCGGACGGCCTCGGGGTGCATGGGGGTGGCGAGGTGCCAGAGGCGTTCGAAGGTGGTGGCGAAGTACTCGATCAGCGCGGGGTGGCGCACCTCCAGGGCGAGGGTGCGCTCCTTGTTGGCGGGGAGGAAGGCGACCGTGCGGTCGATGACGATGAGACGGTCGGTGACCTCGTCGAGGGTGCGGGCCTGGGCGTCGCCGCGGAGCTGCTCGTAACGGGCCAGGACGCTGGGGTCGTGGCGGGTGGTGTGGTGGTAGAGGGTGCGGATGCGGCCGCCGCGGTCCAGGAAGGCCTGGTCACGGGCCATGGCCTGGTCGTGGGAGCTGGGCCGGCCGCCGCGCTGTTCGCGGCGCGGCTGGATGGCGAGGAGTTCCTCGCGGGCTTCCGCGATCGCCTGGGTGAGGGCTAGGTTGATCGGGCCCTGTCCGTCGAGGAGGCTGATGGCCGGGGTGTGCGCGAACCCGGGTGCCGGATCGCCGAGGCGCAGGAAGGCGTCGAAGGTGTCCACCAGCCGGGCCTCGCGCCGCCGTTCGCGCGCGATGCGCTCCTGTGTCGTCACCAGATGGCGGTGGAGGGCGACGGTGGGGGCGACCGGTTCGAGGAGCCCGGGGTCCTCCAGGGCGGGGTGCAGCAGGCCGAACTCGAGGAGGCAGCGGGCCTGTTCGGCCTCGCGGGCGGTGACGCGTCCCTGTGCCAGGGCGAGTCCGTACAGCCGCGCGCCCTCGGGGCACAGCTCCTCCACGCCGTGCCGCACATGGGGGGCGGGGGGCGGTTCCGCGTCGTCGTGTCCGTGCGCCTCGCTCGTCACCGGCGTCCTCTTCGGTCGCTCGTCACCTCACTGGTCCCGGTCCAGGATTCCGGACTGGGCTATGAGGTAGCCGAGTTGGGCCCGGCTGCCGCTGCCGAGGGCGGTGGCCAGCTTGGCGATGTGGGCCCGGCAGGTGCGCACGTTCATGCCCAGGCGGCGGGCGATGGCCTCGTCGACATGGCCCTCGACGAGGAGTTTGGCGATGGAGTGCTGGATGTCGGTGATGCCGTCCGGGTCGGTCTCGTAGGGGACGCCGGCGCGCAGCGGCACCGCGCGGCCCCACATGAACTCGAACACCTTGATGAGGTAGCCGACGAGGCCCGGGTGGCGCAGTTCCAGGGCGACCTGCCGGTCGTCGCGGATGGGGATGAACGCGACCGCCTCGTCGCAGATGATGAGCCGCTCCACCAGCTCGTCGATGGTCCGGTATTCGACCTTGCCGTCGGCGAACTGGTCGACATAGGCGAGTTTTTCGGGGCTGTACCGGGCCGTGTGCTGGTACAGCGTACGGATTCTGACGCCGCGTTCGATCAGCGGCCGGTCCCGTTCCAGACCCTCGATGAGTCTGCGTTCGGGGCGGTGGCCGCTCGGCTGGACCGTCAGCATCTCGTTCTGGCACTGGGACGTGGCCAGGTCCAGCGCCGCGTTGATCCGGTCGAGTCCCTCCAGCACGGTGATGGAGTGCGTGGACGCCGTGACCTGGGCGCTGAGCGCCATGAACGGCTCGAAGGCGTCGGCCAGTTCGATGGAGGCGCGGCGGCGCTCGGTGATCTCGCGCTCGAGCGGGTTGAGGCGCTGCGCCAGGGCGACCGCGGGGGGAACCGGGCGCAGCCAGTTCGCGTCGTCCGGATCGGGGTGCAGCAGGGCGAACTCCATCAGGCAGGGGGCGGCCTCCACGTCCGCACGAGCTATACGTCCCGTCCGCAGAGCATCCACATACAGACGGCTACCCTCCTCGCACAGGGCGGTCACGGCATGGGGATGTTTCGCTTTAGTCCGATTCGTTGCCAAATCTCCACCCCCCAGGGTCCTGAACGTGCAGGAACATGATGCACCGATCGTGTGGCCATGACGTGCCCGAATGAGCCATCGTCTTAGTCGACGGGGGAAGAGGGGACCTTCAAGTGAGGACGAAGCCGACTATGGGTAAGAGAATGCTTCGCTCGGTGCTTGTCGCCGCCTTCTCCGCCGTTGTGGCCTTCGGATCGCTGAGTGGCCTCTCGGACGCGAAGGGTGACCTGCGGGCGGACAGTGTGTGGGCGATCACGCCGCCGTCCGTCGTTGCCGACGGCGACACTCCCGTCGGCACTGACGACAGTGTGTGGGCCTGACCATGACGACACCTCCCGACGACCGCTCCTTCCGCCGCGAGATGGCCACCGCCTACCGCTCCGGCTGGCACTTCATCGACCTGGTCACCGCCATCCCCCACAGCGGTGACTCGTTGATGGTGACCGTGTTCGGAGAACCGGTGGTCGTCACCCGGGACGAGGAGGACGACGTGCGGGCCTACCGGTGCCTGCGGCGGCCTCGTGGGGCGCCGCAGCCCGTACGGTGCGCGATCCGGTACGGAATGATCTTCGTGAACCTGGACCAGCGTGACCATCAGTTGGCGGAGCCGGCACCCCAGGCCGCCCCGCGAACCATCTCAGCCACCCCCCGCAGTGCCTGACGCGATTCCCCCGTCGTAACAGATCGCCTCAGGTGCTTCCCCCCGCAGCGGCGTCACCGTGACCTGAACACGGTGACGCCGCTGCAGTTTCTGGGGACATTTCCCGGTATCGGAGCGCTTGCGCGGTGGCTGGAAAACGCCGGAGAAGCGGGGTGGGCGGGCGCGCCCGCGTTTTCCGGTCAGCCGCGGCCCATCGTCCGCCCGACCTCGATCTCGACCACCACCCGCGTCGGGTTCACCCGCGGGGTCCTGCCGTACCGCTGCGCGTAGCGCCGTTCCGCCTCCGCGACCCGCTCCGGTTCCGTGCTGACGTGCGCCCGGCCCTCCAGTGTGGCCCAGCGGCGGCCGTCCACCTGGCAGACCGCGACCCGGGCGCCCTCCGGGCCCGCCGCCAGGATGTTGCGCACCTTCGTGCTCGCCTTGTCCGCGATGACCCGAGCGAGCCGCCGCTCCGGGTCGTATGTCACTCCGACGGGCACGACGTGCGGGCTGCCGTCCGGGCGGGGTGTCGTGAGCGTGCACAGGTGGCGTTCGCGCCAGAAGGCGAGGTACTCGGGGTCGAGTTCCTGGGGGTTGGTGGTCATAGGTCCGGAATCTAGCGGCTTCCGGCCTCCCCTCGGACACCGCCTCCCGGCTTCCGTCGCGCACCTTGAGCGGAATAGACTCAACTTTGTGTACGCTGACTGAGTCAGACACGGGAGACGGCTGACGCAAGGAGGAGACAGCGAACGTGGACGCCGAGCTGACCAACCGGAGCCGGGACGCGATCAACGCGGCCAGTAACCGGGCCGTGGCCGCAGGCCACCCCGACCTCACCCCTGCCCACCTGCTGCTCGCGCTGCTCCAGGGCCAGGAGAACGAGAACATCGTCGACCTGCTCGCGGCCGTCGACGCCGACCAGGCCGCCGTGCGCGCGGGCGCCGAGAAGGTGCTGGCGGGCCTGCCCAGCGTGACCGGATCCACGGTCGCGCCCCCGCAGCCCAACCGCGAGCTGCTCACCGTCATCGCCGACGCGCAGGAACGCGCGCGGGACCTCGGCGACGAGTACCTCTCCACCGAACACCTCCTCATCGGCGTCGCCGCCAAGGGCGGAGCGGCCGGCGAGGTGCTCGCCGGACAGGGGGCCACCGCGAAGAAGCTGCAGGACGCCTTCCAGAAGGCCCGCGGCGGACGCCGGGTGACCACCGCCGACCCCGAGGGGCAGTACAAGGCCCTGGAGAAGTTCGGCACCGACTTCACCGCCGCCGCGCGCGAGGGCAAGCTCGACCCGGTCATCGGGCGCGACACCGAGATCCGCCGCGTCGTGCAGGTCCTGTCCCGCCGTACGAAGAACAACCCCGTCCTCATCGGTGAGCCCGGCGTCGGCAAGACCGCCGTCGTCGAGGGGCTCGCCCAGCGGATCGTGAAGGGCGACGTGCCCGAGTCGCTCAAGGACAAGCGGCTCGTCGCGCTCGACCTGGGCGCGATGGTCGCCGGCGCCAAGTACCGCGGCGAGTTCGAGGAGCGGCTGAAGACCGTCCTCGCCGAGATCAAGGACTCCGACGGGCAGATCATCACCTTCATCGACGAGCTGCACACGGTCGTCGGCGCGGGCGCCGGCGGCGACTCCGCCATGGACGCCGGCAACATGCTCAAGCCCATGCTGGCCCGCGGTGAGCTGCGCATGGTCGGCGCGACCACGCTCGACGAGTACCGGGAGCGGATCGAGAAGGACCCGGCCCTGGAGCGCCGCTTCCAGCAGGTGCTGGTGGCGGAGCCGACCGTCGAGGACACCATCGCGATCCTGCGCGGTCTCAAGGGCCGCTACGAGGCCCACCACAAGGTCCAGATCGCCGACAGCGCGCTGGTGGCCGCCGCGACCCTGTCCGACCGGTACATCACCTCCCGCTTCCTCCCGGACAAGGCCATCGACCTCGTCGACGAGGCCGCCTCCCGGCTCCGTATGGAGATCGACTCCTCGCCCGTGGAGATCGACGAGCTCCAGCGGTCCGTGGACCGGCTGAAGATGGAGGAGCTGGCCCTCAGCAAGGAGACGGACGCCGCCTCGCGCGACCGCCTGGAGAAGCTGCGCCGCGACCTCGCCGACCGGGAGGAGGAGCTGCGCGGTCTCACCGCCCGCTGGGAGAAGGAGAAGCAGTCCCTCAACCGGGTCGGCGAGCTGAAGGAGAAGCTCGACGACCTGCGCGGCCAGGCCGAGCGCGCCCAGCGCGACGGCGACTTCGACACCGCCAGCAAGCTGCTGTACGGCGAGATCCCGTCCCTGGAGCGCGACCTGGAGGCCGCCTCCGAGGCCGAGGAGGAGGTCGCCAAGGGCACCATGGTCAAGGAGGAGGTCGGCTCGGACGACATCGCCGACGTCGTCGCCTCCTGGACCGGCATCCCGGCCGGCCGCCTCCTGGAGGGCGAGACGCAGAAGCTGCTGCGGATGGAGGAGGAGCTCGGGCGCCGCCTCATCGGCCAGGCCGAGGCGGTGCAGGCCGTCTCCGACGCCGTACGGCGCTCCCGTGCGGGCATCGCCGACCCCGACCGCCCGACCGGCTCCTTCCTCTTCCTCGGCCCGACCGGTGTCGGCAAGACCGAGCTGGCCAAGGCCCTCGCCGACTTCCTCTTCGACGACGAGCGGGCGATGGTCCGCATCGACATGTCGGAGTACGGCGAGAAGCACAGCGTGGCCCGGCTCGTCGGCGCTCCCCCCGGCTACGTCGGCTACGAGGAGGGCGGCCAGCTCACCGAGGCGGTCCGCAGGCGCCCGTACAGCGTCGTCCTGCTCGACGAGGTCGAGAAGGCGCACCCCGAGGTCTTCGACGTCCTCCTCCAGGTCCTGGACGACGGACGGCTCACCGACGGCCAGGGCCGCACGGTCGACTTCCGCAACACGATCCTGGTCCTGACGTCGAACCTGGGCAGCCAGTTCCTGGTCGACCCGGTCGCCACCGAGGCGGAGAAGAAGGAGCAGGTCCTGGAGGTGGTCCGGGCGTCCTTCAAGCCGGAGTTCCTCAACCGGCTCGACGACCTGGTCGTCTTCTCGGCGCTCAGCAAGGACGAGCTCGGCCGGATCGCCCGGCTCCAGATCGACCGGCTCGCACGGCGCCTGGCCGACCGCCGCCTCAGCCTGGAGGTCACCGACGCGGCCCTGGCCTGGCTCGCCCACGAGGGCAACGACCCGGCGTACGGCGCCCGCCCGCTGCGCCGCCTGGTCCAGACGGCCATCGGCGACCGTCTCGCCAAGGAGATCCTGGCCGGCGAGGTCAAGGACGGGGACACGGTCCGTGTGGACGCCTTCGGCGACGGCCTGATCGTGGGCCCCGCCACCGGCAAGACGCTGTAGCCGCGGGGCGGGCGGCCGGGGCGGCCGCTCGCCCTGAGCGGAATTACGCCAACCGGAGGTGAACCCTGGAGGGCGGGGCTTGCCACCCCCCTCCCCGCATGGGGGAGGATGGCGGGATCCGTACGAAGGGAAAATCACGGTGAGCATCGACCCGTCCTCGATTCCGAACTTCGGGGGTCAGCCCGAGCCGCAGCCCCAGGGACCGGCCGGCCCCGTCGTTCCGGATCAGGATCTGGTGAAGCAGCTCCTCGACCAGATGGAGCTGAAGTACGTCGTCGACGACGAGGGTGACCTCGCGGCGCCGTGGGAGGAATTCCGTACGTACTTCATGTTCCGCGGCGAGGCGGACCAGGCGGTCTACTCGGTGCGGACGTTCTACGACCGGCCCCACAAGATCGACGACAAGCAGCAGCTGCTGGAGGCGATCGACGACTGGAACCGGCGCACCCTGTGGCCCAAGGTCTACACGCACACCCACGACGACGGCACCGTCCGCCTCATCGGCGAGGCGCAGCTGCTGATCGGCGCCGGGGTGAACATCGAGCTGTTCGTCTCCTCGACGGTGAGCTGGGTGCGCGCGGCCATCGAGTTCGACAAGTGGCTGGTGGAGCAGCTGGGCCTCGAGCAGGAGGTCAACGAAGCGGAGGACAAGCCCGAGGAGGGCGACGAGTAGGTCGTACGACCGGCCTGTTCGTCAGCGGGGCGCCCGTCCACACCCTGTGGACGGGCGCCCCGCTGTTCGGCGGGACCCGGGGCGCCGGTTCAGCCCGCCAGCGCCTTCAGCCGCGTCACCGCCTCCTCCAGCACGCCCGCCCGCTTGCAGAACGCGAACCGCACGAACGGCGCGCCCGCCTCGCGGTGGTCGTAGAAGACGGCGTTGGGGATGGCGACCACGCCCGCGCGCTCGGGCAGGGAGCGGCAGAAGGCGAAGCCGTCGCTCTCGCCGAGGGGCCGGATGTCGGTGGTGACGAAGTAGGTGCCGGCCGGACGGAAGACGGCGAAGCCCGCCTCCGCGAGGCCCGCCGCCAGCAGGTCCCGCTTGGCCAGCATGTCCGCGCGGAAGGCGTCGAAATAGGTGTCGGGGAGGGAGAGCGCCTCCGCGACCGCGTACTGGAACGGCCCCGACGACACGTACGTCAGGTACTGCTTCGCCGAGCGCACCGCCGTGACCAGGCCGGGCGCGGCCGTGACCCAGCCGACCTTCCAGCCGGTGAACGAGAACGTCTTGCCCGCCGAGCCGATCGTCACCGTGCGCTCCCGCATTCCCGGCAGGGTCGCCAGCGGCACGTGCTCGGCCTCGTCGAACACCAGGTGCTCGTACACCTCGTCCGTCACCACCAGCAGGTCCCGTTCCACGGCCAGCGCGGCGATCGCGGTCAGCTCCTCGCGGGTGAGGACGGTGCCGGTCGGGTTGTGCGGGGTGTTGACCAGCAGCAGACGGGTCCGGTCGGTCACCGCGGCGCGCAGTTCGTCCAGGTCGAGGCGGAAACGGGCCTGCTCCGGGTCCGGGCGCAGGGTCACCGGCACGCGCGTGGCGCCCGCCATGGCGATACAGGCGGCGTAGGAGTCGTAGTACGGCTCCAGGGCCACCACCTCGTCGCCGGGCTCCAGCAGGGCCAGCAGGGCGGCCGCGATGGCCTCCGTGGCGCCGGCGGTGACCAGCACCTCGGTGTCGGGGTCGAAGGCCAGGCCGTAGCGGCGGGCCTGGTGCGCGGCGATCGCCGCGCGCAGCTCGGGGACACCCGGGCCCGGCGGGTACTGGTTCCCGCGGCCGTCCCGCAGCGCGCGCACGGCCGCCTCGCGGATCTCCTCCGGGCCGTCCGTGTCCGGGAAGCCCTGCCCGAGATTGATGGCCCCGGTCCGCACCGCCAGGGCGGACATCTCGGCGAAGATCGTCGTCCCGAACTCGGCGAGACGACGGTTCAGGAACGGGCGCGCACTGGAGGTCATGCCGGTCATCCTGCGCCGAAGCTCTGGAGTTCCTCAAGTGTGCTTTGGCCGGTGAGGCAGGCGGGCATCCCCCGTTCACGCAACGCCCACGCACCACGCGAGGCGCCCACGGGGGGCCGCTTCGGGGGATTCGGAAGGAGGGTGGGGCCATGGTTCTCGGCATCATCCTGACGGGGGTCGCAGTGCTGTTCGTGGCGGTTCTCGCCACCAGGGCCCGGAGGAGGAGCCGGCGGCACGTGTACGGCGCTCCGGTGCGGTCGTACGGCGGCGGGTCCGCGGGCGGCCGGTCGGGCGGCCACGGGAACAGCCGCACCCATGCGAGCAGCGGCAGCTCCAGCGGCACGGCCGACGCGGCGGCGGCGAGCTGGTGGGTCTTCGGCGGGGACGGCGGATCGTCCTCAGGCCAGTCCGGCCACTCCGGTCACTCCGGCCACCACTCGGGTGACTCCGGCGGCCACTCGGGTGGTCACTCCTGCGGCAGCTCCTCGTCGTCCTGCGGCAGCTCGTCGTCCTGCGGTGGCGGCTCGTCCTGCGGGGGAGGAGGCGGCGGATGCGGCGGAGGCAGCTGACACGGGGCAGCTGAGCTCACCGAGGGGGAGCCGCATCCGGACCGCGGGGCCCGCCCCTGACCAGGGCGCCCCGCGGTCGCACCATGTGACCGGCGGCCATGCCCGCGCGGCGGGCGGCGTACCGCGCCGGTGCGGCCGCCTCGTTTACCCGCGTTCGCGTCTTTCATGTGGGGCGCGTTGGCGCACGATCAGGTCGTTTGACGCGCGTCCGGTTGAACAGTTGATCTGTGGAGCCCCCCGAGGGATGGAAACCCCACGAAGTTGGGTAAAAACGCTGTGGCGTCGCCGCAGTTCATGATTCCCTCTAGAGCACCAACGCAGCCCCTCGGACCCCTACGGACGTCCCGCGCGGACGCCCCTTCCGGACCGGGCCGGCCGGGGCCGATCTCCCGGTGTCTACCGGGTCCACCGGGGTGCGCCATTTTCCCTCCCTCCTTGCGTCTCCGCGGAGCCGATCCATGCTCACGACCCTGAACACCTCCTACACCGACACGCGTGCCGCCGACCTCGCCTGGGCCCTGGGGCGGGAACCGCTGCCCGCCCTCGCCACCCTCGACCTCGAACTGTCCGGCGCGAAGCTCCAGTTGCGACTGCTGGGCGCCTCGCACCAGGTGTTGCTGGAGGGGGAGCAGGGCCGTTGTTCGGAGACGGTGGCGTGTCTCCCCGGCAGCAGCACCCCGTTGCCGCTGGGCGTCGCCAAGCGGGTGGGTGAATGGGAGTACGAGTTCGCGGCGCGCGTCGAGGTGCTGACGCCGGGTCAGTTCGCGGGCCGTGCCCAGGAGCTGCTCGCCCTCGTCACCGACCATCCGCACGGCCTCGCCGGCGTCTTCCCGGGCAGCCCGCACGCGTTCACCGCGCTCCTCGCCCAGCGCCACGAGGACCACGTCCACTGGCGCACCTGGCACGCCTACCCGCAGGACGGGCAGTTGGTGGCGACACGGACGAGGGTGGCGGTCCGTGCGCGCGCGAACAGGCCCGGCGCGTGAGGGGTTTGGCGGGGAGGCGCCGTGTTTGAGGGCCATCTTCCACACGTGTGGGTGACGAAGCGTCCCGGACCCGTGACGTAACGTCGCAGTCGTGATCGAACCGCACGCCCCGGCCCCGCCCGGTGCCCCACCACCCCGGCGCGGCCCCACGCGGCTCCCCGTCCGGCCGGACGTCGGGCGGTTCCTGGTCCTCACCTGCGTCTTCGTCTGCGCGGCCTGCGGACTCGTCTACGAACTCGAACTCGTCGCCCTCGCCTCCTACCTGATGGGCGACTCCGTCACCCAGGCCTCCGTCGTGCTGTCCGTCATGGTCTTCGCGATGGGCATCGGCTCCCTCGCGGCCAAACGGCTGCGCCGGTTCGCCGCGGCCGGCTTCGGTGCCCTGGAGGCGGTCCTCGCCCTGGTCGGCGGCTGCAGCGCGATGGCGCTGTACGCGGTGTTCGCCTGGACGGGCGGCTGGGGCGGTCTGTGGGCCGACGGCCCACGCGTCCTCCTCGTCGCCTTCTCCCTCGCCATCGGCCTGCTCATCGGCGCCGAGGTCCCCCTCCTCATGGAGCTCATCCAGCGCGTCCGCCGCCAGGACGCGGGCGGCGCGGTCGCCGACCTGTTCGCCGCGGACTACGTCGGCGCGCTCGTCGGCGGCCTGGCGTTCCCCTTCCTGCTGCTGCCCTTCTTCGGCCAGCTGACCAGCTCCCTGCTGACCGGCTCGGTCAACGTCGTCGCCGGGGGCGCCCTGGTCCTCGGCCTGTTCCGCCGCGACCTCAGCCGCCGCGCCCGCGGGGCCCTGCTGGTCGCCGGCGTCGTCGTCATCGGCGTCCTCGCCTCCGCCGCGGTCCTCGTCGACGACTTCGAGCGGGCCGCACGCCAGGCGGTCTACGGCGACGACGTGCGCGTCGCCCTGCGGACCGGCGTCCAGGAGGTCGTCCTCACCGGCGGCACCCGGGGCCGTCCCCTCGCCCTCTACCTGGAGGGCCGGCTGCGTGTCGGCGGCGACGAACGCCGCTACCACGAGGCCCTCGTCCTCCCCGCGATGAACGGCCCCCACGCGCGCGTGCTCGTCCTCGGCGGCGGCGACGGCCTGGCCGCCCGCGAGGCCCTCGCCCTCCCCGGCGTGCGCCGCGTCGACATCGTCGAACTCGACCCGGGCCTGGTCCGGCTGGCCCGCACCGACCCCGCCCTCGCCCGCCTCAACGCCCGCGCCTACGACGATCCCCGCGTCCACGTCACCACGGCCGACGCCTTCCACTGGCTGCGCGGGGCGCCCCCGGCGGCGTACGACGTCGTGATCGCGGACCTGCCCGACCCCGGCATCACCGCCAGCACCAAGCTCTACTCCCTGGAGTTCTACGGCCTCGCCCGGCGGGCCCTCGCCCCCGGCGGGCGGCTCGCCGTGCACGCCGGGCCGGTGACCGGCCGGCCGCGGGTCTTCTGGACGGTGGAGGCGACCGTGCGGGCGGCGGGCCTGCGCACCGTCCCCTACCGCGTGGACGCCCACGACCCCGGCCTCCCCGGCGGCCCCGACCGCGGCACCTCCCGCGCCCCCCGCGACTGGGGCTTCGTCCTCGCCGCCGCCACCCGGCCGCCCCTGCGCCTCGCTCCCGCCGGTGACCACCCGCGCGCCCTGACCCAGCGGGATCTGACGGCGGACGCGCGCGCGGTCCGGGGGACACGGGTGGCGGGCGTACGGGCCTCGACCCTGGTGCATCCGCGGTACTGAGACGACCGACGGGTACCACCGCGTGCCGTCCCCGGGAGCCGAATCCCGGTTTTGCCGGGTGCTTTCGGCGGGCGGCTGGGTAGGCTCCGCCACTATGGAGCATGAGGTGTTCGTTCCGGTTCCGGCCGAGCGGCTGAGGGCGGTCCTCGCCGACCCCGCGCAGGTGGCCCGTGCCGTGCCCGGCCTCCAGCAGGACGCCGGAACCGAACCCGTCGCCGGGCGGCTGAAGGTCCGTGTCGGCGGCCACACCATCACCTACCGGGGTTCCGTACGGGTCTCCGCGCGGGAGGACGGCGCGTACGCCCTGGCGGGTGACGCCACCGAGGCCCGGGGCAGCGGTTCCGTGAAGCTCGCGCTCCTGGCGCGGCTGCGGGACACCGACGCCGGCACGACCCTCCACTTCGAGGCCACGGCCGCGGCGGACGGCCGGGTCGCCGAACTGCCCGAGGAGCAGGTGGCGGCGGCGATCGCACGGTTGCTGAACCGCTTCGCGGAGAACCTGGGGACGGCGGCGACGGCCGAGGGCGGCGTCCCGGGTGCACCGGCCGAGAGCGGCGCCCCGGGGGAACCGGCTGGGGAGGCCGCGTCGGGGGAGTCTGCCGAGGCTGCCGCCTCGGGGGAACCGGTCGAGGGTGCCGCCTCGGGGGAGCCGGTCGAGGGTGCCGCCTCGGGGGAGCCGGCCGGCGAGGAGGCCGCCGAGAGCGCCGTACCGCAGGAGCCCGCCGAGGGTGCACCGCCCGTCGAGCCCGCCGAGGGCGTCGCGTCCGGGGAGCCGGTCGAGGGCGCCGTCTCGGGGGAGCCGGCCGGCGAGGCCGTGTCCGAGGAAGCCGCCGAGGGTGCCACGTCCGGGGAGCCCGGCGAGGGTGCCGTATCGGACGAGGGGACCGAGGTTCCGCCATCCGGGCTCGACGCGGAGGCCGACGACCTCACCGCGCCCGGTGAGCCCGGTGAGCCGCCCGCCGAGGCCGCGCACGCGCGCCGCACGATGATCGGGCGCAGCGCGGAGGAGGTGGACCACGCCCCGCCGCGCGGGCGGTACGCCCCGGTCCCGGCGCCGCAGACCATCGCGCCGAACAGTACGCTGCGCTGGGCCGCGCCCGCCGCCGCGCTGGTCGTGGCGTCGGCCATCGTGGTGGGCCGGGCGCTGCGCCGCCGCAGGTAGCCGTGCGCCGGGGCGGCTCGCGGGCGGCCCTCTTGATCGGGCCAGTAGGGTCGACCCGTGACTGACGAAGACATCACGCTGACCGCGGGCGACGCGGAGGTGACCGTGCGGCCGGGCAACGGCGGCCGGGTCGGTGGGCTGCGCGTCGGCGGACTGGAACTGCTGCGGCAGGGCGAGCGGTTCGGCTGCTTCCCGATGGTCCCCTGGTGCGGCCGGATCCGGGACGGCCGGTTCCGCGACGGTGCGACCGTCCACCAGATGCCGCTGAACGCCGCGCCCCACGCCATCCACGGCACCGCCCGCGACGGCGCCTGGAAGGTCGCGCGCGTCACGGCCGGCGAGGCCGTCCTGACCTACGACCTGGTGGCGCCCTGGCCGTACCCCGGCCGGGTCACCCAGGTGGTCGCCCTGACCGAGGACGCGCTCACCCTCACCATGGGCGTGGAGACGTACGGCTCGTCCTTCCCGGCACAGATCGGCTGGCACCCCTGGTTCAACCGGAACCTGGGCGGCGAGGACGTACGGGTCGCCTTCGACGCCGCCTGGCAGGAGGAACGCGGCGAGGACCATCTGCCGACCGGGAACCGCGTCGAGCCGAAGCCGGGGCCGTGGGACGACTGCTTCGGCATGCCGGGCGGCGTGTCCGTGGCCCTGACCTGGCCGGGACAGCTGCGGGTCGAGGTGACCAGCCCGCAGGAGTGGGTCGTGGTCTACGACGAGCAGGAGGCGGCCGTGTGCGTGGAGCCGCAGACCGGCCCGCCCGACGGGCTGAACACCCTCCCGCGCCAGGTCACCCCGCTGGAGCCGCTGGAGGCGACGACGACCTGGAGCTGGACCCGCCTCTAAGCTGTTCGGCATGACGGACGTGGATGTACGCGGCGCGCTGCTGCAGCAGATCAAGGACAAGGCCGTGGTGCACGGCAAGGTGACCCTGTCGTCGGGGCTGGAGGCGGACTACTACGTCGACCTCCGCCGCGTCACCCTCGACGGCGAGGCCGCCCCGCTGGTCGGGCAGGTGCTGCTCGACCTCACCGCCGGCCTGGAGTTCGACGCCGTCGGCGGACTGACCATGGGCGCCGACCCGGTCGCCGCCGCCATGCTGCACGCGGCCGCCGCCCGCGGCCGCAGGCTGGACGCCTTCGTCGTGCGCAAGGCGGCCAAGGCGCACGGACTGCAGCGGCGGGTCGAGGGCCCCGAGATCAAGGGCCGCCGGGTCCTGGTCGTCGAGGACACCTCCACCACCGGCGGCTCGCCGCTGACCGCCGTGGAGGCCGTGCGCGAGGCGGGCGCCGAGGTCGTCGCCGTCGCGACCATCGTGGACCGGGCGACCGGCGCCGACGAGAAGATCCGCGCGGGCGCGGGCGTCCCGTACCTGTTCGCCTTCTCGAAGGATGAACTGGGTCTGGACTGACCAGCCCTTCCGACCTGGAATGGACCGCTGTGCGGTCCGCCCGTGGACCGGCCATGGACCATCCGCACATCTCTGGAAAGATGGGGACGACGACGACGTCGAACCCCAAGGTCTAGGTCAGGGCCGTAAGCACGCAGTACGCCAACCCGCACACTCAAGGAGCGGACGAATGCCCATCGCAACCCCCGAGGTCTACAACGAGATGCTCGACCGGGCGAAGGCAGGCAAGTTCGCCTACCCGGCCATCAACGTCACCTCGACCCAGACCCTGCACGCGGCTCTGCGCGGCTTCGCGGAGGCGGAGAGCGACGGCATCATCCAGATCTCCACGGGTGGTGCCGAGTTCCTGGGCGGCCAGTACAGCAAGGACATGGTGACGGGCTCCGTGGCCCTGGCCGAGTTCGCGCACATCGTCGCCGAGAAGTACCCGGTCACCGTCGCCCTGCACACGGACCACTGCCCGAAGGACAAGCTCGACGGGTACGTACGTCCGCTGCTGGCCGTCTCCGAGGAGCGCGTGAAGGCCGGCCGCAACCCGCTCTTCCAGTCGCACATGTGGGACGGCTCCGCCGAGACCCTCGCCGACAACCTGGAGATCGCGCAGGAGCTGCTGGCCCGCGCCGCCGCCGCGAAGATCATCCTCGAGGTGGAGATCACCCCGACCGGCGGCGAGGAGGACGGTGTCTCGCACGAGATCAACGACTCCCTGTACACGACGGTCGAGGACGCCATCCGTACGGCCGAGGCGCTCGGCCTGGGCGAGAAGGGCCGCTACCTGCTGGCCGCGTCCTTCGGCAACGTCCACGGCGTCTACAAGCCGGGCAACGTGGTCCTGCGTCCCGACCTGCTCAAGGAGCTGAACGACGGCGTCGCCGCGAAGTACGGCAAGCCGGCCGGCTCGCAGCCCTTCGACTTCGTCTTCCACGGCGGCTCCGGCTCCACGGAGGAGGAGATCGCGACCGCGCTGGAGAACGGCGTGGTCAAGATGAACCTCGACACGGACACGCAGTACGCCTTCACGCGTCCCGTCGCCGACCACATGTTCAAGAACTACGACGGCGTCCTGAAGGTCGACGGCGAGGTCGGCTCCAAGAAGACCTACGACCCGCGGACCTGGGGCAAGCTGGCCGAGGCGAGCATGGCCGCGCGCGTCGTCGAGGCCACGCAGAACCTGCGTTCGGCGGGCCAGAAGATCAAGTAGACCCACGCGTCACAGCGAGCCCGGTGCCTCGGCGCCGGGCTCGCTGTATACCTGGGAGCATGCCCGACGTCCGGCTGGCCTCGCCCCGGGGCAAGTGGATCGTGTTCACCACGGTCCTCGGCTCCAGCATGGCCCTCCTGGACTCGACCGTCGTCAACGTCGCTCTGCCCCGCATCGGCGAGGACCTGGACGCGGACCTCGCGGCCCTGCAGTGGACGGTCAACGCCTACATGGTGACGCTGGCCGGGCTGATCCTGCTGGGCGGCTCCCTGGGGGACCGCTACGGGCGCCGCAAGGTCTTCGTGGTGGGCGTGGTGTGGTTCGCCGCGGCCTCGCTGCTGTGCGGGCTGGCGCCGAACGCGGGCGTGCTGGTCGCGGCCCGTGCCCTGCAGGGAGTCGGGGGCGCGCTCCTCACGCCCGGTTCGCTGGCGCTGATCCAGGCCTCCTTCCATTCCGACGACCGGGGGCGGGCCGTGGGCCTGTGGTCGGGGTTCGGGGGCATCGGCGCGGCCGTGGGGCCTTTCGTCGGCGGCTGGCTGGTGGACGGGCCGGGCTGGCGGTGGGTGTTCCTGCTGAACGTGCCGCTGGCGGTGGTGTGCGTGCCGGTGGCGCTGCGGCATGTGCCGGAGTCGGGGGACCAGCGCGCGCACGGCCGCTTCGACGTGCTGGGAGCGGTGCTGGGGGCGCTGGCGCTGGGGCTGGTGACGTACGCGCTGATCGAGGCGGGCGGGGAGCGGTCCGTGGCCGTCGCCCTCACCGCGGTGGGCGGGGTCGCCGCCGGGGCGGCCTTCCTGTCCGTCGAGCGGCGCCGGCCCGACCCGATGATGCCGCTCGACATCTTCGCGTCCCGCCAGTTCAGCGCCGTCAACGTGGTCACGCTGTGCGTGTACGCGGCCCTCGGCGGCTACTTCTTCCTCTCGGTGGTCCAGCTGCAGGTCGTCGCCGGGTACTCCGCGCTCGGCGCCGGTACGGCGCTGCTGCCCACCACCGTGCTGATGCTGCTGCTCTCCTCCCGTTCCGGTGAGCTGGGCGAGCGGATCGGGCCGCGCATCCCGCTCACGGTGGGCCCGCTGCTGTGCGCGGCGGGGATGCTGCTGATGCTCCGGGTCGGCGAGGACGCGTCGTACGCCGCCGACGTCCTGCCCGCCGTCCTGGTGCTCGGTCTCGGCCTGGTCACCCTGGTCGCCCCGCTGACCGCGACCGTGCTGGCCTCGGTGGACGTGACGCGGGCCGGGCTCGCCAGCGGCGTCAACAACGCGGCGGCCCGGGCGGCGGGCCTGGTCGCGGTGGCCGCGCTGCCCCTGCTGACCGGGATGGGACCGGAGGCGTACCGCTCGGCGGAGGCCTTCGAGGGGCCGTTCCGGCAGGCGATGGTGTGGTGCGCGGGGGTGCTCGTGGTGGGCTCGGCCGTGGCCTACGCGACGGTACGGCGGCCTCCGCCGGACTGCGGCCACCCGGAATGCAGAACCCACTGCTGCGTCTCGGCTCCCCCGCTGGAGGGACGACGGGGACGGGGAAGCGTGACCTAGAAACGACCGCGTGCCCCTGCGGGCCGGCGGGGGCTGATCGCGCGGTTCCCCGCGCCGGGCCAGGCGTGCGTGGCTGCGGGCCGGCGGGGGCTGATCGCGCGGTTCCCCGCGCCCCTTTCACCGCGCGGAGCTGCGGGCGGTCGTGCCGCTGGGGCGGCACGGGTGGGCGCAGCGGCACCCCGTGGGTGCCGGGCCGCGCGACCCACCTCCGCCCAGCTCCCCTCCGCCCAGCTCCCTCCGCCCAGCTCCCTCCGCCCAGCTCCCCCCGCCGGTGGGTGCCGGGTCGGCCCGCCCGACACCGCCGTATCCCCCACACTGGACCCATGTCCATTCACGAGAACCTCCTCGGGGGCCCGCCCCCGACCCGCCTCCCCGACGACCCGGAGCCCCGCGACCTCCTCGCGAGCGGCACCGCGCCCGCCGACGTCGCCGCGAAGTACCCGACGTCCTCGCTGGCCTGGGCCCAGCTGGCCGACGACGCGTTCGAGCGGGGCAGCGTGGTGGAGTCGTACGCGTACGCCCGCACCGGGTACCACCGCGGCCTGGACGCCCTGCGCCGGGGCGGCTGGAAGGGCCACGGCCCGGTGCCCTGGGAGCACGAGCCGAACCGCGGCTTCCTGCGCGCCCTGCACGCCCTCGCCCGCGCCGCGCAGGCGATCGGCGAGCAGGAGGAGTACGAGCGCTGCACGCAGTTCCTGAAAGACTCCTCCCCGACGGCGGCCCAGACCCTGGGCTAGCCGCCGCTCGTCCCCTGCGGGCCCGTCCGTGATCCGGGCGGGCCTTGCGGGATCCGGGTCTGATGCGGAAGATGCCGGTGGGGACCGGGGCCCCCGTGTCGGCATCGGCAGGGGCGGACCGCTACCCGGAGTACTACAGGAGACAGCGATGTCCCAAGAGGCTCACGCGACCCACGAGCCCGAGACCCCGCATCTCGACTTCGCCGGCACCACGCCGTACGAGGACTACGTCAAGGCAGACGTGCTCACCCATCTCCAGCACACCCTCTCCGACGACCCCGGAGAGATGGTCTTCCTGGTCACGACCCAGGTCATGGAGCTGTGGTTCACCGTCATCGTCCACGAGTGGGAGACCGCCGCGCAGGCGCTCCGCGAGGACCGGGTGCCGGTCGCGATCGACGCGCTGAAGCGTTCCGTACGGGAACTGGAGGCGCTGAACGCCTCCTGGCGGCCGCTCGCGCAGCTGACCCCGGCGCAGTTCAACGCGTACCGTGCCGCCCTCGGTGAGGGATCCGGCTTCCAGTCGGCGATGTACCGGCGGATGGAGTTCCTGCTCGGCGAGAAGTCCGCGTCCATGCTCGTGCCGCACCGGGGCGCGCCCCGCGTCCACGCCGAGCTGGAGAAGGCCCTGCACGAGCCGAGCCTGTACGACGAGGTGCTGCGGCTGCTGGCGCGGCGCGGGCACGCCGTCCCGGACGCCGTGCTGACGCGCGACGTGTCGCAGCGGTACGAGCCGTCGGCGGAGGTGGAGGCCGTCTGGACGGCCCTCTACTCCGGTGACGAGTCCGCCGAACTCGCCCGTCTCGGCGAGGCGTTGACCGATGTCGCCGAACTGGTGTGGCGCTGGCGCAACGACCATCTGGTCGCCACCCGCCGCGCGATGGGCGCCAAGACGGGCACGGGCGGCTCGGCCGGGGTGGCCTGGCTGGAGAAGCGCGCGCAGAAGAACGTCTTCCCCGAGCTGTGGACGGCGAGGTCGTATGTCTGACCTCGCCTTCAAGGCACGGGAGCTGGACAGTGGCGACCCGCTCGCGGACAAGCGCGCCGAGTTCGTGCTCGACGAGGCGGTCTACCTCGACGGCAACTCGCTGGGCGCGCTGCCCGCGTCCGTCCCCGGCCGGGTGGAGGACGTCGTCCGCCGCCAGTGGGGCGAGCTGCGGATCCGTTCCTGGGACGAGAGCGGCTGGTGGACGGCGCCCGAGCGGATCGGTGACCGGATCGCCCCGCTGGTGGGCGCCGGGGCCGGGCAGATCGTCGTCGGCGACTCCACCAGCGTCAACGTCTTCAAGGCGCTGGTGGGCGCGGTGCGGATCGCGGGCGACGACCGGAGTGAGATCCTCGTCGACGCCACGACCTTCCCGACCGACGGCTACATCGCCGGGTCGGCGGCCCGGATGACCGGCCGCACCCTGCGGCCGGTGACCCCGGCGGAGGTGCCGGGCGCGCTGTCGGACCGTACGGCCGCGGTGCTGCTGAACCACGTCGACTACCGCACCGGCCGCCTGCACGACCTGCCCGCGCTCACCGCGGCCGTGCACGCGGCGGGCGCCGTCGCCGTCTGGGACCTGTGCCACAGCGCGGGCGCGCTGCCCGTGGGCCTCGACGAGCACGGCGTGGACCTCGCGGTCGGCTGTACCTACAAGTACCTGAACGGCGGCCCTGGTTCACCGGCGTACCTGTACGTCCGCCGCGATCTCCAGGACCGCTTCGACTCCCCGCTGCCCGGCTGGAACTCGCACGCCGAGCCGTTCGGGATGCGGCCCGGCTACGAGCCGGCGGAGGGCGCGGTGCGCGGCCGGGTCGGCACCCCCGACATCCTGTCGATGCTGGCCCTGGAGGCGGCGCTCGAGGTCTGGGAGGGCGTCTCGGTGGAGACCGTCCGTGCCAAGTCCCTCGCCCTGACGGACTTCTTCCTGGAGTGCGTCGCCGCCTACGTCCGGGAAGGGCGCGTCGAGTCGCTGACTCCGGTGCGTCACGAGGAGCGGGGCAGCCAGGTGGCGCTGCGCTGCGAGGACGCCGGTGACGTGATGCGGCGGCTGGTCGAGCGCGGGGTCGTCGGGGACTTCAGGCGCCCTGACGTGCTGCGGTTCGGGTTCACCCCGCTGTATGTCGGGTTCGCGGACGTGGAGCGGGCGGCCCGGGTGCTGGGGGAGATCCTGGGCTGAGCGCGCGCCGGACCGACACCGACCACCGATGTTCTGAGTGACGTCGGTGGTCGGCTGCGTATGGGGGGTGGGGTCCGGGGACGGCGCGTACAGAACCGTTTACCCTCACCGAGCGTGACATCCGCGTGTCCGCGCACGTCACCGGCCTGATACCGTCCCCGCCAACGGCCGAATTCTCACCTGGTCCGCCACCCCGTACCGTCCAAAACCGTTTCGTCGCTGAGAGGTTGGAGCATGTCGGACGACGTCGTCGCTGCCCGGGCCGTTGCCGAGGAGAAGTCGGCCTTCTCCCACCCGCCCGTCGACCCCGACGCCACCGCCGCGTACGGAGACCACCCCGACCAGGTGATCGACTTCTACGCCCCGAAGCGCGACGCCGGTCCCGGCGGCGCCGCGCCCCTCGTCGTGGTGCTGCACGGAGGCGCCTGGCGGGCACCGTACGACCGGCGGCACATCACGCCGTTCGCCGACTACCTGGCGCGGCGCGGGTTCGCCGTGGCCAACGTGGAGTACCGGCGGGGCCCGGAGGGCGCCGACGGCACGCCTCCGGTCGCCGGGCGCTGGCCCGACACCTTCGACGACGTCGCCGCGGCCCTCGACGCGCTCCCCGCGCTCGTACGGCGGACGCTGCCGGGGGCCGACCCTCGCCGCACGGTGCTCACCGGTCACTCGGCGGGCGGTCACCTCGCGCTGTGGGCGGCGGCCCGCCACGTCCTGCCCGCCGACGCGCCCTGGCGCACCACCGGCGCCGCCCCGCTGCGGGGCGTGGTCGCCCTCGCCCCGATCGCGGACCTCGCGGTCGCGGAGAAGCTGGACGTGTGCGGGGGCGCCTCCCGTCAACTCCTGGGCGGCGACGAGCTGTTCGCCGAGCGTCAGCCGTACGCCGACCCCGCGCTGCTGTTGCCGACGGGCATCGCCACGACCCTGGTCCAGGGGCGGACGGACCTGGTCGTCCCGCAGGCGGTCGCCGAGGCGTACGCCGACGCGGCGGCCAAGTCGGGGGAGGTGGTGGGGGTGACGCTGCTCGAGGACGTGGGCCACTTCCCGCTGATCGATCCGGTGGCGGACGCCTGCGCGGTGGTGGCGGAGGAGATCGCCCAACTGGCCTGGTGACAGCCGCCGGTTCCGGTGCGGTGACCGCCTCCGTCCGGTGCGGTGACAGCCCTTGTCCGGTGTGGTGACAGTCCCCTGCCCGCTGCGGTGAAACTACCCCGCCCGGTGCGGTGACCGCCCCCGCCCGGTGCGGTGACAGCCCCTAGGTGTCGTACCCGTAGTACCTGAGAGCTACGTCGGAGGAGAGTCCCCCAGCGGGACGCGAACGACGAGCTCCGATCCGTAACTTCCAAGCCGGAAAGGCCCGATGGCGGGCGAACCGGCGGGGGAGGGGCGGGGATGAAGGGGTTCGACGGGGTCCGTCGCTGGATGCGGCCACAGCGCGATGGGCGTGACGTCCGGGACGGGGGGACGGCTCCCGGCCGGCGCCCGCTGCGCCTGCTTCTGGCCGTCCTGATCACCGCGGCCGTGGTCGTCCCCCTCACGGCGGCGGTCCGGCCCGACATCCCCGCGCCGTCCCCGGTCCGCCTCGCCCCGCTGACGGCGGCGACGCTCGACGAGGCGTACGCCGCGAACCGTGCCAACGCGGCCCTGGCGTCCCGGATGGCCGCGGCCCACGGCGATCACCACCGGGCGGCGGCCGACCGGGCGCTGGCGGCCCCCTCACGCAAGCTCCTCGCTTTCGACGGCCGGGGGGAGGGCCGTGCCACGGAGGTGTTCGGGGACCTCGGCCACGCCGACCGCGTCGCGGTCCTGATACCGGGCTCCGACACCTCGCTGGACACCTACGGCCGCTTCCGCGCCGGCGCGGCGGCCCTGCACGAGCGGCTCGCCCGCCAAACCGGCGCGGGCAGCCGTACGGCGGTGGTGGCCTGGCTCGGCTACACCACACCGGGCACGGTCAGCACGACGGTGCTCACGCCGACCCGCGCCGACGAGGCGGCACCGGAACTGCGCGACCTCGTCCGCACACTGCGCGCCGTCACCGGTTCGGGCACCCGCGTCGCCCTCCTGTGTCACTCCTACGGCTCGGTCGTGTGCGGCCGTGCCGCTCCCCGTCTGGACGTGGACGACATCGCCCTGATCGGCAGCCCGGGCACGGGCGTCGACGCGGCGGCAGGCCTGCACACCCGGGCGCGGGTCTGGGCGGCCCGGGGCGCCGACGACTGGGTGGCGGACGTTCCGCACGTCAGCGCCGGCCTGTTCGGGACGACGGTCGGCTTCGGCACCGATCCGGTCGCCCCGTCCTTCGGCGCCCGTGTCTTCGCCGCCGGTGCGGGCGGCCACAGCGACTACTTCTCCCCGGGCTCGGTCTCCCTGGCCAACCTCGCCCGGATCGTGCTCGGCGAGACGACGGAGGTGACCCGTGGGTGAGACACGGCAGGTGCGAGGGCTGTCCGGCACACGGCGGGCCGCGGCCCGTATCGAGGCCGCCACGCCCCCGCGGCGCGACCGGGCCGTCGACGCCCTGCGCGCCCTGGCCATCCTCGGAGTGGTCCTCGGCCACTGGCTGGTGACGGCCCTGGTGGCGGACGGCGGCACCCTGCGCGCGGCGAGCCCCCTCGGCCCGATGCCCTGGCTGGCCCCCGTCTCCTGGGTGTTCCAGACCCTCGCGGTGTTCTTCATGGTGGGCGGCCATGTGGCGACCCGCGGCCTGGCCTCGGCCCGGGCGCGCGCGGCGGCAGCCGGGCGGCACGGGCGCCACGGGGGCTACGGCGCGTGGCTGCGGGCGCGCCTGGCCCGGCTGTTCGGGCCGGTGACGGCCGTGCTGGCGGTGTGGACGGTGGCCGCGGTGGGCCTGCTGCTGGGCGGCGCGTCGTTCGTCACCGTGCACACCGTGGTCAAGCTGGCGCTGTCCCCGCTGTGGTTCCTGCTGGTGTTCGCCGCGCTGACGGCCGCGACCCCGCTGCTGGCCCGGCTGAACCCGCTGTGGCCGCTGGCGGTCGTCCTCCATGTGGACCTGGTGCGCTTCGGCCTCGGCGGCCCGTCCTGGCTCGGCTGGGTGAACCTCGTGGCCGGCTGGCTGGTGCCGTACACCCTGGGTGCGGCGTGGACCCGGGGCGAGCTGGAGCGCCCGCGCGCCGGCTGGACCCTGCTCGTCGGAGGTGCCGCGGCGACGGCGGTGCTGGTCGGCTGGGCGGGCTATCCGGCGTCGATGGTGGGCGTGCCCGGCGCGGCGGTCTCCAACCTCAACCCGCCGACGCTGGCCGCCGTCACCTTCGGCCTCGCCCAGTGCGGGGTGGCCCTGCTGCTGCGCGGCCGGCTGCGCCGCGCCATGACCCGGCCGTCGGCCTGGGCGGCTGTGGCCCTGGTGAACCTCTCCGCGATGACCGTGTTCCTCTGGCATCAGACGGCCATGATGGCGACCACGGCGACAGGCCTCCTGGCGGGCCGTCTGCCCGGACTGCACACGGCCCCGGCCGGTCTGGGCTGGGTCGCGGCCCGGCTGGGGTGGCTGCCGCTGTTCGCCCTGGTCCTGGGGGTGTGCTGGGCGGCGTTCCACGGGTTCGAGAGCGGCCGGCGGCGGCGCGTGCGCACGGCCCCGCGCCCGTCGCGGCTCGTGCGGGCCGGAGGGCGGTCGCACCCGGCGCAGGCGTCGAGGCTGCGGGATCCGCGGCAGGTCTAGGGTGAAGCGGATGGCGAACCGGGCGGAGAAGCAGCTGACCATGGCACGGGGGAGGGTGAAGTGGGTTCTTCGCGCTCTGCACGACGACCTGCTGACCGCCCGGCCGGCCCCGCTGCCTCCCTCGGTGTGGCTGCGCTGGCTTCCGCACGGCCTGGTCTGCCTGGTCGCGTTCGGCACGGCGATCGCCAATCTGGACCAGATGGCCGACCGCTACCAGCTCGGCGTTCAGTGGGGGGTGCCGTTGGCGCTGGCGCAGGGTGCGGCGGTGGTGCTGGCGCTGTGGCTGCCGGTGCCGGCGTGGTGGCTCTCGCTGGGGGTCACGCTGGCGGCCGCCGTCGGCGCCCGGGAGACGATGTTCGCCGGCCCCGGTTCCGGAGCGGCCGGCCTGCCGTGGAGCCCGCCCCGTCCGGAGGCGCTGGCGGCCCACCCGGGGTGGCCGTGGGGCCCGCCCGGGCTGGTCGCGCACTGCACGGTGCTGTTGCTGCTCGCCCTGAGAATGCCTGCGCGGGTGTCCGTCGGCGTCCTGGCGCTGACCGCGGTGGCCACCTTTGTCGTCCAAGGCGGGATCGGCGGAGCGACGTACGCGTCGACCGGTGTCCTGGCGCTGATCCTGTTCGCCGCCGTCGTCCTTCTCGGCACCGCGCTGCGCGGCCGCCGTGAGGCCCGCAACCAGCTCGTCGAGCAGGCCGGCATCACCGCCGAGGAGCGTGCCCGCCGCACCCTCCTGGAGGAGCGCAACCGCATCGCGCGCGAGCTGCACGACGTGGTCGCCCACCACATGTCGGTGATCTCCATCCAGGCCCAGGTGGCTCCCCATCTGGTGGAGAACCCGTCCGAGGAGCTGAGGGAGAACCTCGCCGGCATCCGGCAGAACGCCCTGGAGGCGCTCACCGAACTGCGCCGGGTGCTCGGCGTGCTGCGCTCGGAGAACCCCGAGGACCCCTACGGCCTCGGCGCGGCCGGCGACGGTTCCGCCCCCGACACCCCGCAGCCCACCCTCGACCGCCTCGACGCCCTGCTGGAGAACACCCGCGCGGCGGGGCTGGACGTCGTCGCCGCCGTCGAGGGCGAGCCGCCGGGGTATTCGCCGGGCGTGCAGCTGTCGGCGTACCGGATAGTCCAGGAGGCGCTGAGCAACGCCCTGCGGCACGCGCCGGGGTCCACGGTGCGCGTCCGGGTCACCCACCATGCCCAGGGCCTGAACCTGGACATCACGAACTCCCGTCCGAGCCGCCCGAGCCGGCCCTCGCCCGGCGCGGGGCACGGGCTGCTCGGCATGCGGGAGCGGGCGACGATGCTCGGCGGGCAGGTCGTGGCCCACCCGACGCTGCAGGGCGGGTTCTCGGTCGTGGCGTTCCTCCCGAGGGACGGCGTCGCGCTCCCGGAGAAGGATCCCGAAACCCCGGAGGACCTGGAACTCATCTTCCCGGACGACCCGCCCCCTACAGGAGACGAGAAGCGATGACGAGCGGCGCCACCATCCGCGTACTGATCGCCGACGACCAGCAGATGGTCCGGCAGGGCTTCACCGTCCTGCTCAACGCTCACCCCGGCATCGAGGTGACCGGACAGGCGGTGGACGGTCTGGACGCCGTGGCGCAGGTCGCCGAACTCGCCCCGGACGTCGTCCTGATGGACATCCGCATGCCCGAGCTCGGCGGCATCGAGGCCACCCGCCGCATCACCCTCGCGCACCCCGCCGTCAAGGTGCTGGTGCTCACCACCTTCGACCTCGACGAGTACGTGTACGAGGCGCTGCGCGCCGGGGCGTCCGGCTTCCTGCTGAAGGACGCCTCCGCGGACCAGCTCGCCGAGGCCGTCCGGGTCGTGGCGGCCGGTGACGCGCTGCTCGCCCCGGGGATCACCCGCAAGCTGATCTCCGAGTTCTCCCGGCTGAACGGCACGCCGAGACCGCCGCTGAGGGAGCGCGTCGGCGACCTCACCGAGCGGGAGACGGAGGTGCTCACCCTGATCGCGCAGGGACTGTCCAACGCGGAGATCGCCCGCCATCTCGTCGTCGCCGAGCAGACCGTGAAGACGCATGTGGGCCGCATCCTGGTGAAGCTGGGTCTGCGCGACCGCACCCAGGCGGCGGTGTTCGCGTACGAGTCGGGGCTGGTGAGACCGTCGGGGTACTGAGCGGTGCGCCGGGGCGGCCCGGCCCGTGGTGGGCGCCGGTCAGACCCGTAGTACTTGAGACGGACGTACCGGAACCCCCCTCACTGGTGACGACCGCGACCCCCGGTCCCGCCTACCGTTCTGAACGTGACGGAGACGACGCAGACGCACATGACGCCCCAGGACGACCCCCACGGCGCGTACCAGCCGAAGAGCCCGGAGGTCCGGGCGGCCATGGACGCCCTGCGCGGGATGCGGAAGGACCTGATCGACGACGCCCTGGTCTACCGCCCGCTCCCCCCGAGGGAGCCCACCGGCCGCATCACCGGCCGGCTGAAGGGCCGCAAGCGGGAGTACGCGACCTGGTCGCGGCACATCCTGGTCGCGGCGGCCGGCATGGTGGCGCTGCTGAGCGCCACGCTGCCCAACGGGAACGGCTCGACGGATCTTCTGATCGGCCTGTTCGTCCTGGCTCCCGTGCTGATGACGCTGGTCCGCCCGGCCGCCGCGTTCTGGCTGTCGCTCGTGTCGACCACGTTCGTCGCCGTCATGGGCAGCACGTACGGCAACTGGCCCTGGCTGCCGCCGAGTTTCATCTCCCACCTGGTGGTGCTGACCGTCGTCGCGATCCGTACCCGTCCGCGCACGGCGGCCTGGATGTGGCTGCTGACGGCGGCCTACGGCTTCGTCGCCGAGACCGCCTTCGGCTGGGGCCACTACGACACGAACGTGGCGCCCATGCTGGTCTTCTCCGCGATCGTGCTGCTCGCCGTCACCGTCCGGCACATACGCCGGGAGGCCGAGCAGGAGGTGACGGCCCAGCAGACGGTGACCGCGCACGAGCGCTCCCGGCGCACCCTCCTGGAGGAGCGCACCACGATCGCCCGCGAGCTGCACGACGTGGTCGCCCACCACATGTCGGTGGTCGCCATCCAGGCGGAGGCCGCCCCCTACCGGGTGGAGAACCCGCCGGAAGAGCTGGAGAAGGCCTTCGCGACGATCCGGGAGAACGCGGTCGCGGCCCTCACCGAGCTGCGCCGGGTACTGGGCGTGGTCCGCGCCGAGGACTACGAGGCGCCGGACGCCCCGCAGCCCACCCTCGCCGAACTGGACGCGCTGCTGGCGAACGTACGGGAGGCGGGGGTGGACGTGACCAGGACGATCACCGGCGCGGTCCGCGAACTCCCGCAGGGCGTCGAGCTGTCGGCGTACCGGATAGTCCAGGAGGCGCTGAGCAACACCCTGCGCCACGCCCCCGGTGCGAGCGCCCGGGTGGAGATCGGCTACGTGCTCGGCGGCCTCGGCCTGCGCATCGTCAACGACCCGCCGCCCAACCCCGCCCTCATCAAGCCCTCGCCGGGCGCGGGCCACGGCATCACGGGAATGCGTGAGCGGGTGACGATGCTGGACGGCGAGATGACGGCGGAGCCGACACCGGCGGGGGGCTACGAGGTGACGGTGTTCCTGCCGGTGGCCGCGACCGAGGGTGGAGCATGACGATCCGTGTACTGATAGCGGACGACCAGATGATGGTGCGCGAGGGCTTCTCTGTCCTGCTGAACGCGATGCCGGACATCGAGGTCGTCGGGGAGGCCGTCAACGGCCGCGAGGCGGTGGACCGGGTCCGTGAACTGTCCCCCGACGTGGTGCTGATGGACATCCGCATGCCGGAGCTGAACGGCATAGAGGCGACGCGGGAGATCGTGGCGGCGGACAGCACGGCGAAAGTCCTGGTGCTGACCACCTTCGACCTCGACGAGTACGTCTACCAGGCCCTGCGCGCGGGTGCCTCCGGCTTCCTGCTGAAGGACGCCTCGGCCCGACAACTGGCGGACGGGGTACGTGTGGTGGCGGCGGGCGAGGCCCTTCTCGCCCCCTCCGTCACCAGACGTCTGATCACCGAGTTCTCCAGACTCACGGACGCCCCCCGCCTGACCCGCACCGCCCAGGCGTCCTACGGCGAACTGACCGAACGGGAGACGGAGGTACTGGTCCTGATCGCCCAGGGCCTGTCGAACGTGGAGATCGCCGGCCGCCTGGTGGTCGCCGAGTCGACGATCAAGACCCATGTGAGCAGGATCCTGGTCAAGCTGGGCCTGCGGGACCGGACCCAGGCGGCGGTGTTCGCGTACGAGGCGAGGCTGGTGACGCCGGGCTAGCCGATGGCCGCGTGATCCCTCGGGCGGGCGGCCATCCGGTGCAATCGGTCACCCCGAAGGGCGAACAGCCTCCCGTGAGGGAAGCTTTCGACCCGCCCGAGGAAGTCCTTCCGCATGCGAAAAATCCTCACGGCCAGGCGCCGGGTCCTCGCGGCCGGCGCCGCGTTCGCCGCGGCTGCCGCGATGGGAAGCGGTGCCGTCCCGTCCGCCGAGGCGGCCCCGGCCGCCGGGCGGGTCCTGCACGAGAACTCCCCCTACGGTATCGACAACAGTTACCTCGTCGTGCTGAAGAAGTCCGCCCGGTTCAGAGCGGCCTCACCGGAGGGCACCAGGCTGGCGGCCAGGTACGGCGCCACCGTGGACAGGGCCTACCGCTCCGTGATGAACGGCTACGCCGTCAACGTCAGCGCGGCCGGGGCACGGAGTTTCGCGGGGGATCCGGCCGTCGCGTTCGTCGAGAAGAACCAGAAGGTCATCCTCGACGCGACCCAGATCAACCCGCCCTGGGGGCTGGACCGCGTCGACCAGGCCACACTGCCGCTCAGCAGGACGTACACCTACCCGGACACGGCCGGCCGGGGTGCCACGGTGTACGTCATCGACACCGGGGTGCGCATCACGCACCAGCAGATCGCCGGGCGCGCCACGTACGGGTACGACGCGATCGACGGGGACGCCGTCGCCGCCGACGGCAACGGCCACGGTACGCACGTCGCCACCACGATCGCCGGCACCACGTACGGGGTGGCGAAGGCGGCCAGGATCGTGGCGGTACGCGTGCTCGGCAACGACGGCTCGGGCACGACCTCGGGCGTGATCGCGGGCGTGGACTGGGTCACCTCGCACCGCGCCGGGCCCGCGGTCGCCAACATGTCGCTCGGCGGCGGCGCCAGCACCGCGCTGGACACCGCGGTGAGCAACTCCATCGCCGCGGGCGTCACCTACACCGTCGCCGCCGGCAACGCGAACGTGAACGCCGGCACCACCTCGCCCGCCCGCGTGGCCGCCGCGATCACCGTGGGGGCCACGACCAGTTCCGACTACCGGGCCGGCTACTCCAACTACGGCTCCGTCCTGGACCTGTTCGCCCCCGGCTCCTCGATCCTCGCCGGCTGGTACACCAGTGACACCGCCACGGCCACCCTGTCCGGCACCTCGATGGCCGCTCCCCATGCCGCGGGGGCCGCGGCCGTCTACCTCACGTCCCACCCCACCGCCGGCCCGGCGGCCGTGCAGAGCGCACTCGTCGGCGGCGCGACGGCCGGGGTGCTGCGCAGCATCGGCACCGGATCGCCCAACAGGCTGCTCAGAATCGTCCCCTGAGCCATGGACGCTTCCGGCTCGGCAAGACCCCCTGGTCAGCAGCCGGGCGAGCGGTTAGCGTCCGTCCATGGCAGCAGCTGACGACCTCCGCTTCGACCCCTGGGACCCGGCGTTCCTCGCCGATCCCTACCCCGCCTACGCCGAGCTCCGGGGGCGGGGCCGGGTGATCCGCTACGAGCCCACGCAGCAGTGGCTGGTCCCGCACCACGCGGATGTCTCGGCGCTGCTGCGGGACCGGCGGCTGGGGCGGACGTATCAGCACCGGTTCACGCACGAGGACTTCGGGCGGAGCGCGCCGCCGGCCGAGCACGAGCCGTTCCACACGCTCAACGATCACGGGATGCTGGATCTGGAACCGCCGGACCACACCCGGATCCGCCGGCTGGTGTCGAAGGCGTTCACACCGCGCACGGTGGAGCGGCTGAAGCCGTATGTGCGGCAGCTGGCGGGGGAACTGGTGGACCGGCTGGTGGAGGCGGGCGGCGGCGATCTGCTCAGGGACGTCGCCGAGCCGCTGCCCGTCGCCGTGATCGCCGAGATGCTCGGGATCCCGGAGGCGGACCGCGCGCCGCTCAGGCCCTGGTCCGCGGACATCTGCGGGATGTACGAGCTGAATCCCCCGGAGGAGACCGCCGCGAAGGCCGTGCGCGCCTCCGTCGAGTTCTCCGGTTATCTGCGGGAGCTCATCGCGGCTCGGCGCAAGGAGCCGGGGGAGGACCTCATCTCGGGCCTCATCGCCGCGCACGACGAGGGCGACCGGCTCACCGAGCAGGAGATGATCTCCACGGCCGTGCTGCTGCTGAACGCGGGACACGAGGCGACGGTCAACGCCACCGTCAACGGGTGGTGGGCCCTCTTCCGCAACCCCGCCCAGCTCGCCGCCCTCCGCGCCGACCACGCGCTCGTGCCCGCCGCCGTCGAGGAGCTGATGCGGTACGACACCCCGCTGCAGCTGTTCGAACGGTGGGTGCTGGACGAGATCGAGATCGACGGGACGACCATCCCCCGGGGCGCCGAGATCGCGATGCTCTTCGGCTCCGCCAACCACGACCCCGAGGTGTTCCGCAACCCCGAGAGCCTGGACCTCACCCGCGAGGAGAACCCGCACATCTCGTTCTCCGCCGGCATCCACTACTGCATCGGCGCTCCGCTCGCCCGTATCGAGCTCGCCGCCTCGATGACGGCCCTCCTGGAGAAGGCCCCGACGCTGACCCTGGCGGAGGAACCGCGCAGGAAGCCGAACTTCGTGATCCGGGGCCTGGAGGACCTCAACGTCACCATATGACCGGCCGCACCCCGTCTGACCGGCCGCACCCCCGGCTGACCTGGCCCGGCCCCGCCCCGCCCCGCCCCGCGGGTCGTGCCAGGCCCCGCCGACGGCCTGCGCACGGAGTCCCGCGACCGGGCCGCCGGGCCGGCCACGCCCCCCTCGACCAGCCCTGACGCCCCCCGCGGGGCAGCCCTGACGCCGCCCCCCGGGGGCAGCGGCGGCGCCACACTACGGGCGGGCGCCCGCCGACGACGGCCTGCGCACGGCGCCCCGTGAGCGGGTGGGGCGCGTGTGAGCGGAGGCCGTGGCCGAGGCCGGCGCCCTGGAGGCGCCAGGTGGTGCCGTGGCCCGCCGAGGCCGGTGGCCCCTGGGGCGCCAGGTGGTGTCGGGGGACTGGCCCCGCCGAGGCCGGCGTCCCCGACGCGCCGGGTGGTGGCGTCGCCGGGTTCGTTCGTCGGTCTCAGGTGGTCAGGTCGCGTCGGCGCAGTGCGGTCAGCCCCCCGGCCACCGCCACCGCCGCCAGTCCCAGCAGCACTCCCACCGGCCCCCAGCTCATCTCCGCGCCCGGCAGCTTCGGCAGGTGGGCGAAGGGGGACAGGTCCAGTACCGCCTGCGGGGCGTCCAGCGCCGGTCCGATCCAGCCGATGAGCAGGATCGCGACGGCCACGCCCCAGGCGGCGGGAGCCAGCCGGGGGGCCACGCCGTACAGCAGGACCGCCAGCCCGCCGACCACCCACACCGCCGGGAGCTGCACCAGGCAGGCGCCCAGGATGGCGCCCGCCTCCTTGCCGTAGCCCGCCACGAAGCCCAGCCCCGCCAGCAGCATGATCAGGGCCGAGCCGCCGAAGGCGATCAGCAGATGGCCGGCGGCCCAGCGCAGCCGGCCGACCGCGTTCGCCAGGACCGGTTCCGCCCGGCCCGAGGTCTCCTCGCCGTGCAGCCGCAGCACCGAGGCGACCACGTACAGGGACGCGATCAGGCCCAGCATGCCGACCATGGCCGCCAGGAAGGCGTCCGTCAGACCCGACTGACCGCCCATCCGCTCGAAGATCTCGCGGGCCCTGTCGTTGTCGCCGACGAGGTCGGCCGCGCCCTCCGTCAGGCCGCCGTAGACCACCCCGGCGAGGAAGAAGCCGATGCTCCAGCCCAGCACGCCGCCCCGTTGCAGCCGCCAGGCCAGCGCGCCCGCCGACGCCAGCCGCCCGGCCGCCGGTCCCGGCCGCGTGGGCAGGAAGCTCATGCCCACGTCCCGGCGGCCGGCGAGGCCGTACGCCAGCGCCGTCTGCGCCGCCACCGCCACGGCGAACAGCCCCAGCACCCACCACCGTTCGTCCGCGAACGCCCGCAGGTTCTCCAGCCAGCCCAGCGGCGACAGCCAGGTCCACACCGAGGAGCCGTCGTCCGTCGCCGAGTCGCCCGCCGCGCGCAGCACGAACGCCGCGCCCAGCACCGCCGCCGTCAGCCCGCGCGCGAGCCGCGCGCTCTCCGTGAGCTGCGCGACCACCGCCGCCGTGGTGGCGAACAGGGTGCCCACCCCGGCCAGCCCCAGGCCCAGGGCCACCGCCCCCGCCGCTCCCCGGCCGGCCAGGCCCGCCGTCACCAGCAGCCCCAGTACGGCGTTCGCGGCCCCCGCGGCCAGCAGGGCCGCCGTCAGCGAGGCGCGCCGGCCCACCGCACCGGACGCGATCATCTCCTGCCGGCCGCTCTCCTCCTCGTCCCGGGTGTGCCGTACGACGACCAGCAGGCTGGTCACCGCCGCGAGCACTCCCGCGTACACGCCGACCCGCCAGGCCGTGAGGGCGCCGACGGAGTCGTCGAAGACGGGGCCGATCAGCGCGCGCAGGGAGGCGTTGGTGTCCATCTGGCGGAGCAGGCCGGCCCGGTCGGCGGGGGTGCCGTACAGGTTCTCCAGGGTGTTCGGCATGGAGAGGACCATCAGGGTGTTCACGGCCACCCACACGGGGATGAGCAGCCGGTCGCGGCGCAGCGCGAAGCGCAGCAGGGTGCCGGTGCCCACGAGGGTGGTCATCGCGCCGCCACCTCGTCGTCCGTGGCGTCCGCGCCGTCCGTGTAGTGGCGCAGGAACAGTTCCTCCAGGGTCGGCGGCGTCGACCGCAGCGACCGCACGCCCGACTCCGTCAACGACCGCAGCACGGCGTCGAGTTTGTCCGTGTCGACCTGCAACCGGACGCGCTGTCCCCAGACGTCGAGGTCGTGGACGCCGGGCAGGAGGGACAGCCCGTTGGGCGGGCCGGCGAGTTCGGCCGTGACGCTCGTCCGTGTCAGATGGCGCAGATCGGCGAGCGAGCCGCTCTCCACCGTCCGGCCCTTGCGGATGATGCTGACCCGGTCGCAGAGCTCCTCGACCTCGCTCAGGATGTGGGAGGACAGCAGGACCGTGCGCCCCTTGTCCCGCTCCTCCTCCACACAGCGCCTGAAGACCTCCTCCATCAGCGGGTCCAGGCCGGACGTCGGCTCGTCCAGGATGAGCAGGTCGACGTCCGAGGCGAACGCCGCGACGAGGGCGACCTTCTGCCGGTTGCCCTTGGAGTACGTGCGGCCCTTCTTCGTCGGGTCCAGCTCGAACCGGTCGGTCAGCTCGGCGCGGCGGCGGGCGTCGAGGCCTCCCCGCAGCCTGCCGTACAGGTCGATGACCTCGCCGCCGGACAGGTTGCGCCACAGGGTCACGTCGCCGGGGACGTAGGCGATGCGGCGGTGTACCTCGACGGCGTCGGCCCACGGGTCGCGGCCGAGGACCCGCGCGGCGCCGGAGTCGGCTCGCAGCAGGCCGAGCAGGACGCGGATGGCGGTGGACTTTCCGGCGCCGTTGGGGCCGAGGAAGCCGTGCACCTCGCCGGTCTCGACCTCCAGGTCGAGGCCGTCCAGGGCGTGCGTACGGCCGAAGGACTTGTGCAGTCCCGAGACGGTGATGGCCTTCGTCATGCCCCTGAACGTACGCTTCTTTCAGAAATTTGTGAAGTTAAGGAAATGCGTGAAGCGCCGTTACGATGGCCGCATGAGCGAAACAGCCCGGGACGCGGAAGCCGTCTCCAGGTTCGTGGAGTCCTTCGCCGCACAGCTCGTCGAAGCCGGGATGCAGCGCATGGCGGCCCGGGTCTTCGCCGCGCTGCTCTCCTCCGACGAGGGCGCGATGAGCTCCGCCGAACTGGGCGAGCAACTGCGCATCAGCCCCGCGGCGGTCTCCGGGGCGGTGCGCTACCTGGCACAGACGCACATGGTGTCGCGCGAGCGGGAACCCGGCTCGCGCCGCGAGCGCTACCGGGTGCACGGCGACCAGTGGTACGAGGCCCTGACCAACCGTGAGGCCGTCATCAAGCGCTGGGAGGGCGCGTTGCGTGAGGGCGTGGAGAGCCTCGGCGCCGACACGCCCGCCGGACGCCGCATGGCCGAGACGCTCGCCTTCTTCGAGTTCGTCGAGGGCGAGATCGCGGCCATGATGGAGCGGTGGCGGGTCCACCGGGAGAAGGTGTTCGGAGACCGTTAGCGCTCCCTGGTCTCCTCCAGCACCGTCCGCCCCAGCCGCAGGTACTTCTCGGGCGAGCGCCGCTTGAGGTACTGCGCGTAGCCGAGGCCGGCCGCCGCGATCAGGGCGACGATCCACGGGGTCGCCTTCAGCACCAGCGAGCCCGACTCCGCACCGGCGGCGGCGCCCATGTTGGACACCAGCAGCGCCACCACCGCGAGCATCGCGACACCGCCGGCCAGCGGCGCGGCGAAGGTCCTGAACCAGTGCCGGCTCTCGGGGTGGTGGGAGCGGAAGTACACCAGCACCGCGAACGAGCACACCGCCTGGACCACCAGGATCGCCATGGTGCCGAGGATCGCGAGCAGGACGTACGTGCCGGTGTACGGGTCCTTGCCCGCCGCCCAGAACGCGCCGATGAGAACGGCCGAGACGACCGTCTGCACGACGCCCGCGATGTGCGGGGATCCGTGCCGGCCGTGGGTGCGGCCGACGGTGCGCTGGAGGGACGGCAGGACGCCCTCCCTGCCCAGGGCGTACATGTAGCGGGCGGCGCAGTTGTGGAAGGCCATGCCGCAGGCCAGCGAGCCGGTGATCATCAGCCACTGCATGACGACGACCGCCCAGTGGCCGACGTACTGCTCGGTGGGGTGGAAGAACAGCGCCAGCGGGTCGGCGGTGGCGACCTTCACGGCCTCCTGCTCACCCGTGCCGGTGATGGCCATCCAGGAGACGAAGACGTAGAAGACGCCGACGCCGAGCACCGAGATCATCGTCGCCTTGGGGATGATCTTCTTCGGGTTGCGGGACTCCTCGCCGTACATCGCCGTCGACTCGAAGCCGACCCACGACCAGAAGGCGAAGAACAGCCCGAGACCGGCGGAGGTGCCCTTGAAGGCGTTGACCGGGTTGACGGGGGCGATGCTGAAGCCGTCCGGGCCGCCGCCGTGGAAGGCCACCGAGACGGCCATCGCGGCGAGGATCGTCACCTCGGTGGCGAGGAGGACGACGAGCAGCTTCTCGGCCACGGAGACGCCGAACCAGGTGCCCGTCGCGTTGACGGCGAGCATCAGGAGCGCGAACGCCCACCACGGGATGTGCAGCCCCGTCTGGTCCTCGAGGGTGGTCGTGGCGAAGGTCGAGAAGATGCCGATCAGCGCCGGCTCGAACACGACGTACGCGAAGGTCGCGAGGAGCCCCGAGGCGAGGCCGACCGAGCGGCCGAGGCCGTACGAGATGAAGCCGTAGAAGGCGCCCGTGGACGTGATGTGCTTCGCCATCGACGTGAAGCCGACGGAAAAGATTGCCAGGACGACCATTGCGACGAGATAGCTCGCCGGTGCGCCGATGCCGTTGCCCGCCGACACCATGAAGGGCACGTTGCCCGTCATCGCGGTGATCGGCGCGGCGGTCGCGACGGCCATGAAGACCACGCCCAGCAGGCCCACGGCGTTGGGCTTGAGCCGGTGAACGACCCCTGCTCCCGTCGCGTCCGCCGCCTGGGCGACGCTCTCGTCCACTGCCATCGGGTGGCCCCTCTCCTTGCCCGTCCACTACGTGCTGGACCGGAACTCTGTAGCCCGAATGAGTCGAGCAAGGGTCTCGGGGAGTTAAATGCTTGTCAACCAGACCTTTAGAAATCTGGCGGCAACACACGGCTCGTACGGTCGCCGTCATGAGCGCCTACACCTCCACCCTCGGCGGCGAGCGGCACCGCTTCGGCTCCCTGGCCCGCCTCCTCGCCGCCGCGAGCCCCGAACGCTCCGGCGACCGCCTCGCCGGCCTCGCGGCCCGCACGGCCCGGGAGCGGGTCGCGGCGCGCTGGGCGCTCGCGGAGGTCCCGCTGACCGACTTCCTCACCGAGCCCCTGATCCCGTACGAGGACGACGACGTCACCCGGCTCATCCTCGACACGCACGACCGGGCCGCCTTCGCACCGGTCGCGTCGATGACCGTCGGGGAGCTGCGGGAGTGGCTGCTGTCGGACGCGGCGGACCCGGCGGCGCTGGCCGCGCTGGCGCCGGGGCTGACCCCGGAGATGGCCGCGGCGGTCTCGAAGCTGATGGGCAACGCGGACCTGGTGGCGGTGGCGCGCAAGGTGCGGGTGGTGACCGCCTTCCGCTCGACCATCGGCCTGCCGGGACGCCTGGCGACCCGCCTCCAGCCCAACCACCCGACGGACGACCCGGCGGGCGTGGCGGCGGCCCTCCTCGACGGCCTGCTGCTCGGCTCCGGCGACGCGGTGATCGGCGTCAACCCGGCGACCGACAGCCCGCGGGCCGTACGGGACCTGCTGGAGCTGCTGGACGGTGTGATCGGCCGCTACTCCATCCCGACCCAGTCCTGCGTCCTGTGCCACGTCACGACGAGCATCGGCCTCATGGACAGGGGCGCCCCGGTGGACCTGGTCTTCCAGTCCATCGCGGGCACCCAGGCCGCGAACGCCTCCTTCGGCGTGACCCTCGGCCTGCTCGACGAGGCGTACGAGGCGGCGCTGGCCCTGGACCGGGGGACCGTCGGCCGCAACGTCCTGTACTTCGAGACCGGCCAGGGCAGCGCGCTGTCGGCGGACGCCCACCACGGAGTGGACCAGCAGACGGTCGAGGCGCGGGCGTACGCGGTCGCGCGCCGCTACGACCCCCTGCTGGTGAACACCGTCGTCGGCTTCATCGGCCCGGAGTACCTCTACGACGGCCGGCAGATCCTGCGCGCCGCCCTGGAGGACCACTTCTGCGGCAAGCTGCTCGGCCTGCCCATGGGCCTCGACATCTGCTACACCAACCACGCCGACGCCGACGACGACGACATCGCCACCATGCTGACGATGCTCGGCGTGGCCGGGGCGTCCTTCGTGATCTGCACCCCAGGCGGCGACGACATCATGCTCAACTACCAGTCGGCCTCGTACCACGACGCGCTCTATCTGCGGCAGGTGCTGGGGCTCCGCCCGGCGCCGGAGTTCGAGGCCTGGCTGGACGCGATCGGGCTGCTGGACGAGCGGGGCGGCATCCGCGAGGTCTCCGGCACGGCCCATCCGCTGACGGCGATCGGACGGGAGCTCGCGGCATGACGGACGTCCCCGCGCACGGCGGTGACCTGTGGCCGGCCCTGCGCCGCCGCACCCAGGCCCGGATCGGCCTCGGCCGGGCCGGCACCGCACTGCCCACCCGGCACCGCCTGGAGCTCCAGGCCGCGCACGCCGCGGCCCGGGACGCCGTGCACTCGCCGTTCGCCCCGGAGCGGGTGGCGGCAGCGCTGCCCGGGACGGCGACGGTACGGGTCCGCAGCGCGGCCCCCGACCGGCCCACCTACCTCCAGCGCCCCGACCTGGGCCGGCGGCTGGACGCCACCGACCGGGCACATCTCCCGGCCGGCGAGTGGGACGTGGTCTTCGTCGTCGCCGACGGGCTCTCCAGCCGGGCGGTGCACGAGCACGCGGCGGCGGTGATCCGGGCGACCACGGCCCGCCTGGGCGACGACTGGCGCACCGCCCCGGTCGTCCTCGCGGAACAGGCCCGGGTGGCCCTCGGCGACGACGTCGCCGCGGCGATGGGCGCGACGACGGTCGTGGTCCTGGTCGGCGAACGCCCCGGCATGTCGGCGGCGGACTCCCTCGGCGCGTACCTGACGTACCGCCCGGTCCCCGGTGTGACGACCGACGCCGACCGCAACTGCCTGTCCAACATCCGCCCGCCCCTGGGCCTGACGTACGAGGCGGCGGCGGGGAAGCTGGCGGGGTTGATGGCGAGGGCGCGCGAACTGGGGGGTTCGGGGGTGGGGCTGAAGGACGAGAGCGGTCCACCTTGCGCGATCGCTCAGCCACTCTGAGTGCGGGTGGTCCGGTGGCGGAGGGAGGGCGCGTCCGGCTGGAGCCGCATCGTCCCGCGGGCCACATCATCGACCGGGCGCCGACCCCGTATGTCCTTCCCGGGGACGCGTGCGCGTACGGTCCGGACATCCACGCCGTCCTTGAACAGGCCCTTCGAGACCGAGCGCCTTCGGCGAGCGCTCCACATCCCCGACCCGTTCGGCTGCGTCCTCGACACGGCGGGGTTCCACCGGCCGACGCCCGGCGGCGGGGCCTGACTCACCCCGCCGTCGGCAGCACCAGCCCCAACGCCCCCTCCCGCACGGTCCACGTCCGCCTCCGCACCGGCCCCGCCACCCCCGCGTCCGCCCGGTAGCGGAAGTCGGCGCCGGTCACCGTCACCACCCGCCCCCGGGCCTCCAGCGGTGCTGCCTCCGCGCCCACCGACAGGGGGCGTACGACCACCTCGGCAGCCCCCGACGACCCCGGTGTCACCGACACCGTCTCCACCGGCTGGTCCAGGTCGACCAGGGTCACCCCGTCCACCTCGACCCGCAGCCGGGCCGGGCCGGGCGGGGGCGTGGACGGGGCGGGGCGGGGCGGACGCGAGGGCACCAGGGTGCGGACCAGGGACTGCAGCCAGGGCCGCCCGGACGCCTCCATGGCCGACGCCTCGGCCGGTACCGCCAGCGGCGGAATCCGCAGCGCGCCCAGCACCACCCCGTCGCTGTCGTCCACCAGGACGTCCAGCCGCCGTTCCGCGCCGTCGAGGACGGCCCGCGCCGCCGCGACGGCGCTCATGGGGACCCCCAGGGTGTGCGCCACCCCCAGCACGGTTCCCACCGGCACCATCGACAGCACACATCCGGCCAGCTCCCGCTGCCGGTGCAGCAGCGAGACCGTCCGCAGCAGCGCACGGTCGTCGCCGACCACCACCGGCCGCCGCGAGCCGCGCCGCGCCAGCACCCGGGCGAATTCCTCGGGCCCCTCCGGAAGACAGACCTTCGTACTCGCCGCACCCGCGCTGAGCACGTCTTTCGCGATCCGTACGGACTCCCCGTCCGTCCTCCGGGCGACCGGATCGATGATCACCAGCAGCTGGTCCGGCGTCGCGAAAGTCGCCACCTCGGTCCTGCCTCGCTTCCTCGGGTAGCATCTTTGTGCAAGAGCCCCTTGCGCTATTGCGCCAGGGGCTTCGTCTATTCCGGGGCATCCGGGTCCGACGGTGTGCGACCGGCTACGGTCGCGTGGCGGCCAGTGACGGTCGCGGTACTGCGGCCAACGACGGTCGTGGTGCACGCGGTGGTGCGAGCCTCCGCGTACGCCCCTGACCTTGGACATGCCCCACCCGGAAGGGGTGTACGCGCGTGCCCGCACTTGTGCTGCTCGGTGCTCAGTGGGGTGACGAAGGCAAGGGAAAGGCCACCGACCTGCTCGGCGGCTCGGTGGACTACGTAGTGCGCTACCAGGGCGGCAACAACGCCGGCCACACGGTCGTCGTGGGTGACCAGAAGTACGCACTTCACCTCCTCCCTTCCGGAATCCTGTCCCCCGGCTGCACGCCGGTCATCGGTAACGGTGTCGTCGTCGACCCGTCGGTCCTGCTCTCCGAGCTGAGCGGTCTGAACGAGCGCGGCGTCGACACGTCGAAGCTTCTGATCAGCGGCAACGCGCACATCATCACGCCCTACAACGTCACTGTCGACAAGGTGACGGAACGCTTCCTCGGAAAGCGCAAGATCGGCACCACCGGCCGCGGCATCGGTCCGACATATGCGGACAAGATCAACCGCGTGGGCATCCGTGTGCAGGACCTCTACGACGAGTCGATCCTCACCCAGAAGGTGGAGGCGGCGCTCGACGCCAAGAACCAGCTGCTGACCAAGCTGTACAACCGCCGTGCGATCGCCGTCGACCAGGTCGTCGAGGAACTGCTGGGCTACGCGGAGAAGCTCGCTCCGTACGTCACCGACACGGTCCTGGTCCTCAACCAGGCGCTGGAGCAGGACAAGGTCGTCCTCTTCGAGGGCGGTCAGGGCACGCTCCTCGACATCGACCACGGCACGTACCCCTTCGTCACCTCGTCCAACCCGACCGCGGGCGGCGCCTGCACCGGCGCCGGCGTGGGCCCGACGAAGATCAGCCGTGTCATCGGCATCCTGAAGGCGTACACGACCCGCGTCGGCGCGGGCCCGTTCCCGACGGAGCTCTTCGACGAGGACGGCGAGGCGCTGCGCCGCATCGGCGGCGAGCGGGGTGTGACGACCGGCCGTGACCGCCGCTGCGGCTGGTTCGACGCGGTCATCGCCCGCTACGCGACCCGGGTCAACGGCCTGACGGACTTCTTCCTGACGAAGCTCGACGTCCTCACCGGCTGGGAGCAGATCCCGGTCTGTGTGGCGTACGAGATCGACGGCAGGCGAGTCGAGGAACTTCCGTACTCGCAGAGCGACTTCCACCACGCGAAGCCGGTCTACGAGACCCTCCCGGGCTGGTCCGAGGACATCACCAAGGCGAAGTCGTTCTCCGACCTGCCGAAGAACGCCCAGAACTACGTCAAGGCGCTGGAGGAGATGTCCGGCGCCCCGATCTCCGCGATCGGCGTGGGCCCGGGCCGGGACGAGACGATCGAGATCAACTCGTTCCTCTGATCGTCCCTCCGCACGCGGCTGTGCCCCCGACCGGCGACATCGGTCGGGGGCACAGGCGTGTCGGGCACCGGGGAGGGTGAGGGACTTCAGGGCGTCAGCACGACCTTCCCGGCGACCGTGCCCGACTCGGCCAGCCGCAGGGCGTCGGCGGCCCGGGCGAGCGGCAGCCGGGCCGCGATCCGCGCCGTCACCTCGCCGCGCTGGAGCGCCCCGAAGACCTGGGTGAGGTCGGCGCGCAGCCGGGCCCGGAACCGGTTCCTGGACAGGGCCCGCCCGGCCCACACGTTGAAGAAGTAGGCCCGGCGCCGGTTGGGCAGCGCGTTCCACAGCCACACCCGGCCGAGCAGCTTGAGTACGGGTGCCTGCTTGGAGCCCTCGGCGTCCCGGGTGGAGGCGCTGCCGTACGAGACGAGCGTGCCGCCGCGGGCCAGCAGCCGCCAGGAGTCGACGATGCCCCGCCCGCCGACGTGGTCGAAGACGGCGTCCACGCCGCCGGGGGCGAGGGCGCGGATCCGTGCGGCGAGGTCCTCGGCGCGGTAGTCGACGGGCGTGACGCCCTGCTCGCGCAGGGCGTCGTGGTGGCGCACGGAGGCGGTGCCGATCACCCGCGCGCCGGCGGCCCGCGCGAGCTGGACCAGGACCGAGCCGACGCCGCCGTTGGCGCCGTACACGACGACGGTCTGGCCGGCGCGGACGCGCGCCTTGCGGTGCAGCATCTGCCAGGCGGTGACGCCGTTGACCACCAGGGTCTCGGCCTCGGCCGCGCCGACGCCCTCGGGCACCGCCACCACGTCCGCCGCGTCGAGGGTGACGTGGCTGGCCCAGCCGCCGACCTTGACCAGGGCGGCCACCCGGAGACCGGCCAGGCCCGGATCGACGCCCTCGCCGGTCGCCAGGACGGTGCCGACCAGGTCGTAGCCCGGCACGAACGGGAACGGCGGCTGGTCGTAGTACCGCCCGCGGCGCATCTGCTGCTCGGCGAAGGAGACGCCGGTGGCCTCCATCCGCACGAGGACCTGCCCGCGTCCCGGGGCGGGAACCGCTCCGTGCCGGATCCGGAGCCCCTCCGGCTCGACCTTGCCCGGCAGGACGACCTCGACGAGTCCTTCGGCGTTCATGACGGCCTCCACGGCGATTGTTACTGGCTTTCGTGTTCGTTAGAAGTTGTAACTCACAGCGCGCGCGAGTGTCAATAACTTCAGTGATAGCCTCTAACCATGGTGGAGACGGACAGTGCGAAGAGCCCGCGCGAGCGCTACCGCGCCCAGGTGCGCGCGGAGATCAAGCGACGCGCCCGGGAACAGATCGCCGTGGCGGGGGCGTCGGCGCTCTCCCTCAACGCGATCGCCAAGAAGATGGGCATGAGCGGGCCCGCGCTGTACCGCTACTTCGCCGGCCGCGACGAGCTGATCACCGAGCTCGTCAGGGACGCGTACCGCAGCCTGGCCGACACCTTCCGCGCGGCGGCCGGGCCCGGCCCCGACCCGGCCGCGCTCGCGCACGCCCTGCGCGGCTGGGCCCTGGAGGATCCCCAGCGGTACTTCCTCGTCTACGGCACTCCCGTCCCGGGCTACCACGCCCCCGACGACGTCACCGCGATCGCGTCCGAGATCATGGCGGTCCTGCTCGACGCCTGCGTCGCGGCGCCGTCTTCCGGCCCCGCGACGCCGCTCGACGAGCACCTCGCCTCCCACCGGGCCTGGGCGGCCGGCCACCCCGCCCCGCCCGCGGCGCTCCGCCGGGCGCTGGCCTTCTGGACCCGGCTGCACGGCGTGCTGTCACTCGAACTCGCGGGCCATTTCGCCGGCATGGGCTTCGACCCCGCGCTGCTCTTCGCCGCCGAACTGGAGGATCTTCTTCAGCGGTGACCGGGGCGCGGGTCCGGCGGGTGCGCGGCGCGCCCTCGGCAAGGTATCCCTCTTTGTCCGGGCATATCCTGACTACGTCCGTGCGTGTCGACCAGAAGAAGGTGACTGCGATGCGCATGCTGCTGAAGGCGTCCATGAACACGGAGAAGGCGAACGAGCTCATCAGGAACGGGACTCTCGGGAAGCTGATCGAGGAGTCCATGGAGCAGATCAAGCCCGAGGCCGCCTACTTCACCACCGAGGGCGGGTGCCGCACCGCCTTCCTGTTCTTCGATCTGAAGGACCCCTCCGACCTGCCGGTGATCAGCGAGCCGTTCTTCCTGGAACTGTGCGCCGACCTCACCTACACGCCGGCGATGAACCGGGAGGACGTCCAGAAGGGGCTCTCCCGCCTCGGCCGCTGACGCTCAGCTGAACACGATCATCGAACCCTGCGCCAGGCTCCGCGTCGCCGCGGCGTGCAGCCCCAGCCAGACGTGCCGTTCACGAGCGAAGGGGCTGGGGTCGTACGGTGCCGGCACGGCGGGCTCCTCCAACTCGGTGGGAGCGGCGGGGGGCCGGGGCGCGGCCGGTGGGTTCGCCGCGTCGATCCCGATCGACGGCGCGACGAACTCCAGCTCCCGCAGCAGGGATTGGGACGAGCCCAACGGGCCGCCCCCGGCAAGGAGTTCATCGTTGGACAGCGGGTGCGGGAAGTCGACCGGGACGTACGCGCCCGCGTGGTCGTAGTGCCAGACCAGGTGCGACTGCTGGGCCGTCGACTCGAACATCTCCAGCAACTGCTCGTAGTCGCCGCCCAGTTCGTCCACCGGGGTCACCGGCAGCCGGCACACCTGGAGCAGATAGGCGCGGCGCAGGAAGTGCAGCGCGTCGTAGTCGAAGCCCGCCACCGGGGCGACCTCGCCGGACAGGCCCGGCATGTACTGGTACACCGGCACCGGCGGCAGCCCCGCCTCGGCCAGCACCTTGTCGTACTGCGCGAGTTCCTCGGCGAACGGGTTGTCGGGGGTGTGGCACAACACGTCGACGAGCGGTACCAGCCACAGGTCACAGGCCAAAGAGAACTCCTCCAGTCGTGTGCGTCAGGGCAGGGTAATGGGTGCGCCCCTGCCGCGGCGTCAGCCGTGCGGCGACTTGTGCAGGTCCCATACCCACACTCCGTCCACCCGCCTCCCGTGCCGGCCCACCAGCTTGTCCACGGTCTCACGCAGGACGTCCGCGTGCGGCTGCGGGGCCAGCACGAGCGCGCCCGCCCGCCAGTACGCCAGGTCCCTGGCGGCCGCCTCGCGTGCGGCCGGGTCGATCACCGGCACCACGCCCGTGTACCGCGCGTCCCGCAGCAGGCTCGCCGTGAAGCGCAGCGGGACGCCGTACACGCCGGTGCGGTCGCCGTCGCCGTACGGGCCGTTGAAGTAGCCGCCGGGCATCCGGAAGCCGAGGCCGGCGGCCGTCTGCCAGTGCAGCGCCTCGGCGGCCTCGGGCTCTGCGAGCGGCACCGGGACCAGGGTCTCGCCGGCGCGGACGTACGACCGCCAGGTCCCGTCGGTGAAGAAGGCGGGCACCTCGGCGCGGGGCTCGGAGCGCAGCGGGGCGGGAACGAGAGGGAGCAGGGCGAGGCCCACGGCCGCCAGGCCCGCGTACCGCACCGCTCCCCTCACCCCGTGCTCCGTCAGCCGGCCGACGGCCGCCGCCAGCAGCATGCCCAGCGCAGGGGCGCAGACCAGGGCCACGCGGCTCTCGATCACCGACTCGAACAGGGGAAGGCCGTCCAGCAGGGCCCAGGGGCCGGGGACGCTCACCCCGGCGAGTTCCACACGGGGGCCGAGGGAGAGGAGCGCCGCGGCCGACGCCGTGACGGCCAGTGCCCGGACGGCCGGCCGGCGCCACAGCAGCACGGTGATCGCCAGGGCGAGCAGGACCAGGGGCCAGCCGTAGAACGCGTTCTGTTCGGTCGGGTTGAGGGAGAGGGCGTCCGCGGTCCCCGCCTCGCCCGCGAGGAGCGAGCGCTCGGCGAAGGCGAGCAGCGCGCGCACGGAGTTGGCGGTGCCGGGCGCGGTGCCGTGCTCGATGCCGTCGTAGCTCTGCGGTCCGGAGAACTGCCAGGCCAGCGGGTACACGACGAGCGGGAGACAGACGGCCGTGGCGACCGCCAGCCCGCGCATCAGGGGGCGTACGGCCCGGCGGGCCACGTCGGGGCGTGCGGCCGCGTGGGCGGCGGCGAACAGGAGCATGCCGAGGGCGGCCAGGAGCAGGGGTTCCTCGCCGAGGAAGAACTGGTAGGCAGCCATCAGGCCGAGCACGGTCGCGTCCCGGACGACCCGGTCGCCCGTGCACAGGCGCAGGGCACGGTCGACGATCAGCGGGATCATGAACAGGACGACGAAGTTGGGGTGTGCGTTGGCGTGACTGACCAGGGGCGGCGCGAACGCGGCGAGCGCGGCGCCGGTGAAGGCGGCGGCGCGGCCGTCCACCAGCCGCTTCCTGATCAGCCGGTACCAGGCGGCGGCGGTGGCGGCCAGGCCCAGCGTCATCACCAGGCTGAGCGTGACCGCCGGGCCGGCCAGCAGCGTCAGCGGGGTCAGGGGGACGGAGAGGCCCAGCATGGCCGTGTTGGCCATCAGGTTCACTCCGCCGGGGAAGCCCTGGAGGTCGGTGAAGAGGGGGTTGCGCAGGTGGGCCACGTTGTCCGCGGTCACCGCGAAGAACCACTCCCACTGGTTCTGGTCCTGGAGGGAGTCGGTGAGATAGCGGTGCGCGGGGTCGAAGAAGCGGCCCGCGTACAGGGCGACGGAGAGGACGAGGAAGAGGGCGGCGGCCAGCAGGTCGGCCCGGGCCGGCGTGCGCAGCCGGGCCAGGTCGCGCAGGAAGCGGAGGTAGTCCGGCGGACGGACCTTCGAGCCGGGCCGGTGCGACCAGTGCACGGGCACCTCGGCGACCGGCCACCCCGCCCGCTGGAAGTACCGCAGCACCTCCACGTCGATCGCCCAGCCGTCGACGCGGGAGGCGGCGAAGGCGGCCCGGGCCTTGTCGCCGTCGAACAGCTTGAACCCGCACTGGGTGTCGCGTATCCCGCGCACCGCGGTGGCGCGTATGAGCAGGTTGCCCGCCGTGCCGAGCAGTTCACGGACCCGGTGCTGACGGTCCCCGAAGGTCGCGCCCGGGACGGCACGCGAGCCGACGGCCGCCGCGTGCCCGTCGGCGAGGGCCTTCTCCAGGTGCTCCACCTCCGCCGGCGCGGTGGCGAGATCGGCGTCCGTGACAAGGACGCGGCGGCCCCGGCTGGCGGCGACCCCGAGGCGCAGGGCGTGGCCCTTGCCCCGGCCGGTTCCGGCCGCGGTGACGAGCCGGACGCGCGGATCGCGGCGGGCCGTGACCAGCTCGCCGGTGGCGTCGGTGGAACCGTCGTCGACGACCACGATCTCCCAGTCGTCGCCGCTCGCGGTGAGATGGCGGACGAGGGCCTCCAGGGTGGGTCCGAGCCGGCGTTCCTCGTCGCGGGCGGGGACGACGACGGAGAGGCCGACGGCGTTCCCGGTGTCCTGGACGGTCTCCTCCTCCAGCGACCCCTCCGCCGTCACTTGGCCGCCAGCCGCTCGACCAGTGCGACGGAGTCGGCGTTGTACGCGGCGAGCATCGAGCGGGCCGTGGTCATGTCGCGCCGGTACAGGGCGTCGACCAGGTCGGTGTGGCCGGACCACAGATGGCCGCGCAGATCGGTCAGCCGGCGCAGGTGCTGCACGGTGCACACCCAGGTCTGCACCCGCAGCCGGTGCAGGAAGTCGGTGAGGTAGGGGTTGCCGAACAGGGCGCTGAGCTCGCGCCAGAAGCGCAGGTCGTAGCCGATGAGCACGGTGAGGTCACCGGCGGCCGCGGCCCGCTGGGCCTCCTCGCCGCGCCGCCGCACCCCCGTGACGGCGGCGGCGATCTCCGGGTCCTCCGGGGTGCGGAAGTCCTCCCGGTCCCCGTCCAGGCGCAGGAACATGCCTTCGATGATCAGGGCGCGCGCCTGGATCATGCCCCGGTAGTCCTGCACGGAGTACGCGTGGACCCTGAAGCCCCGGTGCTGGTCCGCCTCCAGCAGTCCCTGCGCCGAGAGATCCACCAGGGCCTCGCGCACCGGGGTCGCGGAGACCCCGTACTGGTCGGCGATCTCCTTGACCGTGAACTCCTGCCCGGCCTGCAGCCGTCCCGCCAGCACCTCGTCGCGCAGCGCGTCGGCGATCTGCTGCCGCAGGGTGCTGCGCGTCACGGCGCCGATGCCGCTGCTGCCGGACATGGTCGGGGCGTCTCCTCGGGCGTACGGACGGAAGGAACGGGCGTGCTCGTCGTTATGTACGAGCACGCCACCTTACGCGTTCGAGGATTTCAAGGCCCTACACGCGTAGCGTGCGTGCCCTGTCCCGACGATGTCGGAAAACTGTCCTCACTCTGTGTACTCGTCGGCCACCGAGAGAGCCGTGTCCAGGGCCGCGAGACCCTCCTTCACCTCGGACTCCGAGACGTTGAGCGGCGGCACGAAATGGGTGCGGTTCATGTTGACGAACGGCCAGACGCCCGCCTTCCTGGCGGCCGCGCCGAAGGCGGCCATCGCCGCGTTGGCCTCGCCGGCCGCGTTGTAGGGGACGAGCGGTTCGCGGGTCTCGCGGTTCCTGACCAGCTCGACGGCCCAGAACATGCCGAGGCCGCGCACCTCGCCGACGCTCGGGTGCCGTTCGGCCAGCTCCCGCAGCCCGGGTCCGACGACCCGCTCGCCCAGGTTCCGCGCGTTCTCCACGACCCCTTCCTCCGCCATGACCTCGATCGTCGCGACGGCGGCGGCACAGGCCAGCGGATGTCCGGAGTACGTCAGACCGCCGGGGTAGGGCCGCCTGGCGAAGGTCTGCGCGATCGCCCCGGAGATGGCGACACCGCCGAGCGGCACGTATCCGCTGTTCACGCCCTTGGCGAAGGTCATCAGGTCGGGTACGACACCGAAGTGGTCGGCCGCGAACCACTCACCGGTGCGTCCGAACCCGGCCATCACCTCGTCCAGGACGAAGACGATGCCGTACTTGTCGCAGAGCGCGCGGACCCCGGCGAGGTAGCCGGGCGGCGGGACCATGATCCCGGCCGTGCCGGGAACGGTCTCCAGGATGATCGCGGCGATCGTCCCCGGCCCTTCGAAGGCGATCGTCGTCTCCAGGTGTTCGAGCGCCCGCGCGCACTCCTGCTCCTCGGTCTCGGCGTAGAAGCGGGAGCGGTACAGGAAGGGCGCCCAGAAGTGCACGACCCCGGCGGAGGCGCTGTCGGAGGCCCAGCGGCGCGGGTCGCCGGTGATGTTGACCGCCTGCTGGGTGCCGCCGTGGTAGGAGCGGTAGGCGGAGAGGACCTTGGTCCGGCCGGTGTGCAGGCGGGCCATGCGCACGGCGTGCTCGACGGCGTCCGCGCCGCCGTTGGTGAAGAAGATCTTGTCCAGGTCGCCGGGCGTGCGTTCGGCGATCAGCCGGGCCGCCTCCGAACGGGCCTCGATTGCGAAGGCGGGGGCGAAGGTGGTCAGGCGCGCGGCCTGCTCCTGTATCGCGGCGACGACCTTCGGGTGCTGGTAGCCGATGTTGGTGTAGACGAGCCCGCTGGTGAGGTCGAGGTACCGCTTGCCGTCGTAGTCCCAGAAGTACGACCCCTCCGCGCCGGCCACGGCGAGCGGGTCGATGAGTTCCTGCGCTGACCAGGAGTGGAAGACGTGCGCACGGTCCGCGGCCTTCACGGCGGCGCCGGCCTGGGGGTCGGTCTGAGGGGTCATGCGGGGAGCGTAGGAGCTCTTGAGGGGGAGGGGGTATCGGCGACCTGTGCCGTGGTCGGGCGGATTCCGCGACAGGTTGTCGGGAGTCGGGGGAGCGCGCCGAGCAATTGACAGTTTACTGTCCAAGTGACAGCCTGTTGTCATAGCCGGGGAAGGTCCTAGTCGACGTCCCGTCGGGAATCCCCGGAACGAGGAGGAGCCATGAGCCGCAAACCCGTGCATCTCGCCGTGTACGACACGCTCGCCGACTGGGAGACGGGGTTCGCCGCGGCGCACCTCGCCCGCGGCGGATACGAGGTCCGGACGGTCGGGGCGTCCGCCGACCGGCCCGTGACCAGCATCGGAGGGCTGCGGATCGTCCCCGACCTGGCGCTGGACTCCGTACGCCCCGAGGACAGCTCGCTGCTGATCCTTCCGGGCGCGGACCTGTGGGACGCGGGCGACGACCTCGCGCCCTTCGCCCGCACGGCCCGCGCGTTCCTGGCCGCCGGCACGCCCGTCGCCGCGATCTGCGGCGCCACCGCCGGACTCGCCCGCGAGGGCCTGCTCGACGACCGGGACCACACCAGCGCGGTCTCCTTCTATCTGGCGGCCACGGGCTACGGCGGCGGACCGCGGTACGTCGAGACGGACGCGGTGACGGACGGCCTCCTGGTCACCGCCGGGCCGACCGAGCCCGTCGCTTTCGCCCGGGAGATCCTGCGGCTGCTCGGGGTGTACGAGGGTGAGGTGCTGGACGCCTGGTACCGGCTGTTCCACGACTCCGACGCGCAGGCGTACGCGGTGCTGGAGAAGGCGGCGGCCCGGTGAGCCGTGCGCACCAGGAGCTGCTCAGCCGCAGCGCGCTCGGCGCGTTCCGGCTGAACGGCCGCTTCCTCGCCGTCGCCGAGGAACTCGCCCGGCCCGCCGGGATCACCGCCGCCTGGTGGCAGGTGCTGGGCGCGGTACTGGGGGAGCCGCTGCCCGTGTCGGGGATCGCGCGGGAGATGGGGATCACCCGGCAGAGCGTGCAGCGGATCGCCGACCTGCTGGTGGACCGGGGGCTGGCCGCGTACCGGCCCAATCCGGCCCACCGGCGGGCCAAACTGCTCGCGCCGACCGAGGAGGGCCTGGCGGCGATCGCCCGTATCGACCCCGGGCACGCGGCCTTCGCCGAGCGGCTGGCGGCGGCGTACGGGGAGGCGGAGCTCGCCGAGGCCGTCCAGGTGCTGGAGCGGATGTCCGAGGTGCTGGACGCCCTGGAGCCGCCCGCCGCGCACCCCGCCGGACCGCCCGTTACGGAACCGTAGACATCGCGCCACGCGACTCCCCGAACGGCCGGTTTATTCTCGGCTCGATCACACATGTGGGGGAAAGGCGGCGCTGCCATGGAGAAACTGGGGCCGAAGGACCCGCAGCGCATCGGCGGCTACCGGCTGCTCGCGCGGCTGGGGGCCGGAGGCATGGGACAGGTCTACCTCGCCCGCTCCGACCGGGGACGGACCGTCGCCGTGAAGCTGGTCAGGCCTGAGCTGGCCGCGCGCGAGGAGTTCCGGGCCCGGTTCCGCCAGGAGGTGCGCAACGCGCAGCGGGTCGGCGGGTTCTGGACCGCGCCCGTGCTCGACGCCGACACCGAGGCCGCGGTGCCCTGGGTGGCCACCGGCTACGTGGCCGGGCCGAGCCTCCAGCAGGTCGTGGGCCACGACCACGGTCCGCTGCCCGAGCGGTCGGTGCGCATCCTCGCCGCCGGGCTCGCGCACGCGCTCACCAACATCCACGCCGCCGGGATCGTCCACCGCGACCTCAAGCCGTCCAACGTGATGGTCACCATCGAAGGCCCCCGCGTGATCGACTTCGGGGTCGCGCGGGCCCTGGAGACGGTGACCGACAGCGGTCTCACCCGCACCGGCGCGGTGATCGGCTCGCCCGGCTTCATGGCGCCCGAGCAGGTGCGCGGCGAGCAGATCACCCCCGCCAGCGACGTCTTCTGCCTCGGTTCCGTCCTCGCCTACGCGGCCACCGGCACCCTCCCCTTCGGCGGCGACGAGGGCGGCGGGGTGCACGCCGTGCTGCTCCGCATCACCGAGGAGGAACCCGATCTCGCGGGCGTGCCCGAGGGCATCGCCGACCTGGTCCGCGCCTGCCTGCGCAAGGACCCCGCCGCCCGGCCCTCGCTGGCCTGGATCCTGGAGCGGACCGGCGCCGGGAACACCGTCTCCGACGGCCACTCCCGTGAGCCGTGGCTGCCGGGCGCGCTGGTGGCCCAGCTGGGCCGGCACGCGGTCCGGCTGCTGGAGACGGAGGACCCCGAGAGCGCACCGGAGCACAGCGGCCGGTACGGCGAGGGCACGCCGGGGGCCGTGACGCCGACGCTGGTCGCGGGCCCCGGCCGGGTCCCGCCGCAGCAGCCGCCCGCACCCGCCGCCGTGCCGCACCCGGCGTACGGCCACGCCGTGCAGCATCCGCAGGCCGGCTACGGCCGTCCGCAGCAGCCGACGGGCGCGCCGATGCCCTACCACCCGTACACGGGCGGCGCCGGCGGCGGCTCCGCGTACGGCACCTCCGTCCACGGCACCTCGCCGTACGGCGGCCCTCCGCCCGTCGGTGCGACCCCGTCGTACGGCGGCCCCCACGATCCGCCGTACGGCCACGACCCTTCCCACGACGAGCCGGAGCCGGCCGGCCGCGGCGGCCGGACCACCGCGCTGCTGGTGGTGCTCGCACTGGTCGTCGCCCTCGCGGTCGGCGGCTCGGTGTACGCGTTCAGGAGCGGCGACGGTTCCCCGGACACGAAGGCGGGTCCGACGCCGAGCCGGACGGCCGCCTCCCGGGGTTCCGGCTCCTCGGGGTCCGAGGAGTCGTCCTCCCCCTCCCCTTCGCCCTCCGCCTCCGCCACCGACGGCGTGATCCCCGCCGCCTACCTCGGCACCTGGACCACCACGATCGACAACGCGAGCGGCGAGAACACGCGCCGGCTCACCATCGAGCAGGGCGAGGTCGGCGACGCGGTGCTCTCGCTCGTCGCCGAAGGGGACACCTACCACTGCGAGTTCACCGCCGAGCTGGCCGGCCGGCCCGAGGGCGACGGCCCGTTGGAGATCGGCCCGTCCACCGTCACCTCCGGCCGGCCCCGCTCCTCCTGCACCCCGGGCGCCGCCACCGAGGTCACGCTCCTGTCCGACGGCAGGCTGCAACGGGTCAACAACGACACGGGGGAGAAGCTGACCTACAGCCGCCGGTGAGCGGACGCCTCCGTCACCGGACCCGCCCCGGCTGCCGCCCGCCCCGTGCGCCGGTGGGCGTCACCGCGGCTCCGGCGGCCGCTGACGGGGCATGTTCGGGCGGGAGTTCGCGCCAGGCGGGAGGGGAAACCTGCCCTGCCCCGCCGCCGCGTCCTGCCGCCCGCCGGACGCCACCGCGGCCTGGATCCCCAACGGCGCCGACCCGGTGCGGAACTCCACCATCCAGTCGGCCGTCTCCGTCCGCACCAGCTCCATCACATCCTCGGAGAACCGCCGCAGCACGCCCAGGCACCGCTCGGCCGCCTCACTCGCCGTCCCCTCCGCGGGCCCCAGCACCTCCCGCACACTCTCCGACGCCCAGTCGAACTGCAGCACCTGCAGCCGTCGCTGCACGGCCTGCGCCGTCGCCATGTCCCTTATCCACCCGGACGTCACCCCGAAGAACCGGTCCACCACCACACACGCCACCGCCAGCAGCAGCGCCAGATAGCCCCACGGCGCCACACCCCCCAGCACCCCGGTGAGGTCCAGCAGCGGAAGCCCCGCCCCGGCGACCGCCCCCGCCGCCGCCCCGCCGCGCAGTACCCGCGCACCCCGCCGCTTCCACACCCGGTCCGCGAGATACCAGGACGCCGTCTGCAACGCCCCCCGCTCCACCCACCGGTACAGCTCCTCCAGCCGCTCCGCCGGCTCGCCCCAGTCGCCGAGCGGCAGCGCCCGCCCGGCCAGATCGCCCGGCCGCAGCCCGGCCGCACCCTCGCCCCGCCCGTCCTGAGGCGGACCCTCGGGCTGCATCTCCGGCTGCTGACCCACCCGGCACTCCCTACTGATCCCGGCCGAACACGAACGGCGACGTCACGTGACACTCGATGACGACGGTGCTGCTGACACGCCGGATCCTTCCTACCGCCCAATGGGTGGCGGAGAAGCGGCTTTCGCCGCCTTTCCGCCCGGAAGTGGGCCTTGATCAGGTATAGACCGCCGACCGAACTCACTCGAAAGAGTGCTGGGGCGACACCCGCACAGACCACGTAGGCTCGTGCCGAGCGGGAAAATCCCGTACCGATCTCAGGCCCTGAGGGTCCGGAAGAGGAGCTGATCGTGATTCCCGGTGGTGGCCAGCCCAATATGCAGCAGCTGCTCCAGCAGGCTCAGAAGATGCAGCAGGACCTGGCCCGTGCCCAGGAGGAACTGGCGAACACGGAGGTCGACGGGCAGGCGGGCGGCGGTCTGGTGAAGGCCACGGTGACCGGCGCCGGTGAGCTGCGCGCGCTGAAGATCGATCCCAAGGCGGTGGACCCGGAGGACACCGAGACCCTCGCCGACCTGATCGTCGCGGCCGTCCAGGCGGCCAACCAGAACGCGCAGACGCTCCAGCAGCAGAAGCTCGGCCCGCTGGCCCAGGGACTGGGCGGCGGCAGCGGCATCCCCGGCCTGCCTTTCTAAGACGGGCCCCGGCCAACTACCGTACGTACTGCAAGGAACCCCAGGAAGGACGGCAGTCCGTTGTACGAAGGCGTGGTCCAGGACCTCATCGACGAACTGGGGCGGCTGCCCGGCGTCGGTCCCAAGAGCGCGCAGCGGATCGCCTTCCACATCCTCCAGGCGGAACCGACGGACGTACGGCGTCTCGCGCAGGCCCTCATGGAGGTCAAGGCGAAGGTCCGCTTCTGTGCGACCTGCGGGAACGTGGCGCAGGAGGAGCTGTGCGGCATCTGCCGCGACGCCCGCCGCGATCTGTCGGTCATCTGTGTCGTGGAGGAGCCGAAGGACGTGGTGGCGATCGAGCGGACCCGCGAGTTCCGCGGCCGCTACCACGTGCTGGGCGGAGCGATCAGCCCCATCGAGGGGGTCGGTCCCGACGACCTGCGCATACGAGAACTTCTCGCGCGGCTGGCCGACGGGACGGTGACGGAACTGATCCTGGCCACGGACCCCAACCTGGAGGGCGAGGCGACGGCGACGTACCTCGCCCGCATGATCAAGCCCATGGGCCTGAAGGTCACCCGCCTGGCCAGCGGCCTCCCTGTGGGCGGCGACCTGGAATACGCGGACGAGGTCACCCTCGGCCGCGCCTTCGAGGGGAGACGACTCCTAGATGTCTGACGCCACGCTGCACGCGACCGAACGGAATCCGGACGACTTCGCGGTCCAGATCGCGGACCAGGTGGAGAGCTTCCTGGTGGCCGTCACGGAGGTCGCGAAGGGAGACGAGCCGGACTCGGCCGTCCCCTTCCTCCTCCTGGAGGTCTCCCAGCTGCTGCTGGCCGGCGGCCGCCTCGGCGCGCACGAGGACATCGTCCCCGACGAGCGCTACGAGCCCGACACGGGCCCCGACGCGGACGTCGACGAACTCCGCGAGAACCTGGCCCGTCTCCTGGACCCGATCGACGTCTACTCCGAGGTCTTCGACCCCTACGAGCCCCGCAAGGCGCCCGTCCCGGCCCGGATCTCCGACGACCTCGCCGACGTCATCACCGACCTGCGCCACGGCATGGCCCACTACCGCGCCGGCCGCACCTCCGAGGCCCTGTGGTGGTGGCAGTTCTCCTACTTCTCCAACTGGGGGTCCACCGCCTCCGCCACCCTGCGCGCCCTGCACTCCGTCCTCGCCCACGTCCGTCTGAACCAGCCCCTCGAGGAACTCGACGGGCTCGACACCGACCAGGGCGTGGGCGACGACACCCTGGAGTTCGAGGCGGGCAAGGTCATGGAGGAGGAGATCGCGGACCACCTGGGTCTGGGCCGCGCGAGGTGACGCCCGTCCCCGGCCGGCCCGGCCCCGAGCCCCTCGGCCGGCTCGTGGGCCCGGCCCCGTGGGGGCTCACAGCCCCCACAGCCCCTTCGCCATCGCGCTGAACCCGCCCGTCAGGGACAGGGCCAGGATCAGCAGGCGGGCTCGGGGTTCCGGCAGACGGCCCGCGAGGGTTCTGCCGAGGAGGGCGCCCGTCATCAGGGCGGCGGCGACCGAGGCCCACTGGGGGCCGGTCAGAGCCGGCGTGCCGTTCGCCGCCACCGAGAACGCGTTCACGACCACGCCGTAGAACTGCGCGTTCGGGACGAATTCCCGTACCGTCCAGTCCGCGTTGACGGCGTAGAGGGAGACCGGCGGGCCGCCGACGCCCGCCGCCGCGTTCATGAAGCCGCCCGCCGCGCCGGCCACCACCGCACCCCGCACGCCCCGCAGCGCGGGGACCCGGGCGCCCCGCATGACCAGCAGGACCGCGAGGGTCACCAGGGAGCCCATCACCAACAGCAGGACCGGCTCGGGGAGTTGGCGGGTCAGCCAGGCCCCCGCCGGGACCGTGCAGGCCGCGGCCGCGCTCAGCGGGACCATCGCCGCCGGGCGTACCCGGCGCCAGCCGCCCGCCAGGCCCACGACGCTGATCGCGCCCGCCGCGCAGTTCGCGAGGACGACCCCCTCGGAGGGGCCGAGCAGCAGCACCAGCGCGGGGACCGCCACCAGCGCGAAGCCCATTCCGGTCAGCCACTGCACGCACGAACCCAGCAGCACGATGCCCGCCAGCAGTGCGTCGGCCATGCTCGCTCCACCCGTCATGGTGTACCTGCCTACACCCCCGGTCCGGGGGTGCGCTCTCTCCTTTGTCCAGGCCGGGGACGGGATCGTTGATCCCGCAAGCGCAGCGCCCACGACGTCGAAGGACACGACCCCATGAAGACGCTCCTCTCCTCCCGCCCCGTCCTGTGGTTCCTCTTCCTCTTCAATCTCGTCGTGGCCCTCGCCGCGCCCTTCGTGCTGGACGGGACGCGGGGTGTGATGACCGCCGTCGGCATGGGGGTCGTCTCGCTCGGGGCCGGCGTCAGTCTGGTCCGGGACCGCGCCGGCCGGGCCTCCGCCTGAGAATTGGCAGGGTCCTGGACGTCCCCTGTACGACGGCTGCACGGGCCCTAACCGACCGGACGCGAGTCTTGAGTCATCCCAACAGGCACTGCCCGCACAGGAGTTGCGATGACCCGCACGACCCGCGTACGCGCCGCCCTCGTCACCGCCACCGCCCTCGTCACCGCCGCCACGGTGACCGCGGGGGTCAGCGCGGCCGGTTCAGAGAAGGCCCGGAAGCCGACCGAGAAGCAGATCGCCGCCCTCTTCGACGGCTGGAACGCCGCCCTGCGCACCGGCGACGCCGAGGCGGTGGCCGACCGCTACGCCAAGGACGCGGTCCTGCTGCCCACCGTCTCCAACAAGGTCCGCACCGACCGCGCCGGCATCGTCGACTACTTCGCGCACTTCCTGCGGAACAAGCCGGTCGGCAAGAAGACCGAGACGCACATCAACGTCCTCGACGCCGACTCCGCGATCGACACGGGCGTGTACGAGTTCACCCTCACCGACCACGACACCGGCGAGAAGCGTGTCGTCGAGGCCCGCTACACCTACGAGTACGAGAAGCGCGGCGGCGCGTGGAAGATCGTCAACCACCACTCGTCCGCGATGCCCGAGGGCTGATCACCCCACGCGCTGCGCCGCCCGCAGGGTGATGCGCACGCACAGGCCTCCCCCGGCCGCGTCCGCCAGGGTCACCGTCCCGCCGTCGTCCGTCACCAGCTGCTTGACGACGGCGAGGCCGAGCCCCGAACCGGAGCGCCCGGTCAGGCCCTGGCCGCGCCAGAAGCGGTCGAAGGCGCGGGACTTCTCCGCGTCCGACATGCCCGGTCCCTCGTCCGCCACGGACAGGACCACTTCCCCCGCCCCGGACTCCATCCGGACGGTGATCGTCCCGCCGTCCGGGGAGACCTCCAGGGCGTTCGAGAGCACGTTGTCCAGCACCTGGTCCAGATGACCGGGGCCGGCCAGCACAGACGGCCGGTCGCCGACACCACTCCCCCTGAGCGTGATGGTGACTCCGCGCTCGTCGGCGGCCGGTCTCCACACCGTCAGCCGTTCGTCCACGATGTCCTTGAGGGACAGCGGCTCCGCGGCCGTCACCTTCGCCTCGGCCCGCGCCAGCACCAGCAGGCCGTTCACCAGACGGCTCATACGGACCACCTCCGCCGTCGCCTGGTCCACGTCCTCCCGCACGGACTCGTCGTCCACCCCGTCCGCGATGTTGTCCAGTGACAGGCGCAACGCCGTGAGCGGCGTGCGGAGTTGGTGCGAGGCGTCGGCCACGAAGATGCGCTGCGAGGCGACCAGGGTGTCCAGGCGTTCCGCGCCCTGGTTGAGGGTGCGGGCGAGGGTCTGGGTCTCCGGCGGGCCCGTCACGGGGGAGCGGGCGGTCAGGTCGCCGTCGCTGAACTTGCTCGCCATGGAGTTGAGTTCGCGCAGCGGCGCGGTGATCCGGCGGGCGGCGAACGCGCCGATGGCGGCCGCGGCGGCCAGGACGAGGACGGCGAGCCCGGCCCGGAAGCCCCAGATCTGCCACAGCCGTCTGGTCATGTCCGAGGTCGAGTAGACGATCCGCACGGCCGTCGCCCCCCGGGCGGGTACGGTCACCGTCAGACGCTCGCCCCAGATGAAGTCGGAGCCCCAGTCGGTCGTCGGATCGTCGTGCCTGACGGCCCGGGTCAGCGCCGCGTCCGCGGTGGGCTCCGGCAGGTGCGGGGCGCAGCTGCCGGTGGGGGTCGCCTGGACGTCGCCGGGGGTCTCACGGCCGTACGCCCTGGCCACCTCGGTCAGCGCCTCGCAGGAGATGCGGTCGCCGTTGCCCAGCAGCAGCGCCATGGTCTCGGCCTCGCGCAGCACGGACAGCTCGGTGTCGTCGCGCAGCTGCCTGGTGAGCGTGAAGGCCACCGGCACGGTGAACAGCAGCACGGCGACCGCGACGAGCAGGATGTAGCTGCGGATGAGCTGCCGGTTCACGAGGCCTCGGCGTCCTGGACGATCTCCAGCCGGAAGCCGACCCCGCGCACCGCCTCGACGGCGATGACCCCGGCGAACTTCCGCCGCAGCGCCGCCACATGCACGTCCAGCGTCTTCGTCGGGCCGAACCAGTTCGCGTCCCAGACCGCTTCCATGATCTGCTCCCGCGACATCAGGGCGCCCGGTTCCTCGGTGAGGAAGGCCAGCAGGTCGTACTCCTTCGGCGCGAGGGCGACCTCCTCGCCGTCCACGCGCACCCGGGCCGCCTTGCGGTCGATGGTCAGCCGGGACCCGTACCGGTCCGCCCCGCCGGCCTCGTCCGGCGAACGGGGCTGCGCGCGCCGCATCACCGCCCGTATGCGCGCGATGACCTCCCGCACCCCGAACGGCTTGGTCACATAGTCGTCGGCGCCCAGCTCGAGGCCGACCACCCGGTCCGTCTCGTCGCTGCGCGCGCTGATCACGATGATCGGCACGTCACCGCGCCCGCGCAGCGCCCGGCAGACGTCGAGGCCGTCGGTGTCGGGCAGTCCCAGGTCCAGGAGGACGACGTCGTAGGGGCCCGCGTGGGCGAGGGCCGCGGCGCCCGTGGCGACCCAGTCGACCTCGAAGCCGTAGCGCTTCAGTCCGCGCCGCAGCGACTGGGCGACCGGCTCGTCGTCTTCCACCAGGAGTATGCGCACAGCCGCACGATAGTGCTTGAAACTTAATTCACAGCTATCACTTCGGCGTCAGGGGGAAGGGAAGTCTCCGAGCGGGCGTCCGGCACATCTCACGATGCGGTACTCGGGAGGTGAGATGCGGGCGCTCGTTAGACTGAGCCGACCGCGGTACAACGGCGTATGTGCGGAAAGAGACAAACTGAGCGAGGAGCGCACGTGGGCCTTGTCGTGCAGAAGTACGGAGGCTCCTCCGTAGCCGATGCCGAGGGCATCAAGCGCGTCGCCAAGCGGATCGTGGAAGCGAAGAAGAACGGCCACCAGGTGGTCGTCGTCGTTTCCGCGATGGGCGACACGACGGACGAGCTGATCGATCTCGCCGAGCAGGTGTCGCCGATGCCTGCCGGGCGTGAGTTCGACATGCTGCTGACCGCCGGAGAGCGGATCTCCATGGCACTGCTGGCCATGGCGATCAAAAACCTGGGGCACGAAGCCCAGTCGTTCACCGGCAGCCAGGCAGGCGTCATCACCGACTCGGTACACAACAAAGCCCGGATCATCGATGTCACGCCGGGCCGCATCCGGGAGTCCCTGGACAAGGGCAACATCGCCATCGTCGCCGGGTTCCAGGGTGTCAGCCAGGACAAGAAGGACATCACGACCCTGGGCCGCGGTGGCTCCGACACCACCGCCGTCGCCCTCGCCGCCGCGCTCGACGCCGAGGTCTGTGAGATCTACACCGACGTCGACGGTGTGTTCACCGCCGACCCGCGGGTGGTGAAGAAGGCCAGGAAGATCGACTGGATCGCCTTCGAGGACATGCTGGAGCTCGCGGCCTCCGGGTCCAAGGTGCTGCTCCACCGCTGTGTGGAGTACGCCCGCCGTTACAACATCCCGATCCATGTCCGGTCCAGCTTCAGCGGACTTCAGGGCACCTGGGTCAGCAGTGAGCCGATTGGGGACCAGAAGGTGGAGCAGGCCATCATCTCCGGTGTCGCGCACGACACCTCCGAGGCCAAGATCACGGTCGTCGGTGTGCCGGACAAGCCGGGCGAGGCCGCCGCGATCTTCCGGACGATCTCCGACGCCGAGATCAACATCGACATGATCGTGCAGAACGTGTCGGCAGCGTCGACCGGGCTGACGGACATCTCCTTCACCCTCCCCAAGGCCGAGGGCCGCAAGGCCATCGACGCCCTGGAGAAGAACAAGGCCGGCATCGGCTTCGACTCCCTGCGCTACGACGACCAGATCGGCAAGATCTCGCTGGTCGGCGCCGGGATGAAGACCAACCCGGGCGTCACGGCCGACTTCTTCACGGCCCTGTCCGACGCGGGCGTGAACATCGAGCTGATCTCGACCTCCGAGATCCGCATCTCGGTCGTCACGCGCGCCGACGACGTCAACGAGGCCGTCCGCGCCGTGCACACGGCCTTCGGGCTCGACTCCGACAGCGACGAGGCCGTCGTCTACGGAGGCACCGGGCGCTGATGCCGGGAACCCGCCGGCCGACGCTCGCGGTCGTGGGAGCGACCGGAGCCGTCGGCACCGTGATGCTCCAGATCCTGTCCCAGCGTGCGGACATCTGGGGCGAGATCCGTCTCGTCGCCTCGCCGCGTTCGGCCGGCCGCAAGCTGGCCGTGCGCGGCGAGGAGGTCGAGGTGGTGGCCCTGTCGGAGGAGGCCTTCGACGGGGTCGACATCGCCATGTTCGACGTACCGGACGAGGTCGCCGAGCAGTGGGCGCCGGTCGCCGCCGCCAAGGGCGTGGTCGTCGTGGACAACTCCGGCGCCTTCCGGATGGATCCGGACGTGCCGCTGGTCGTCCCCGAGGTCAACCCGCACGCCGTGCACATCCGGCCGCGCGGGATCGTCGCCAACCCCAACTGCACGACCCTGTCCATGATCGTCGCCCTGGGCGCGCTGCACGCCGCGTACGGGCTCCGCGAGCTGGTGGTGTCCTCGTACCAGGCGGTCAGCGGGGCCGGGCGGGCCGGCGTGGCGACGCTGCGGCAGCAGATGTCGCTGGTGGCCGGGACCGAGCTGGGCACCAGCCCCGGTGACGTGCGGCGGGCCGTGGGCGAGAACACCGGGCCGTTCCCGGAGCCGGTCGCGCTGAACGTGGTGCCCTGGGCCGGGTCGCTGCGCGAGGACGGCTGGTCGTCGGAGGAGATGAAGGTGCGGGACGAGTCCCGCAAGATCCTCGGGCTGCCGACGCTGCCGGTCGCCGTGACCTGTGTGCGGGTGCCGGTCGTCACCACGCACTCCCTCACCGTCCACGCCCGCTTCCAGGACTCGGTGACCGTCGAGGGCGCCCGCGAGATCATCGCCACCGCCCCCGGCGTCGTCCTGTGCGACAACCCCGAGGCGGGCGAGTTCCCCACGCCCGCCGACGTCGTCGGCACCGACCCGACCTGGGTGGGCCGGGTGCGCCGGGCCCTGGACGACCCGACCGCCCTGGAACTGTTCGTGTGCGGGGACAACCTGCGCAAGGGAGCCGCCCTCAACACCGCGCAGATCGCCGAACTGGTGGCGGCGGAGCGGGTGTGACGTCTGCGGCGCCCGCAACGCTGGACAAGTGAGCGCTCCCACGCGGAAATGCCCTGGCCAGGACCGGGAGCGTTTGTATGATCGCGGAACGAAGTGTGAGCCGGTCGATGGTCCGGACCACTTGTATCGGACATCTTTACGGCCGAAGATTGTCCGAAGACTTTCCTCCCCGCCCACCGCAACCATGCGGAGGGCGGGGAGCGTCTTTGCGGTCCCGGCGTGGGGACGCCGTGGCCCGGGCGTGGGGACGCCCGTACATATGGATACAGGGGAAGAGCGGGACACATGAGACGGGTATGCGTGGCCTCGGTCGACGTAAAAGTGACACCCGGCGCGTACAACCTCCACGGGGGGACGTGTGTCCAACTGGCGTGGCAGAAGTACTCGACTTCCCCGTGGCGACCCGCGGTACGGCCCTTCGGCCGCCCCGCGCCGTCGTCCGACCCCGTGTGCCCGGGGCACCCGGCGGCATGCCGGTGATCGCGCCCATGCCCGCAGCGCGGCCCACCCGCATCCCCAGCCAGCGTGACGGTTCCGAGTACGCCGAACCCGCCGAGAACGCGGTCGCGGCCGGCACCACCGTCGACCACCTCACCGAGACCTACCGGGCGCACTACCGCTCGCTGCTCGGTCTCGCCGCCCTCCTCCTCGACGACACCGCCTCCTGCGAGGACGTCGTCCAGGAGGCCTTCATCCGCGTCCACTCCGCCCGCAAACGCGTCCGCGACCCGGAGAAGACCCTCGCCTACCTGCGCCAGACGGTCGTCAACCTCTCCCGCTCCGCCCTGCGCCGCCGCATCCTCGGCCTGAAGCTGCTCTCCAAGCCGATGCCGGACATGGCCAGCGCGGAGGAGGGCGCCTACGACCAGCTGGAGCGCGACTCGCTCATCAAGGCGATGAAGGGACTGCAGCGCCGCCAGCGCGAGGTCCTCGTGCTGCGCTACTTCGCGGACATGACCGAGGCCCAGGTCGCCGAGACCCTCGGCATCTCCCTCGGCTCGGTCAAGGCCTACGGCTCCCGCGGCATAGCCGCCCTGCGCACCGCGATGGGGGCCTCGGCGTGAACGACGAGGTCGAGGGCCGGGGCTCGCACGAGCGCCATGAACCCTACGCGTGGCACGAGCCGATGACGCCCCCCACACAAGAGCCGAAGCAATCGCACGCTGGGAACTCAACCGTGAACCACCACCTCGACGACCAGGGCTCCGACGGGCTCGACTCGGACGAGCTGGCACTGCGCCGGATGCTGCACCAGGCGGTCCAGGAGATGGAACCGCGCGACGGAACCCTGGACCACCTGCGCCGGGCCGTCCCCGCCCGCCGGGCCCGCAAGCGGCAGGCCACCGTCGGCATGGCGGCCGCGGCGCTCTTCCTCTGCACCGCCGTCCCCGCCGTGCTCCACGTGTCCAACGCGGGCGGCTCCGACGCCAACCCCGCCATCGCCGGCCAGGCCTCCCAGTCCGAGGGCGGCGCGAACGAGGGCAAGGGCCCCGACGGCGGGTCCACCGGCAAGGTCGGCGGCCCCTCGGACAAGACCGACGAGCAGGGCAAGGAGAGCGCGGGCGACTCCGGCCAGAACAAGGGCACGGGCAGCACCGGCACCTCCAGCGGCTCCGAGTCCTCCTCCACCTCCACCGCGTCCGCCCCCGCCTGCACGGCGTCCCAGCTCGGCTCCACCTCCGCGGGCGTCAACGGCCCCGACTCGGCCGGCACCGTCTACGGCACGTTCCGGGTGGCCAACGTCTCGGGCACCGCCTGCACCGTCGCCGGGGCCGTCTCCCTCACCCCGACCGCCCAGGGCGCCGCAGACCCCACGAAGATCAGCGTGGCGCAGCATGTCTCCGGCGACGCGGCGGCCGGCCTGCCCGACCCCTCGCTCTACGTCACCCAGCACGTGCTCTCCCCGGGCTCCGCGTACGAGGTGCGGTTCGCCTGGGTGCCGTCCGAGACCTGCCCGACCACGAACAGCAGCGGCGGCGGCACCGGAGGCGAGTCCTCTCCCTCCCCGACACCGACCGGGCAGACCGGCACCACCGGCGACACCGCCTCCGGCGCGACCACCCAGATGCTCACCGAGGACGGCACCGCCGACGGCAGCGTGGTCGTCACCTACACCGCGGACGACGGTTCCACGGCGCTCTCGGCGACGGTGCCCGACGCGTGCGCGGGCGTCGTCTACCGGACGGGCGTGCTGGCCTCGTCCTGAGCCGGCGCCTCCGCGGCGCCGGAAGCCTCGTCCGGGACGATCCCGAGGGCCGCGTCCCGGGCGAACTCCACCTCGCGGCGCAGCAGCCGGAACCACATGAACACCACGAACCCGGCGAAGACGAACCACTCACCGGTGTAGCCCAGGTTCTGGAACGCCTTCAGGTCCAGCCCCGAGTCCGGCGCCGCGCTCACCGGCACCGTCGTCATCCCGGCGTCGGCGGAGCCGAGGGTGACCCACGCGTCGTACACGTCGTACGGCACGAGATTGATCAGGGACGCGGCGCTGATCGCCGCGGTCTGGCCGTCCGGCAGGCCGCCCCGGCCGCTCACCCCGTTGTCACCGGGCTGCTCGGAGGCCTGCAGGGCGCCGGTGACGGTGACCTCGCCGGAGGGCGGGGCGGGGGCCTCGGCGGGGTCCGCCTTCCCGGGCAGCCAGCCCCGTACGACGGGCAGCGCCTTGCCGCCGTCCGTCCGCAGCAGGGTCAGCACGTAGTACCCGCTCTCGCCGTCCAGGTCCCGGTCCGGCACCAGCAGCTGCTCGCCGTACCGCCCGCTCGCGGTGACCTTCTTGCCGACGGTCGCCTTGTCGACGGGCAGCAGTTCCGCCAGCGGCCGGGCCGCCTCCTCGCGGTTCGACTCGGCCCGAGCCGTTGCCTCGCGATGGTCGTCGACACGTGACTCGAACCGGCTCAGCTGCCAGGACCCCATGAACACGCAGAAGGGGATGGCCAGCAGTACGAAGACGTTGATCCCCCACCAGCGGGGCGTCAGCAGAAACCGGTACACGCCCTCCACGGTACGTGGCGGGGCCCCTGTGCCCGGGCGCGGGGTCGACACCGGCGGGGAACGCGGTGCCAGGCGTCTTGCGCACCCTCACCGGAAAGCGGTTCACGCCGCTCTGACCTGCGCGGATGTAAAGGTTGTCCACAGGCCTGCGGCCACGGCGGTCGATTGTCGTCGCGGGCGGGCAGTATGGGTCCATGACTGAGAGCTACGGATCCGCTGCGTCGGAGTTTTACGAGGAGATGCCGGACTGGGAGAAGCGCTTCAGGGCGCCCAGGGTGTCGCTGCCGGACTGGGCGGAGGACGCGCCTGACCGTTCCCTGTTCGTTTCCAATGCGACGGGTACGTATGAGCTGTACGCCTGGGACCGCGCCACGGGCGAGCAGCGCCAGGTGACGCAACGGGCGAACGGCACGACGGACGGCGTGCTCACCCCGGACGGTGCGTGGATCTGGTGGTTCGACGACAAGGACGGCGACGAGTTCGGCGTCTGGCGCCGGCAGCCGTTCGAGGGCGGAGAGGACGAGCTGGCGACGCCGGGACTGGATCCCTCGTACCCGGCGGGGCTCGCGCTCGGCCGGGACGGCCGTACGGCGGTGGTGGGCCGTTCGACGGACGAGGAAGGCACGACGATCCATGTGGCACGGACCGGTGAACCCCCCTTCGAGCTGTACCGCCACCGGGAGTCGGCGGGCGTGGGCGACCTGTCCCACGACGGCTCGCTGATCGCCGTCGAGCACACCGAGCACGGGGACGCGATGCACTCCGCGCTGCGGGTGGTGCGGCCGGACGGCACGGTCGTCGCCGAACTGGACGACACCAAGGGCGGCCAGGAGGAACTGGGCCTGGAGGTCCTGGGCTTCGCGCCGGTGGACGGCGACACCCGGCTGCTGATCGGGCATCAGAGGCGCGGCCGCTGGGAGCCGCTGGTGTGGGACGTGGCCACGGGCGAGGAGACGGACCTGGCGCTGGACCTGCCGGGCGATGTCAGCGCCGAGTGGTACCCGGACGGCTCCGGCCTGCTGATCGCGCACAGCTTCGAGGCGCGGAGCGAGTTGTTCCGCTACGACCTGGTGAACGGCGGGCTGGACCGGGTGCCGACCCCGCGGGGCACGGTCTCCGGGGCCACGGCCCGCCCGGACGGCAGCGTGGAGTACCTGTGGTCCTCGGCCGCCGAGCCGCCGGTGGTCCGCTCGACGTCGGGCCGGGTCGTCCTCGACCCGCCGGGCATGAAGTCCCCGGGCTCGGTCCCCGTGGAGGACGTGTGGGTGGAGGGCCCCGGCGGCCGTATCCACGCCCTGGTCCAGAAGCCCGCGGGCGCCACCGGGCCGCTCCCCACCGTCTTCGACATCCACGGCGGCCCGACCTGGCACGACAGCGACGCGTTCGCGGCGGCCCCGGCGGCCTGGGTCGACCACGGGTACGCGGTGATCCGGGTCAACTACCGCGGCTCGACGGGCTACGGCAGGGCCTGGACGGACGCGCTGAAGGTGCGGGTCGGCCTGATCGAGCTGGAGGACATCGCGGCGGTGCGGGAGTGGGCGGTCTCCTCCGGCCTGTCCGACCCCTCCCGCCTGATCCTCACCGGCGGCTCCTGGGGCGGCTACCTGACCCTCCTCGGTCTGGGCGTCGAGCCGGACGCGTGGACCCTGGGCATCGCGGCGGTGCCGGTCGCCGACTACGTCACGGCCTACCACGACGAGATGGAGGCCCTGAAGGCGATGGACCGCACCCTGCTGGGCGGCACCCCCGAGGAGGTCCCCGACCGCTTCGAGGCCTCGTCCCCCTTGACGTACGTCGACGACGTCAAGGCTCCCGTGTACATCTCGGCCGGTGTCAACGACCCCCGCTGTCCCATCCGCCAGATCGACAACTACGTCAAGCGTCTGGAGGCCAGGGGAGCCACCCACGAGGTCTACCGGTACGACGCGGGCCACGGCTCCCTGGTCGTGGACGAACGCATCAAGCAGGTGAGGCTGGAACTGGAGTTCGCGGAGCGGCACCTGCGGTAGGCGGGCCGGGCCGGGGCGGGGCGCCGGGGGAGGCCGGGGCCGGGGAACATCTGCGGGCGCGTCATGGCTGATCGCGCCGTTCCCCGCGCCCCTTTCCCGCCGATCGGGTCCCCCGCCGCTCGAGCGGGGCCGAGCCGAGCGCGGGGGGAGGGCGGGCGCAGCGTCACCCCACGAGCGCGGGGGAGCGGACCGCCTCGGGCCACCACCCGCGCCTACCCCGTCGTCCGCCCGCGCCTCGCAGTGACCTGCCCGCGCGGCCATGCCGTCGTCCGCCCGCGCCTCGCAGTGACTTGCCCGCGCCCGCGCGGTGACGCCTACGCCTGCGGGGTGCCCCGCCTGCGCCGTCCCAGCAACTCCGCCAGCCCCCGCCGAGTGGCCGCCAGCACCACCCGGTCCGAGTCCCGCAGTACATACGTGTCGGGCAGGTCCCACACCAGCCCGCCCCCGCCCTCCCTCTCCGCACCCGCGTCCAGCGCCAGCACCCGCCACAACCCCGGCCGGAACGCCTCCCCGACCGTCCTGCCCGTCAGCTGCGCACACCCGCCGACCTCCAGCGCGGCGAACAGCAGTACCCGCCGCTCCACCGGGATCGCCCCCAGGATCTGCCGCCCCATCATGGCCCCCGCGAACGACGGCGCCGAAAGATGCGACACGCTCCGGCTCCGGGTCAGCGCCTGCGGATGCGCGGCCCGCAGCGTCCGGTACACCGCGGTCGCGAAGTCGTCGTCGTACAGCCGCAGCACCACCCGCAGATCGCTGCGCAACGACCGCGCGTACAACGCGGCCTCCAGATTCGTCGTGTCGGAACTGGTCACCGCCAGCAGTGCGTGCGCCCGGTGGATCTTCGCGGCCTCCAGCACCCCCTCCTGCGTGACGTCCCCCAGCACCACCGGCACCCGTAACCGCCGCGCCACCGCGAGCCCCCGTGCCTCGGGCCCCGCCTCCACGCACACCACCGGGATGTTCAGCTCCCGCAGCCGGGTCAGCACCCGGGTCCCGATCTTCCCCAGGCCGAGCAGTACGACATGCCCGCCCAGCCCCCGGGGCGGCCGGCGCAGCGACCCAGCCCCCCGGAACGTCCCGAGCGCCTCCAGCACCGCCGCCAGCAGCACCGGCAGCAGCAGCAACCCCACCAGCCCGGACAGCAGTTGCAGCACCTGTCGGGCCGTACTCGCCCCGACCGCCGGATCGTTGATCGAGAACAGGTCCAGCAGCGTCAGATAGAGCGCCCCCAGCGGATGGATCCGGGTGACCACCCACAACGCCACCGCCAGCGCGAACACACACCCCACCAGACCGGCCAGCGACCACCGCAGCCGCCGTGAGAAGAGGGAGGCGAACGGCGCCACGACGCCCATGCCCCGCCCCGCCTGCTGCGCGGGCCAGGCCGAGTACGAGACCTGCTCCAGGACCACCGAACCGCGCCGCCCGGCCGCCTCCCGCACCGCCGCCGCGTCGGGCAGCAGCAGCGGCCCCTGCTCGCCGCTGTTCTCGGAACCGTCCGCGAAGGCGGGGTCGTTGCCGGTCGCGGACAGCAGCGCGAGGGTGGGGCGGCCGCTCAGGCCGCCGAGGGCGTCCCCCTCCCCGGCCGGCGGCCGCTCGACCGCACGCAGCATCAGCCCGTCCGTCTGGACGACCTTGGTGGTGCCGGCGACGGCGGACGCGGCCAGCGCGGGCGCGGCGGTGTCGGCGTCGGACAGCACGGTGGTGGAGGCGTCGCCCCCGTCCGCGCCGGTACCGCCGCCCGTGGCCAACGCCGCTGCCTGGTCGAGGAGTTCCTCGATGTGCTGGCCCAACCGCCGGTTGTAGAGCCGCAGCACGAGCCGCAGCCGCGGGTTGAGCCTGCGGGCGGTGAGGGCGGCGCGGATGTTGGTCTCGTCGTCGTCGTACACGAGCGCCAGCGCCGCGGCCCGCTCCACGCCCGCCTCGGCGAGCACCGCCTCGGTGGCCTCCACGGCCTCCAACGTCCGCTGTCCGCCGACGGGTTCACCCGCGGCGGGGGCGGTGCCGTTGCCGGCTGCCCGGCTCACCGCCGCGCTCACCACGCGGTCGAGGAGCGCCGCCGACACCGCGCGGGCGCGTCCGACGACCGGCGGCCGCACCGAGCGCTCGGCGGGCGGTACGACGAGCGTGACCTGCTCCTCGTAGACACCCCGCAGCTCGGCGGCGAGCCGGTGCGCGAGCCCGTCGTCGCCGCATACGACCATGTGCGCACCGGCGTCGCCCGGTGCCCGGCCCTGATTCGGAACGCTCCCCACGAGGGAGAAGACTGCCTCACCGGGACGGGAGGTTCCACGGAGCAGGTGAACACCGGGCACCCGGCTCCCGTAGAAAAGGGGAGGGAATGCGAGAAACAGGGATCAGGCAGAGCACGGAACGCGGAGGTGCCCGGCCCGTGGCCATCACCAGACCGGCCCCGCAGGACGGGGACACCGGCAGGGACACCGTTCCCGCGCCGCCCGACGAGCCAGGGCGGCTGACCTCCCCCCTCGCCCTGACCCTGCTGCTGCTCCTGCTGGTCCTGCTGCAGAGCCCCATCCGCCGCGCGCTGTCCGCCCCGGTGATGCAGAGCTGGACGACGGTGTTCGTGGCGGTCGTGATCCAGGCCCTGCCCTTCCTGGTGCTGGGCGTCCTGCTGTCGGCGGCGATCGCGGTCTACGTCCCGCCGTCCTTCTTCGCCCGCGCGCTGCCCTCCCGCCCCGCCCTCGCCGTCCCGGTCGCCGGGGTGGCGGGCGCGGTCCTGCCGGGTTGCGAGTGTGCCTCCGTGCCCGTCGCGGGGGCGCTGGTCCGCCGGGGCGTGACCCCCGCCGCGGCCCTCGCCTTCCTCCTCTCCGCGCCGGCCATCAACCCGATCGTGCTGACCGCGACGGCCGTCGCCTTCCCCCGGAACCCCGAGATGGTGCTGGCCCGTTTCGTCGCGAGCCTGCTGGTGGCGTGTGCGATGGGCTGGCTGTGGCAGCGGGTGGGCCGCACGGACTGGATGCGGCCGCCGGCACACGCGCATCACGAGGGGCGGACCAAGGGCGCCTCGTTCTGGGACTCGGTCCGCCACGACGTGATGCACGCGGGCGGCTTCCTGGTGGTGGGCGCGATGGCGGCGGCGACACTGAAGGCGGTCGCCCCGGAGAGCTGGCTGCGCACGGCGGCGGACAACCCGGTGGTGGCGGTGCTGGCGCTGGCCGTCCTCGCGGTCGTGCTGTCCATCTGCTCGGAGGCGGACGCGTTCGTGGCCGCGTCCCTCACCCAGTTCTCCCTGGCGGCCCGGCTCGCGTTCCTGGTGGTGGGCCCGATGATCGACCTCAAGCTCTTCGCGATGCAGGCGGGCACCTTCGGCCGCGCCTTCGCTCTCCGCTTCGCCCCCATGACCTTCGCCCTGGCCATCGCGTCGGCCGTACTGACAGGAGCGGTCCTGCTGTGAACCGACAGTCCCAGGCCGCCGTCCTCTTCCTCCTCGGCGCGGCCCTCCTCCACGCCGGCACCACCGACCTCTACCTCCGCTACGTCAAGGCGGGCCTGCGTCCCCTGCTGCTGGCGTCCGGCGCGGTCCTGATCGTCGCCGCGCTGGCCACGGCGTGGTACGAGCGCCGCCGGAACAAGGGCGACGGGACGGACGGCCCGGGTCACCCGCACCCCGAACCCCGGATCTCCTGGCTCCTCGTCCTGCCGCTGCTCGCCCTGATCCTGGTCGCCCCGCCGGCCCTGGGCTCCTACAGCGCGACCCGCACCGGCACGGCCCTGCAGGAACCCCTCGCCTACCCGGCCCTGCCGGACACCGACCCCCTGCGCCTCGGCATCGTGGACTACGCGGGCCGCGCGGTCTACGACCACGGCCGCGGCCTCACCGGGCGCCGCGTCCAGCTCACCGGCTTCGTCGCCCTGGAGCACGACGGCACCCCCTACCTGGTCCGCATGGCGCTCAACTGCTGCGCCGCCGACGCCCAGCCGGTCAAGGTCGCCCTGACCGGCGACATCCCGCCGGTCCTGCAGCCCGACACCTGGCTGACCGTCACCGGAACCTATGTCCCCCGCCAGTCCCGCGACCCCGTCAACGACGGTCCCATCCCCTTCCTCGAGGTCACGACCGCGAAGCCGGCGGCCGAGCCCCGGGACCCGTACGACGAGTCGTACAACAACTGACGTTCCCTGCTTCACCCGTGTCCCGTCAGACGCTGCGCGAGGATCCCGTCCGGCGCGTCACGAGGTGCCCATCAGGGCCATGACGGCCGTGACGACCGGGGTTCCCACGGCGCCGAGGACGGCGGCGATTCCGGCGATCCTCTCCAGTACGTTGCGCAGACCCTCGCCGGAGGGGTGCGAGGCGATGTCCCTTACGGCCGCGTCCACTTCCGCCCGGCGGCCGTCGTCCAGGTGCTGCCGCAGCGCCCGGACCTCGCGCAGAAGTGTCTCCAGGGCCGCCGCCCGCCCGTCCGTGCCGCCGCCCGTGTGCTTGCCGCCGGCCACGATGTCCCCGGAACCGCTGTGGACGACTTTGCCGAAGTTGCCGGAGCCGTACTGCTGGATGTGGTCGCCGCTCATCGCGAGCCCACGATGTTGCCGGAACCGCTGTGCTGGTTCTTGCCGGTGTTGTGGTCGCCGTACTGGTTGACGATGTCGCCGTTGACGGCGTGCTGCACGTTGTAGGTGATCTGCGCGATGTCCGGGTGGCCGATCGCCTTGGTGATCTCGCCCACCAGGTACATGATCTCGCTCTCCTCCGTGGACCACACGGCGTCGTGCTGGGTGCCGGAGGTGTTGAGGACCAGGCCGTACAGGGTCGGCTTGGCGAGGGTCTTCACGAGCTGCCAGACCAGCAGGCCGTGCACCGCGAGCCAGACGAGAACGGCGAAGGTTCCCGCGACGGACGCGATGAACCCGCCGAGGAAGAGGCAGACGAGCGTGCGCTGGATGAACCTCTTCCAGACCGCGCCTCTGTCGATCTCCAGCACGCGCTGTCCTACGTGGGCGATGTTGCGCAGTGGATAGGCCTCGGCCTCCACCCACAACACGCCCTCGTTGACCCTTACCTGCACCACGTCGGCCTCCTTTGTTCGGTGATGGCCGCGACGGGATGGACAGTAGGGGTGGGAGCAGCCGCCCTTCGGCATTTGCCGGTTATTCACGCAAACTGATTCATATGGACAATCCGTGGGGCGCGGATGACAGAGTCAGGAGGCCGAGGGGGACGCGCCGTAGGGGGATTCCTCGATGGTGCCGCCGAGTTCGGCCCGGGCCTTGTCCATCGCCGTGCGCGGGTCGGCCGAGAGCACCCAGCGGTTGCCGACCAGATAGACACCGCCGTACATCTGCGCCGTGTCGAGCCAGTCGCGCTGGCCCTCGGCGGTGTCGAAGGTCAGCAGCACGTAGTCGGCGTCCGCCGACGCGCACACGCCCTGCCGGAAGTCGAGGGTCTTGCCGGCCTCCTTCGGCGCCGTCTCGCAGCCGACGGCCTTTCCCAGCGCCTCCAGGGTCATGGGGCGCGCGCTCGGCACCGCGCTCTTCGACGCGGCGGCCCGCTTCTCGTCCCCGCCGCCGGAGCCCGCGCCGCATCCGGCGAGCAACAGCGCCGCGGCGACCGCGCACACCGCAACACCGAGAGGACGACGGACGGGACGGGACATCGGGACTCCGTACGCGGGTGGGGGACCGGTCCCCCTGGAGTACGGGAGGCGGCTTGCGGGTGTTCAGCCGTGTCCCCGCCGGCCGGGGCCGCGCGCCCTCGCCCCGGGCATCGCCGGACGGCGCTACGGCCCGGTTACGTCTGCCTCAAACTCTGGTGGCCGTGCGGTGAGCACCCCATGATGGGGCTATGACGACGGCCTGGCATGCCCTGGCACAGCTGGTGAGTTGGCCCGATCTCACGGAGACCGGGTCCAGTTGCGGCACCGGCCGGGCACTGCGTTCGGCGGGCGCCGAGCTCGCGCACTTCCACTCCGACCGGCGGGTCGACCTGCACCTCACGGCCCCTGCCATCCGCCGGTACGAGCGGGACCTGCGGCGTTCGACCGCGATCCGGCTGGTGCCCGGCTCGCACTGGGTGACCGTACGGCTGGAGTGCGAGGCGGACGTCAGCCTGCTGATGACCTTGATGAGCGCCGCCCTGCGGGCCCACCAGGAAGGGCCGGACACACCCGACGCCCCGGCCGCGCGCTGCAACGACCGGCTCGAGGCGGCGCTGGCACAGCGCGAGTACCTGTAAGGCGATCCGCAGGCAGGGCAGGCAGGGCAGGCAGGCCAGGCACGGCGGGGCAGGGCCGGGCCGGGAGGGTCGTCCGGGCTCGGCTCAGGTCCGTCCGCGCACGGCCGCCGTGCGCCGCGTCAGGGAGTCGAGGACCACCGCGGTGTACAGCACCCCACCGGTGATCATGAACTGCACGGGCGATCCGACCCCCAGCAGCGCCATGCCCGAGGCGATCGACTGGATGATGAGCACGCCCAGCAGCGCCGACCAGGTCGAGCCGCGCCCGCCGAAGAGGCTGGTGCCGCCGATGACGGCGGCGGCGACGGCGTTGATCAGCAGCATGCCGGAGCCCGGGACCTGGCTCGCCGAGGTGAGCCGCGACGCGACGAACAGGCCGCCGACCGCCGCCAGGGTCCCCGACACCGTGAACACCGCGATCCGTTCGGCGCCGCCGCCGTCACCTACGGGCTGGCGGCGCCCGTCACGGCGCGAGGGTGATCCCGCCATCCCCGCCGCCGCCACCGCCCCCGGCGCAGCCCCCGGCCAGGCTCAGGGCGGCGGCGACCGCGACGGCCACGGACACGCGGGCGAGGGACCCGCGCCGCACGGCCGAAAGCCTGACACCGAGACCCATCGTCGGTTCCTCAGAGATCGGTCCCTCAGGAATATGTTCGGTAATGACCTTTATGGGAGTTTAGTACCCAGCTCAAGGATGTCGCCGAAGCACCCCGGCGCTTCGGTGCTCGGCCCGACGGGTCAGACGTCCCTGGCCGGCCAGTCCAGCAGCCGGGCCCCGATGACCGCGGTCTGCAGCTTGTAGCGGTGGGCGGGATCGGCGGGATCGGCGCCGGTGAGCTTGTGGATGCGCTCCAGGCGGTACGTCAGGGCGCGCACGCTCAGGGACAGGCGCCGGGCGGTCTCGGCGGCGACGCAGCCGCAGTCGAAGTACGCGGTGAGGGTGTCCAGGAGCGGCTCGGCGCCGCCGCGTGCGGTGGTGAGCGGGCCGAGGGTGCCGAGGACGAGGTCGGCCATGGCCTGGCGGTCGCGGGTCAGGACGGGGTAGACGAGCAGGTCGACGGCGCGCAGCACCGGGTCGTCCAGACCGAGGCGCTCGGCCAGTTCGAGGGCGTTGAGGGCCTCCTCGTACGACTGGACGACCCCGCCGGGCCCGGGCTGAGGGCGCCCGATCGCCACCCTGCCGCCTTCGGTGGCGGCGTGGGCCTGCTGGGCGAAGCAGGGCAGGATCTCCTCCTCGGAGCCGGGGGCGATGCACAGCAGCCGGCCGTCCTTGGTGGTGAGCAGCACGTTGCGATGGCCGAACCGGGCCAGCAGGGCCTGCTCCACCCGCCGGGGGACCGGTGCGCCCTCCTCGTAGGCGGCCGGGCCCTCGGCGACGGCCACCGCGTGGGCGTGGGAGAGGCGCAGACCGAAGCGCTCGGCGCGTTCGGCGAGGCGGCCCAGGTCGCTGCGCCCGTACAGGAGGTCGTCGATGAACTCCCGCCGCGCCGCCTCCTCCTGGCGCACGGCGAGGCGCTGGGCCCGTTCGTAGCCCTCAGCGAACGCGTCTATCGCCTGGTGCGCGGCGGCCAGCGTGCTCTCGGACGCGGTCAGGACCTGCGGCCAGGTCGCGCGGGTGGCGGACAGATGGGCGCTGACGAGGGCGCGCAGTCCGTGACCTGCCTCCGCGGCCTGTTCGCCGAGCACGCGCCGGGCCTCGAGCTCTTCCCGGGTGAGGCGGCGGCCGGTGGCCGAGACCTCCTCCAGGATGCGGGTGTAGCCGTCCAGATACCGCTCCGGAATCCCCCGGTCCGTCACGTCGCCCCCCCCGCATCCTGACGCGCCGTCGACACCGCCTCGGCGGCCCACCGGCATCCAGACCCTAGTGAACACTGCCGGAGATCGGCAATGCGCGGGCGTGCGCCGGTCGCCCATCATGGCCCGAGGGGAGCACTGCGGAGGGTTCCGGTGCCGGACTCCGGCAACAGCACGGCAGGAGTACGGCACCAGGACCCGGACGCCGCAGTACGGCACCGGGACCCGGACGCCGTGGTACGGCACCGGGACCCGGACGCCGTGGTACGGCGATCGACGCGGCCGGACCCTCCCGACCGTTACACCGGGCGCGGGGAACTCCGCCACCGCGTCATCGAGTTGATCGGGGCCGCCCCGGTGAACGGGGGGTGCCGGCTCAGGACGCGGCCGCGTCCGCGACGGTGTCCCGCACGTCCAGGACGGTGTCGGCTCCGGTGACCTCCAGGACGCGTCTGAGCTGGGGTGCGGGAGCGGCCACGCGCAGGGTCGTGACCTGGTGGACGCGCAGCAACAGGTTCAGCAGCGTGGAGTCCGCGAAGGTGATCCCGGCGGCGTCCAGCACCACGCGGGGGTGCTCCTCGGCGGCTGCCCGCAGGGCGTCGGCGAGCGGGCCCAGGGAATGCATGTCGTAGGCGCCTCGCGCCTCGACCACCCAGGCCGCGCCCCGAGCGTACTGCGTCACACCCGCCGGCTCCTGCTCGTGCCCGTTGAGCCGGGCGGACGGCTCGGGCCCGTTCCTGTCGACCGGACTCATGTCCGGGAGTATGCCCCGACGGGGCGTCCGAGGTGCAGTACGCCTCAGCTCTGGAGAAAGCCTTTACGCCGAGTCAGGGGCGAGCGGCGCAGACGCCGTCCACGGCGCGAGCGGCGAAAGATTGGCCGCTTGCTGGTCTGCCGCTGTCGTTTCTCTGGCCTTGCTCTGTACCGCGTGTCCCTAGGGTCGTCGACATCCCCCGGAGGACCGGCGGCGAACCGCCCCGGCCCCCGCTCCCCGAAGCTCTGGAGACGTCTGATGCGTGCACTGCCCCGTCGTGCCCTGGCCGCCGCCGCTCCCGCCGCCGTCCTGATGTTCGCCCTGGTCGCCTGTGGCGGCGGTGCCGACTCCGACTCCGGCGGCTCGGCGGCCGCGGACAGCCGGCAGTCGGCGCGGAGCGCGGGCGGCGCTCAGGCCGAGGGCGAGGCCGCAGAGGAGGCCGGTGAGAAGACGGAACCGCCGCTGACCGGCGAGGTCAAGGAGAAGGCCGAGGCGGCGGCGCTCGCCGCGTACCCCGGGACGGTCGTGAAGTCCGAGGAGGACGTGGAGAAGCCCGGCATGTACGCGGTGGAGATCAAGAAGGCCGACGGCTCGACCGTCGAGGTCTACCTCGACACGTCGTACAAGGTCACCGACACGAAGGAGGAGGGCACGGAGGAGGACGAGGGCTGACCCCACAGGACGGCGAAGGCGCCCCCGGCCAGGTCCCCGCGAGTTCCCGTGAACAGTTCAAGCGCCCCCGCTCAGCTGTGCGAGCCTGTCGCCATGCGGCTGCTCCTGATCGAAGACGACGACCGGATCGCGGGACCCCTCACGGAGGGGCTGGGCCGTTACGGCTTCACCGTGGACCGGGTGCGCACCGGCGCCGCCGGACTCGCCGGCGACGGCTCCGCCGACCTGGTCCTGCTGGACCTCGGGCTGCCGGACATGGACGGCCTCGACGTGTGCCGCAGCCTGCGCGCCCGCTCGCCCGTCCCGATCATCATGATCACCGCGCGGGGCGAGGAGGCCGACCGGGTGGCGGGCCTGGAACTCGGAGCGGACGACTACCTGGCGAAGCCGTTCGGCGTACGGGAGTTGGTGGCCCGCATCCGCGCGGTCACCCGCCGGACCGGCGCCCTCCCGACGGTGCCACCGGCCCAGGCCACCGCTCCGCCCACGGCGGCCGCCCCCCAGCGGCTGGGCTCGCTGGAGGTCGACCGCCGGACCCGGCAGGTCCGGGTCGAGGGCGGGGAGATCGCCCTGACCCCCAGGGAGTTCGACCTGCTCGCCTACCTCGCCCAGGACCCGGGGGCGGTGCACTCCCGGCAGCAGATCATGGACGCGGTGTGGGACCCGCACTTCTTCGGCCCCACCAAAACCCTCGACGCCCATGTCGCCTCCCTGCGCCGCAAGCTCGGCGACGCGGGCTGGATCACCACGGCGCGCGGCGTCGGCTTCCGCCTCACCGTGCCGGGGGCTCCGCCACCGGGGGCCAGCGCATGACCCGTCGTCTGCTGCTCAGTTACCTCGGCCTGGCCCTGCTCGTGCTGGCCGGGCTGGAGATCCCGCTGGGCTGGATCTACGCCCGCGGGGAGACCGCCCGCTTCTCGCAGAGCGCCGAGCGGGACGCGTCGATGCTGGCCGAGCTGGCCGAGGAGGACATCGAGGAGGGCAAGACGTCCGAACTGCCCGCTCTGGTCGGCGAGTACGCCGCCGAGTCGGGGAGCCGCGTGATCGTGGTCGACCGCACCGGCATCGTCCTCGCGGACTCCGCGGACTCCGCGGACTCCGCGGACTCCGCGGACTCCGCAGGTGCCGGTGGCGCCGCGGCCCACCGCCCCGGAACCGACCTCTCCCGCGAGCCGGACATCGCCGCCGCCCTGCGCAACCGGACCACCGTCACCACCCGCACCGACGCCGACGGCGGCGAGGTGCTCTCCGCCACCCTGCCCGGCTCCTCCGGCACCACTGTGCGAGGCGCGCTGCGGCTGACGTACCCGATGACCGTGGTCACCGACCGGGTGCACCGCATCTGGCTCGCCCTCGCGCTGGCCGGCGCCTGTGTCCTGGCCGTGGTGGCCCTGGTCGCCTTCACGCTCGCCCGCTGGATCACCCGCCCCCTGCGCACCCTGGAACGGGCCACCGCGCAGCTCGCCGACGGCCACCTCGCCCACCCGCCCGACGCCACCACCGGCCCGCCCGAACTCCGCCGTCTGGCAAGCTCGTTCACCCGGACCGCCACCCGGCTGCAGCATCTGCTCAAGGCCCAGCACGCCTTCGCCTCCGAGGCCTCCCACCAGCTCAAGACCCCACTGACCGCGCTGCGGCTGCGCCTCGAGAACTTCGAGCCGTACCTCGACCCGCGCGCCCATGCCAGCCTGGACGAGACCATCGACGAGGTCGAACGTCTCGGCCGCATGGTCCAGGGGCTGCTCGCCCTCGCCCGGCTGGAGAACACGGCGACCACCGCCGAGCCGGTCGACCTGGACGCCGTACTCGCCGAGCGGGTCACCATGTGGGAGCCGCTCGCCGCCGAGCAGTACGTCGCGCTCGCGGTCACCGGATCACCCCCCGGCCCGGTGTGGGCGATTCCCGGAGCCCTCGAACAGATCATCGACAACCTCGTCGCCAACGCCCTGCGGGTCTCCCCGCCCGGCTCCACCCTCACCCTGCACCGGACTCCCGGCGCCGAGCTCCACGTGATCGACCAGGGCCCGGGCATGACCGAGACCGACTGCGCGCGTGCCTTCGACCGCTTCTGGCGCGCCTCGGACTCCCTCCACGACGGCACCGGCCTCGGCCTGCCCATCGTCCGCCACCTGGTGCACGCGTCCGGCGGCGACGTCACCCTGCGGCCGGCTCCCGGCACCGGCCTGGACGCGGCCGTCCGCCTGCGCCCGGTCGACGCGGGGCGCGCACCGGGCGCGAAGGGGGCACTCCGCGCCGCGCGGGCGCCCGCGCGGTGAGGCGTCACGCGGTGAGGCGTCAGCGGGGGCCTTCCACGGCGCGTCGGCGGGAGGCCTCGATCTCCGCGTACGCCTGCTCGCGGCCCTCCCAGTGGGAGCCCTCGACCGATTTGCCCGGCTCCAGATCCTTGTAGACCTCGAAGAAGTGGGTGATCTCCAGCCGGTCGAAGGAGGGGATGTCCCCGATGTCCTGCGCGGTCGCCCAGCGCGGGTCGTGGGCGGGCACGCAGAGGATCTTCTCGTCCGGGCCGTGCTCGTCCTTCATCACGAACATGCCGACGGCCCGGCATTCGATGATGCAGCCGGGAAAGGTCGGCTCGCCGGTCAGGACGAGGGCGTCCAGGGGGTCGCCGTCGCCGCCGAGCGTGTGGTCGATGTAGCCGTAGTCGGCCGGGTACTTGGTCGAGGTGAACAGCAGCCGGTCCAGCCGGATGCGGTGCAGTTCGTGGTCCATCTCGTACTTGTTGCGGGATCCCTGGGGGATCTCCACGATCACGTCGAACTCCATGACGCCTTCCTCGCCTCCTCGCCGCGCCGGCCGCCGCACCCGAACCGCCGGCCCGGCTCCGCCGCCGTCACGGCGTCTCCTCCCGCGCTCCCAGTTCCTCGCGCAGGCGCCGCAGTTCGTCCGCCGGCCGCCCCAGACCGTTCAGCTGCAGCCGGGCCGCCTCCGTGCGGGCGTCGGGGTGCACGGTGAAGGCCAGGTCCGCCGCCTGGCGCACCATCCACTGGGCGTAGGACAACAAACGCTCGGCGTACGCCCGGGCCCGCACGAGGTCGGGTTCGGTGAGCCGTGTCTCCCGCAGCCGGGCCCGCAGCCGCAGGAGGGCCGAGCTGACGTCGCCGCAGTCCCGGGCGGCCCGTCCGGAGACGGGGCCGGGCTCCCCGCACGCGGCCACCGCCGCGTCGGCTGGCCGCTGGGCGGCCACCGCCTCGTCCAGCACCGCGAGCAGCGCCCGCAGCTGCGCCGGGCGCGACGGACAGGGCGGAGCGGGCCGGGCCCGACGGCGGGCGAGCAGCGGCACGATCTGCCGCCGCCGGACGGCGCCTTCACCGGGCGAGGACACGGGCATGGTTCCTCCTGGCCGGCACGGCTGGACCGGGGTCTGGCCGGCACGGCTGGGCCGGGGACCGTCGGCGGAGGCGTCCGCGGTAGCGGCGAGACCCGCCACCGGCGCGCCCTGAACGGCAGTGTGCCCTTCCAGTGTGCGCCTCCCGCGCTTCCGGGGCGGCTTCCCGCGGCCTCGCACCCCGCCCCCGGTCTCGATCAGCTGTGGGAGAGGGCGAAGGAGACCAGGAATCCGCTGACGGTGATCAGTCCCATGGCCAGGTGCGTGTCCTCGAACGCCTCGGGGATCATCGTGTCGGCGATCATGGCGAGGATCGCCCCGGCCGCGACCGCGGTCACTCCGGCGATCACGGCGGGGGAGAAGGCGCCCACCACCGTGTAACCGAGGACGGCCGACACCGTGCTCGCGGCGGCGATGGCGCCCCAGACGCCGAAGACGTACGCGGCGCCGCGGTGCGCCTTCTTCATCCCGGCCGAACTGGACAGCCCCTCAGGGACGTTGCTGATGAACACCGCCGCCACGGTCACCAGGCTGACCGTGCCGCCGTCGAGGAGACTCACCCCGATGACGGCGGACTCCGGCACGCCGTCGAGCAGGGCGCCCAGCGCGAGCGCCGTCCCGGACCCGCTCTGCTCGCCCTCCGACGGCTGCGCCCTCTCCCGGTGGTGACCGGAGCGCTTGCGATGGCGGGCGCCCCGGCGGGCCAGCCACATGTTGCCCACGGTGTAGGCGAGCGCACCGCCGAGGGTTCCGACGGCCGCCGGACCGAGGCCCGCCTGGTCGTACGCCTCTCCCAGCAGCTCGTAGGAGACCGCGGACAGCAGCACCCCGGCACCGAAGGCCATCACGGTCGCGATCACCTTCTGGGGCACCCGCAGCCCGTATCCCAGCGCGGCCCCGATCAGCAGCGCCGACCCGGCGAGCAGTCCCCACAGCGCAGCCTGCACCACTTCACTCATGACGACCCTTCTACCCGCACCTGGTCGTCGTCCACTGCGGCGGCCCGGTCAGGCGTGTGCCCGCCGGGGTGCGCCCGGGCGGACCCCGGCGCGCGCCGGGGCAGACGGGGGAGACGCGGCGGGCGAACGGCTGGGCGGCACCCGTATGGCCACGTCGACGACACCGAGGACGATGCCGGCCTTCACCGCTCCGGCGCCGTTCCGGCGCCGTTCCGACGGCCGCCCGGCGCGCCGACGGAGCGTCAGGTGCGTACCGGGCCGGGTGCCGGGTCCTCGCCGGAGGCCACGTCCGGTCCCTGGGCGGCGACGCGGGCCTGCCTGAGGGGAGCCCCGGCCCGGTGGAGGCTGGCGAGGGCCTGCCGGTAGGAGCTGATCAGCCCGCTCTCCGCGTAGTCCAGACCCAGTTCCTCGCAGTGGCGCCGGACGATGGTCCGTGCCCTGCGCAGGTTGGGGCTGGGCATGCTGGGGAACAGGTGATGCTCGATCTGGTGGTTCAGCCCGCCCAGCGCGATGTCGGTGAACCGGCCGCCGCGCACATTGCGTGAGGTGAGCACCTGGCGGCGGAGGAAGTCCGGGCGGTCCTCGCCGGTCAGGATCGGCATGCCTTTGTGGTTGGGGGCGAAGAGGGAGCCGAGGTAGACGCCGAACAGGCCCTGGTGGACGGCGATGAAGGCGACCGCCATACCGGGCGGCAGCAGCCAGAGCACGGCGGCCAGGTAGACCGCGAAGTGCGCGAACAGCAGGGTGCCGTCGAGCGCGCGGTGCTTGAGCGAGCGGTTGGCCAGCGCCCTCACGCTCGACACGTGCAGGTTGAAGCCCTCCAGCGTGAGGAGCGGGAAGAACAGGAACGCCTGCCGGGGGCCGAGCAGGCGGGCGAGGCCCTTGGCGGCCCGGGCCTGGTCCTGGGACCAGACCAGCAGGTCGGGGTCGAGGTCGGGGTCGAGTCCCGCGTGGTTGGGGTTGGCGTGGTGGCGGGTGTGTTTGTCCTGCCACCAGCCGTAGCCCATGCCGATACCGGCACCGGCGATCCGTCCGGACACCTCGCTGGCCCGGCGCCGGCGGAACACCTGGCGGTGGGCCGCGTCATGGGCGAGCAGCGCGACCTGGCCGAAGACGACGGCCAGGAAGACGGCGACGGCCAGCGCCCACCAGCTGTCGCCGATGAGCGCGACGGCGGCCCATCCGCAGCCGTAGAGCCCGACCACCACGGTGATCCGCACTGCGTAGTATCCGGGACGACGCTCCATCAGGCCGGCATCGGCGATCTTTCTCGACAGCCGGGCGAAGTCGCTGCCGGATGTCCGCGAGGGCGGTGGGCGGACCGTGGTTTCTCTGGTCATGACGATGGAACTCTCTCCGAAGGGCGGATGGCTCGGCGCCGCCGGGGGTCCGCCGAGGCCGGGCCGCGGTGGGCGTGCGCTGCCGCCCCTGCGAGATGCGCAGTGCGCGACCGCGGAGCAAGGGCGACGTCCGCATCGTCGGCCGGCGGCAGCGCAGGCCCTTCATCTGCAGGCGAGTTCCCCGTACGGCAGGTCTCACACGGCGACAGGGCAGGGCCGGTGGACCGTCCGCGCGACGGGGACGGGGCCGGGCTCAGCTCGCCGGGCTGCCGGTGACGGGCGGCCGGTCCGTGGTCTCGGTGATGAGGACGGCGGCGGTGACCGGGCCCGGGGCGCCGGCGGTGGCCGCGGCGGCCACGGCGGCCCGGACGGCGCGGGCGACGTCGAGGGGACGGTGTCCGGGGGCGACTGCGAGCTGCACCTCGATGTGCCGGCCGGGCGGGTCGTCGTGGTCCTCCACCTTGACCGGGCGGCTCCCCAGCACGGCGGTGAGGCGGGCGACCCCCGGAACACCCGCCGCGACGGGCGCCAACTCCCCGGCGAGCCCCTGCGGGGATCCCGTGCCGGTCGCCGGGGGTGAGCTGCGCGCGGCTTCGGCTTCGGCATCGGCCGTGGGCCTCAGGCCCCTCGCCGCGCTCCGCGACGCCCCGCCGGTCTCCGGGCCCTGATGGAGATCCGTGACGCGCAGGTCGGCTGCCACGGCGGTCAGGCCGAGCCCTTCGGCGGCGTCGAGCAGAGCGTGCCTCACCTCGAGGGCGGTCTCGGGCAGCGGCTGCCCGAAGGATGCCGTGAAGGCGGCGTCGATCCTGAGCGGGCCGGGCGGCAGCGCGCTGGCCGGCGGACGGACGGCAGGCTCGGACACCGGCTCGAGCGGGGCCGCCCCGACGCGCAGGGACTCCATCCGGACACCGGGAATCCCTGCGACTACGCGCCCGAGAACCCGGACGGCCGCTTCCTCGGTGATCCATGTCCCGTCGTCGGGGCCACCGAGCGGGAGAAGCCGGCCCAGGTCGAGCTGGTGCCGTACTGCCTGCGTCAACGCATCGGTCACCGGCCGCCCACCTTTCCCATATCGGACAAAATGGCTAAAACAAATATAGTATTAATTAATGGTGCATGGTGGGCTTCTTGAGGGAGGAAGGCTCGATGACTGAGATCACCGGCGTCAAGCGTGACAGTCCGCCCGGTTCCCGCGGCCGGACGACCGTCGCCGATGTGGTGGTGGAGAAGATCGCCGGAATGGCGGCACGGGACGTGCTCGGCGTCCATGCCCTGGGCAGCGGATTCGCGCGCTCGATGGGGTCCGTGCGGGAGCGGATGCCCGGCGCCGGCAGTGGAAAGTCCGTCACACGCGGGGTCAGTGTCGAGGTCGGCGAGCTGCAGGCGGCCATCGATCTGGAGCTTGTCGTCGACTACGGCGTCTCGATCACGGACGTGGCCGCCGCGGTGCGGGAGAACGTGATCTCCGCGGTGGAGCGGATGGCGGGCCGGGACGTCGTGGAAGTCAACATCACGGTCAGCGACGTGAAGCTGCCCGACGAGGAGGACGAAGGGGAAGAGCGGCAGCGGATCCAGTAGCCGGGGCGAAGCAGCCCGCTTGAGTGAAGGAGCGCGTGATGAGCAGGGCCGTGGTGGGCTTGATGGCCGGAATGGCGCTGGGTTTCGCCGCGTATTTCGGTGACTTCTGGGCTTTCCTGCTGGTACTGGGGCTCGGCGCCGTCGGGTACTTGGTCGGGCGGTTCATCGAAGGTGACTACGCACCGGGCGACTTCGTCCGCCGCCGGGACTCGCAGGAGCGGTACCACGATGACCGGCGACGGCCTCGGGGAGCCTGGTGGCAGTGACCGGTGAAGCCGACGGGCGTCCCGGCATCCCCGGCGGGGAGCGCGGTGCGACCGCCGTCGCCGACCGGGTCGTGGCGAAGATCGCCGCCCGGGTGGCGCGCGAGGCACTGAGCCGGTTCACCGAGTCGGTCAGGCACGTACCACCCGGCCGCAGGACACCCCGCGTGAGCACATCCGTGCGGCGGGCACCGGAGCGGCACACCGGGGCACGGGACGGCGAGCCCGCCGCCGAACCGCAGGTGGTGCTCGGCGAGGCACGCCTGCGCATCACCGTCGAGCTCGGCTATCCGTCCGACATCCCGGCGCAGTGCGCCGCGGTGCGCCGGGAGGTCACCGAACGGCTCAGGACACTGGCCGGCATGCAGGTGTCCGACCTCGCGGTGTCGGTCGGGAGACTGCACACGGTGTATGCGCGGCACACGGACCGGGAGAGGGTGCGATGAGCTCGAACACCAGGCGGCAGCCGACCGATGACAGCCACCTCCCCTCCGATTCCGAACAGGCGCCGCCGCCCGCCGACGGCACCCCGAAGACGGGTGAGGGGACTGGCGAGGGGGCGGAGGCGACGGGGGAGGCCGGTGCATCTGGCCGGCCCGCACGCCGTTTCTGGTCGACACGGCGGATTCCCGCACTCGTGGTGGCCCTGCTGTCCGCCGCGGCCACGGGACTGCTCCTGTACGACGTGATCGCGGTGCGGGCAGGCGCTTCGGCGATGCGCTGGCGGCGGCGGCTCGCCGAAGAACTGGCCACACGGCCGCTGGACGACGTCTGGATGATCGTCGGGGCGGTGGTGGCGATGGTCGTCGGCCTGTGGCTCTTCCTCCTGGCGGTGACACCGGGACTGCGCCGGCTGCTGCCCATGCGGGAGCCCACCGGCCTTCCCGCGACGCAGCAGGTCCGCGCCGGGCTCCACCGCCGCGCGGCCTCCCTGGTGCTGCGCGACAGGGCCATGCAGGTGCCCGGCGTCCAGTCGGCCCAGGTCGCCGTCGGACGCCGGAAGGTCAAGGTCCGGGCATGGGCGCACTTCCGCGATCTCGACGAGGTCCGCTCGGACCTGGACACCACGCTGGAGGACGCCGTGACGTCCCTGCGCCTCGCCCGTCCACCCACGCTCGCCGTGCGCGTCCGGCGCCCGAAGAAGAAGGGCTGAGGTGATCCGCATGCTCAAGACGGTGAACCGGGTGCTGCTGGGCCTGGTCGGCCTCGGACTGTTCGTCCTGGGCGGCGGCGTGCTGCTGGGCGGGCTGGATCTGCAGCGCCGTTGGGATTTCGGCATGCCGGGCTGGTGGCCCTTCCGCGGGCCGGACGATGTCGTGCTGGGCGCCGAGGGACGCACCCGGTGGCGGGACGAGGGCTGGTGGTGGCCGACCGTCATCGCGGTGCTCGCCGTGCTGCTGGTCCTGCTGCTGTGGTGGCTCCTCGCGCAACGCCGACACCGCCTGGACCGGGTCCTCGTCGACAGCGAAGACGGCGCGGCGGCCCGACTCGACGGCCGCACGCTGGAGGACGCCATCGAGGAAGAGGCGCAAGCCCTGGACGGAGTCGCGCGGGCCCATGTCAGGCTGACGGGCCGCCGTACCGCTCCGGCCGCCCGCGTGCGGCTGTTGCTGGAACCTCACGCGGACCCGGCGCGCACTCTCGGGCGACTGAGCCGGGAAACCCTCGCACACGCACGGGACTCGGCCGGCCTGGACCGCCTCCCGGCGAAGGTCCGGCTCCGGGAAGTCCGCCACCGCGCCCACCGCACCGCCTGAGACCGCCCCGCCGTCGTGGTCAGGCCTCGCAGATCCCACGCGGTCCTTCCCGGGAGGCGTCCGTCATGGTCCTCTTCCTGATCCTGCTCGGCGCGGGAATCGCCCTGATCGCCATCGGTGCGGCCGTCGACGGCTTGCTCTTCCTGGCGTCCGCCGGCGTACTGCTCCTCGTCGCCGACCTGCTCTACCTGGCGGCCCGCTCCATGTGGGGCTCCCCCCGGCGCCCGGTTCGCTGAAAGGGCCTGGCCCGCTGAGAGGACCTGGCCCGCTGAGACGGCCTGGCCCGCTGAGAGGGCCTGCTTCGCCATGACGGCCCGGCCACGACGGCGGGTGGCCGTAAGAGCGTCCGCCCTGCTCCCGGCGGCCCGCGTCCGTCGTCCGCAGCACCGCAACGACCCCGGCGTATACACACCGGGGTCGCCCTTCCGGACCGGCCGCACGTGAGAGTGTGCCGACCCACTTTTCATGGTATGCCCGGTATGCGTTTCGAGCATCAGGCGTCCGTGTGGACGGCGCTCCTCGAGCCGTTCGCCTCCGCGCGGCCGGGGAAGCGCCTGGCCCGGCATCAGCCGCGCTCCTCCTCCGCGCTCTCCATGAGCCGGATCCCCTGGTGGGTCAGCGACACCATCGCCGGGGTGTTCCCCTGCTCCCAGTCGACCGAGACCAGTCCCTCGCCCGCCAGATACGCGCAGGCGGCAGCGAGATCCTGCCGGGGAATCCGGAGCTCGTCGCGCAGCTTCGGGCCGGTGACGCCCAGGAGCCGATTGCCCTCCGTGGCCTCGTACAGGGCCTTCAGGATCGCCTCGCGGTAGTTCTTCCGCTCGCGCAGCGTGGCCATGGCGGCACCGCTTCAGATCTCGTCCGTGTGCGTACGGCCGTTTCCGGAGGACCGACTGGTGATCAGCCAGGAGCGCGCGGGCTCCGCCGCCCGGGCGGTGTCCACCGTGAGGTGGAGGCGGGTTCCGCCGGCCGCCGTGCCGACGGGATAGCTGCGCTGCTCGGTCGAGGCGAAGCAGCGCCGCAGAACCTCGGCGACCTGACGGGCGGCCTCCGGGGAGGCGGCGACGAGACGCACGTCGACGTTCCCGGCGAAGGGCAGTTCCGGTGACTCCGCGGGGTGACGCCCTCCCTGGCTGCCGACCGCGTCCACGGGGGAACCGGCGGACTCCTCCGGGAAGCCGACCGGCTCGGGGTCCTCGACCGGCTCGGGGTCCTCGACACGGGGCGATGCGGCGGTGGGCGGCGCGGAGGGCTTCTCCGCTCGTCGGCCCTTCGCCCGCGGCTGCCCGATACCCGGCAGCGCGTCGCCGTAGCGGTAGGCCCCGATCCTCGCGTCGTGCAGCGCGTTGAGCCGACGGATCAGGACGATTCCCAGGGCGATCACGGCGATGATCACCGCCGCGGTGATGACGGTTTCCACGTCCTCACCTCCCTCAAGCGGAGGCACGACGCCGACCGCGTTGGTCACCGGGAACGACACCGGCATCTGATCGGGTGTACGAAATGCTCCCGGTATGTCGACCCTACTCCGCTCGGAGGTCCCTGGGGCGGGACGCATCGGCCCCGGCGCCCAAGCCCGTTCGGCTGGTCCGAGGAGTACGCTGAAATCACCGAGGATATTCCGCGCACCGGCTTCCACGCTCGTGTCGTTTTCGGCGATTGAATATGCCGGGCCGGTTGCGGCCGGCCCGGGGCAGGGTTCGCGTCATGACTGCGACCATCGTCCCCTTGCCGACAATCGAAGACCGGCTGTCGTCATCCTCTCCCTCTTCTTCCGCGCTCCGTCTGTCGTTGGCGCCCGCGGGTCCCGCGCCGGCCCTGCTGGACGGCGCATGGTGGCCCCGCTCCCGTGATCTCGGGGCCGAACTCCCCGTCCTGACAGCGGTACTGGACCCGCTGTGGGGGCGGATCACGCGGGTCACGGTGAATCCCACCCACTGGCCGGTCGTTCCGCGCAAGGTGCCCGTCGCCGGGCACGTGGTGAACGTGGGCTGGTTCCTGGCCGAGCAGGATCCGCATGAAATCCTCCTGCTCTCCTATCACTTGGGCCGCTGGAACCTGCTGGTGGTCCCGCCGGGGACGGACCCCGGCTCGGCCGCCTGGCTGATGGCCGCCGCGAGCGACCCGCTGGGCACGTCGACCGCGAGCCAGTTGATGGACGAGGCGGCGCGCCGGCCAAGGGCGTCCGGGGCCGCGCGGACCGTGGAGGAGGCCGCCGAGCGGGCCGTGAAGGAGGTGTGGGACTCCGAAGGAGGGCATGAGGCCCGCGATCCGGCCGCACGGCCACCGACCCCGCCGGTCCTGGCCGGGGGCGGAGACCGCGCCGCCGCACCCGCCACACCCGCCGCGGCCCCGAATCGGCCGAGGGGGATGTGAGCGTCATGGCGACCTTCGTGACCGTGGTCGCGCCCCTGGCGATGATCGCTCTGGGTGTGCTTCTCATCCAGCTGTTCAACAGGCAGCCCGGTGAACACGGCGCGGCCTTCCACCACGGCCGCTCCCGGGCGGCCGTGCGGGGACGCCGCCCCCGGAAGGAAGCGGGGTGAGCCCTCGTGATCCCCATCAGGCTTCTGGCCGACACCAGCAGGGAGCCGATCCTCCCGGGCACCGCGGTCCTGCGGGTGGAGACAACGCCCAAGCGCACGGGGACGTTCGACGGCGCGTGGTGGCCGAGGTCACGTGACCTGGAGGGCCAGTTGTCCGGGCTGCTCACCGCGCTGACCGCCCGGCTGGGCCCACTCGCCCGCGTCGGTCTCGACGCGAGCGCCTGGGACGAGAGGCCGGGCCATCTGGTCGTCGACGGTCGGACCGTCCGCATCGACTGGTCGGCCGTCGCTGACGACACGATGATCGTCACTCGGGGTGAACAGGACCACTTCCTGTTCCTGGTGATCCCTCCGCAGACGGTTCCCTCGCGCGCCCGCGCCGCGATGGCCATGGCGGTACGGGACGACAACAACGCCTCGGCCCAGCAGATCTTCGCCGCCACCGGCGTCACCCACGCCGGCCGCAGGCGCGTACTTCCCGGCGGTCCCGGCCGGCGGTCCCGCTGATCGCACGACGCGCAGCCGGGGACCCGGCGGCCGCGTCAGCATCGCGTACGGCGTCAACTTGCCCTGTCGGAAGGGGAGTTCAATCCGTCCGCCACCGACACCCGCGCACCCGCGCACCCTCGCCCTCATGCGTCGGACAGAGGAGCCATGGCCCTTCCCCCGCTGAACGTGTACCGGCACGACCGCGCCACCCGCGCTCTGATCACCCTCGTGGGAGAGATCGACCTGACCACGGCGCCGCTGGTGAGCGACGTGCTGGCCGCGTGCCTGCGCGACGGCATCCGCAGGATCGACGTCGACCTCACAGCGGTCACCTTCTGCGACGCCAGCGGCCTGAACGCCTTCCTCCGCGCATCCCGGCTCGCCACGGACGCCGACGCTTCCTTGAGGCTGCACCACCCGTCGCCGTGCCTGGCCCGCGTCATCGAGATCACCAGCACCGGATTCCTGCTCCACTCGTTCCCTGCCACCGGCGCGCGATCACGCCGTACACCCGCTTCCACGAACAGCGCGCCGCGGCCCCGCCAGGGCGAGAACAGCCGCCGCGGAGGGCCGCAGCCCAGCCGCCCGCTCGACACCTGACGGCCGGCGCCTCGTTTTCGCCGGGGGCGGCGGAGGCGGTCCGCTGAAAAAAGCTTTATGTGATATTCCGATACGAGTCTCACTGGATCCGCCGGAAGTCCACCCGAATGGATCGCGCATTGACGTTCTCCATTGAGCCTCGCCAGTTAATGTGAATCCCACCTCTTTCCGGACAACGCCGGGCAAACCCCTGAATCCCACGGCGCTTGTAAACGAAAAGAGGTTCCGGCTCGCGGCAACTCGGCAAGGACAGCGAACCATTCACCGTATTTCCCCAGAGGAGTACCCCCCTCGATGACGCAGAACATCTCCGGCGCGTATCAATGGCGCTCAGTGCCCGCCTGGATTGCGGCGACCGTCACGGTGTTGATCGCTGCTGCCGCAGTGGTGATGGTGCCCACGCGGGCAAATGCCATCACAACACCCGTCCCCCTCGGTGCTGCCAACAGCTTCGCGGTGCTGGGCGGCGAGGCGGTCACCAACACCGGTTCCTCCCTGATCAGCGGAGACGTCGGGGTGTCACCGGGCACTTCGATCACTGGATTCTGTGACCCGCCCCCGCCGGGGGTCGCCGCGTCCCCGCCGTGCGCCAATGTGATCAACGGGAGCATCCACCTGACGGACGGCCCGGCCAACAGCGCCCATGCCGCACTGCAGACCGCTTACAGCCTCGCCGCGGCCCGGGGCCCCGTCGACGACACCCTCAACTCGGAGCTCAGCGGCGCGGGCGGCCCGACGGGACTGGGCCCGGGCCTGTACAACTTCGTCCCCGGTGTGGTCACGAACTCGGGTGTTCTCACGCTGAACGGCGGCCCCGACGCCGTCTGGGTGTTCCAGGTCCCCTCCGGACTGACGCTGGCATCTGGCAGCCGCATGGAATTCACGGGCGGCGCCACGGCGTGCAACGTCTTCTGGCAGATCGGCAGTTCCGCCAGTTTCGGCAGTGACTCCTTCTCCGTGGGTACGTTCATGGCCCACACCTCCCTCACCATGGAGAACCGTGCCGTGGTCGAGGGCCGCGTGCTGGCCGGCGCCGTGGACGAGTCCGGAATCGTGTCGATGATCAACAACACGATCACCCGGCCGACGTGCGGGACCGCCACCACGGGTGGAACGACGACGACGGGTACCACCACCGGCACGACCACCGGTGCGACGGCGGGAACCACCACCACCGGCACGACCACCAGTGGCGGTCTCGTCACGGGGGGCCTCCTGGGCGGAATCCTCGTCGGGACCGGCGGCACGCAGGGCAACGTCGCCGGCAACACGTCCGGCAACACCGCGGGCAACACCGCCGGGAACACGGGTAACACCGCGGGCAACACGGCCGGGAACACCAGCGGCGGGAACGGTCACGGGCCGGGCGGCCCGGGCGGCCCGGGCGGGCCGGGCCACGACGACAAGCCGGGCCGGCCGGGCCACGGCGGCAAGCTGGACCTCGGGCCCTACTTCCAGCCCGTCAAGCCCGACCACGGCAGGCCTCACCACGACAGGCCCCACCACGACAGGCCCCACCAGCCCAAGCCCGTCCACGGCAAGCCCGACCACGGCAAGCAGTCGGACAAGAACTACGGCTACGGCGACACGCCCAAGGGCTACGCGGACGACTACTCCAAGAGCCACGAGGGCTGAGGAGCTCACGACGGCCGGTCCGCTCACCGGATGACGGCGCGCGGCGGAATTCTCATCGAATCCGCCGCGCGCCGTCGACGGCATTCAGCGGTAAAAGTCAGACGTGAGCAGCTGATATGAGAAAGACAGGTAGGCGGTGTCGAGCGGAATTGACGCAGCGGACGTGACGGAACTCCGACACTCCGAATCCGGTCCGGTCACGCAGGAATACCATGACAGAACGGCCCAGCCCGTCAGGCCGCCGAGAGGTGTCCGCGCACTGAAAGCCGGGCTGTGCGGCGCCGTGGCCCTGTGCCTGGCGGTGAGTGTCGTCCACGTGATTCTGGTGTTCCTTCATGTGGCACCTGCCAACACCGTTTCCAAGCGTTACGGTCCGCAGATCAATGCATGGGTTTTCCCCTTCTTCGAACAGAACTGGCGGCTCTTCGCCCCGGACCCCGAATCCGTCAACCGGCAGATCCTGGCAAGAACCGCACACACCCGCTCCGACGGATCGGTACGGGTGAGTCCCTGGTTCGACCTGACCGCCGTGGACCGCTCCGCCGTCGAGCATCATGTGTTCCCGAGCCACACGGCCCAGAACATGCTGCGCCGCGCCTGGGCCACGTACGTCGACTCGCACGGCGGAGACGACAAGCCGCGCACGGAACGCGCCCTGATGATGCAGAAGTACCTGAGCAACATCGCCGCCGACCGGGTCGCCGCCCACAGCGGCGGCACCTTCGAATTCGTTCAGCTCCGCGTCGTCACCCTGTCCGTCGCCGCGACCGCCACCGGCGCCGGCAGCCGCCCGCCGACGCCGGTCGAGAACCGCATGCTGCCCTGGTGGAAGGTGACCCGCCATGCACGGTGAGGCGCACAAGACCGCGCCCTTTGGCGCCGACGGGTGGCTCCTCGGCCGGATCACCCTTGTACGGGGACTCCTGACCGAACGGCCGGTGTCCCTGTACGCCGCGTCGGTGCTGCGCATCGGCTACGGGCTGCTCTACCTGATCTTCCTGCTGCGTGAGTTCCCGCACCGGGACGAGATCTGGGGCCCCGGCTCTCCGTGGACGCCCGCCCTGGCACTGCAGCTCTTCGAGCAGACGGGCTGGTTCAGTGTCCTGACCCTGTCCGGCAGCCGTGCCTACTTCGAGCTCTGTTACGTACTGGCCCTCGTCACGTCCGCGCTGTTCATGCTGGGCTGGCGGACCCGCGTCCTGTCCGTCCTCTTCGCCGTCGTGGTGACCTCGTTCCACGCGCGAGCGATCTTCATGACGGACGGAGGCGACAACCTGATCCTCCTGATGGCCCTCTACCTCGTCCTCACCGCCTGCGGCCGGCGCTGGTCCCTGGACGCGCGCAGACACCGGCTGAAGGCGGCCCGTGACACCAACGCGACGGAGCCGACGCGGAGCCTCTTCGCGCGACAACTCCGCGATGCCCGGACCACCTTGGTCACGGTGGTGCACAACTGCGGCATGCTCGTCATCGCGGCACAGGTCTGTTTTCTCTACGGATCAGCCGGCCTGTACAAGGTCCAGGGCGCTTCCTGGGGTAGCGGCACCGCTCTCCACTACGTCCTGAACCTCGAACTCTTCCGGCCCTGGCCCGCGCTCTCCCACCTCGTGGACGAGCACACGCTTCTGGTCGCCCTCGCCGGCTACATGACCGTGCTTCTGCAGGTCGCCTTCCCGTTCGTGCTCTTCGGCAGGCTCAAGTACCCGGTTCTCACCCTGCTGCTGGGCATGCACATCGGCATCGCGGCGCTCATGGGGCTGCCCCTCTTCTCCGGCGCGATGATCGTCGCGGACGCCGTGTTCCTCCCCGACCGCTTCTACACCGTCCTGCCCCACCTGTGCCGACGCGCGGCGCGGCGGACGACCAGCCGACGCTCGGCACCCGCGGAAGCACCGGCATCCGGAACAGTCCCCGCCCAAGGCGGCCCCGCCGTACCCGAGGCAAAGCCCCGAGTCCCGCTCCCCACAAGACGAAAACACCCCACCCCCACCCCCACCCCCGAACCCGCGTCTTCCCAGCTCCCCCCGAAGAACAACTGAGCGGGAAACCGAGCCGGACCACACCTCGTAGTGGTCGGCGGTCGCCCGGCGGCCTCCCCACCAGGCGTGGCCTTCGTCGAGGCCGGGGCGCGGCAGGGTCATTTCTCCCGCAGGCCCGTACTCGAGCTGATGTACACCCTCAACCGGATCCTCGCCGGCGACGCCTTCTACATGAAGATCACCGACTGGCAGAAGGGCAGCGGCTCATGGCACTCCTGGCCGAATACCGCTTTCGTTGACGGCCGGGTTCTTCTGCTGTGGGCCGCTGTCGATCCGGCCACGTCCCGTTCGACGTCATGATGTGCGGCGCCTCGGCTCACGATGGCGCGACAGGACCTGACGAGGACACACGTGGATCAACTGCTCAGAGTGATGAACTTCAACGTCTCGAGTGATGGAATCGGTGCCGGTGAGCACCAGAGTCTCGAGCGGCCGTTCGGCCACGACCATCCCGAGAGGCTGTTCGCCTGGGCCGGAGCCACGGCGAGCTGGCCCATGCGCACGGATCCCGGAGGGAGCCGGGGCCTCGACGACTACTTCACGCGGGACTTCGCGCGCAACATCGGTGCCGAGATCATGGGCCGCAACAAGTTCGGGCCCCAGCGCGGGCCCTGGCAGGACCACGGGTGGCGCGGCTGGTGGGGGCAGGAGCCCCCGTTCCGCACTCCGGTCTTCGTCATGACCCACCACACACGCCCGTCGTTCACGCTCGCCGACACCACGTTCCACTTCGTCGACGGCGACCCGGCCGCGGTCCTCGAACGGGCGCGGGAAGCGGCGCAGGGCCAGGACGTCCGGCTCGGCGGCGGGGTCACCACCATCCGTCAGTTCCTTGATGCCGACCTCGTCGACACCATGCATGTGGCGGTCTCGCCGGTGAAGCTCGGGTCCGGCCTGCGACTCTGGAAGTCCCCCGACGAGCTGCTCGACCGGTTCCACCTGGAGGTCGCACCCAGCCCGAGCGGCGTGACACACCACCTGTTCTGGCGAAGGTGACGCGAGGGGGCGGCGCGATGGCCTGATCAACTTCCTTTTGCCCCCTCTCTGGCCCTCCCGAGCACGGCAGAGGCCACATACGGAAACCCGTATGTGGCCTCTGACCTGTGTCGGGGTGGCGGGATCTGAACCCACGACCTCTTCCTCCCGAACTCTCGGCCGGGAGGTCATCGAAGCCCGGTGGGCTGGGCAGTCGGCCATCGACGGCTGTTGGCGGTCAGCCGCGTTCAGGCGGTTGCTGTACTCCGCTGCTGTACCGCGGCCCTCATCGCAGGCGCTCCGCCTGGTCGTACGGCTGCCCTGAACGTGGGGCGGTACGTGATCTGAGGTGGGGTTCGCTCGGTCACCGCCAAGAGCGCCTCGGTGGCGAGACACGGCCGGAAGCACCGGGACGGCGGGCTGCTGCCGGTGTTGCTCTCCTGGGCCCCGAGGGCCGGCGTGGGCCGGATACCGTTCCCCGACATGAAGATCGTGATCTGGTCCTTCCTTGCCCTGTTCCTCATCGTCAGCGCCATCGGCGGCTTGCTCAGCGCCGTAAACGGTCACGACGCCCCAAGCGTCATGCGTGGCCTGGCCGCCAGTGCCTGGTTCTCGTGGGGGGCCTGGACCAGTTGGAAGAGGGCGTCTCGCCCCCGGCCCCCGGGAATTGCCCCTGTCCAAGGACCGCACCAGAGACTTTGGCGGCGACGATGACAGCCTGGTGCCCCACACCGCGCCAGGGCAGCGCCTTCGGCCGGCGGTGATCTCGACCGGAGGAGACTGCGCAATGCGATGCCCGCTTTCGGAGTTCGATCCACACCCGCTTCGGACGCTGTCGGCGACTGATGCGACGGCCGGACAGGGGTGCTGGTGTACGCCCGACTGGACGCAGACGGTTGTTGTGGGTGCGGTACCTCGCTGCCGTCTCGATGCCTGACCCCAGCAGCTGCCGGCCGTGTGGACCGCTACGCGCCGGGAGCCCGGTACTGGACTTGCCCGGCTTTGCGCAGGGCATCCATGGTTTCGTCGACGGTCAGGAGAACGGTCGTCTCGAACGAGCTGAGTGCACCGCCTCCGCTGATCGCCAGGGCGACCGCGGCCATGGAGACGTTGTCGGGGGCCTCCCACAGGTTGTAGCCGTCGTGGGTGCCGAACGCGTACCAGAAGCCGTGGAGCTTGCCGCCGACGGACTCGATGTACGTCTGAGCGGCCTTTGCGCGGTCCTCGGGGTGGCCGATGAGTCTCGCCCAGGTCTCCGGCGTGTAGCTGAACCTCGATAGATAGAGCGGCATCATGTCTCCCTTTCGTCCCAGCAAGGGATGCCCGCGCGAGGTGGGATACGTCTCCGAGGCCGCCCGCGTATCCCCCGAACGGCCGGGATGATGACCGGCATGGCCACTGCCGGTGCGCGACCCAAACGGTCTCGTCGAGTCGGCCACGCCATTCGCCGTCCGCTGCCTGGCGTCGGAGACTGCCGATGTGGTCCGGACAAAGTGCGCGATGGCATCGCGGGTGCTCACCAGCGTGGGTGCGGGCGCTGGAGGGGTGCGGGTCGGGTCACACCTTCTTGACGACGATCGTGTCCGAAACCAGTTTCTCCAGGTCGTCGACGTCCGAGGTGAAGACGGTGACCTGTCCCTTCTGCTGTCGCGCGATGACGGCGAGCACGGCGTCGATCGCGTACTTGTGGCCGTGCAATTCGGCATCGGTCAGGAGCCGGCGTGCCTGGCGAGCCTCGTCCTTGCCGATGTCGACGACCTGGAGCCGGGACAGTACCCAGTCCCAGCGCTGCTCGGTCGTTCTGCCGTCGTACGCCTCGACCAGTGTCATCGGGGACGTCACCACCTCGGCTTCCCCGCGTGCCGCGAGGTCGAGCCAGGCGATCATCTTCCGGTCGCCGCGTACTGCCAGGGACAGGGCTTCACGGTCCAGGACGAAGACACGGAGGGGCCGCTGTCCGTGCTCACCGGCTCGCTTCTTCACGCAGCCTCTCCGGCGTTGTGCTTTCCGGTGGTTCGACGCCGCTTGTGTTCGGCGTCGAGTTCCTCCAGCTCGTCGAGCGCTGCCGCGTGCTCGTCCTCGGTGACGGGGCCGTGTTCTTCCTGCAGCCAGTCGACCATTTCCGCGAGCCGGTCCCGGTCGCGCTTGAAGCGCAGCGCCTCGGCGACGTATGCCGACAGGCCCCGCTCTGCCGCGCCCGCGCGGATCTCGTCCAGGAGATCCTCGGGAATCGTCACGGTTACCTTCTTTGTCGCCATACAAGAGACCATACTCTTGGTGTCGCACTCCTTAGCAGTGGGTCACGTGCTCGACGCTCGGCTGTCAGGCAGCCGGGGCGGGGCGTGGGATGCCGTCAAAGACCTGGCTGGTGTGCCAGGAGCGGTGGGTCGCCGCGACGGGGCGGGCGCCCGGTTGAGGTCCGATGAGCGGGCGGCCGGCGAGCGCTATGACGTGCTCGCGGGCGGCTGGGCTGTGGCCGACGAAGCGCTGCGAGACCAGGATGCGGTGGCTGTCGCCGATGCCGAGGACGCCCTTGTCGAAGAGCTTGTGGTGCAGCGAGCACAGGCACAGGCCGTTGTCGACGTCGTCAGGGCCGTCGAACGCCCACCAGCGCACGTGTGCCGCCTCCAAACCGACGGGCGCCGAGCCGATCATGCCGTCGTAGCCGCAGAAGGCGCACTGGTACTCGTACGCGGTCAGCACCATCTCCCGCATCCGGCGGTCTCGCTGCCGCCTCTCGGGCGCTGCCAGCGCGTCGGCCTCCGCCAGTTCCAGTTCCAGGCCCACCGCGTCGCACAGGTCCTGGTGCAGCGACGCTGGGAAGTGCAGATCCAGCAGCACCCTTGCCATGCGGCCCAGCAGCGACGGTTCCCGCCGGAGCGCCACCTGAAGGTCCGGCGCCAGCCGCCCAGTGGCCCGGCTGGCCCGTAGTTCCCGCACCCCGGCGCCCGGGCTGCCGGCGCCGTGCTCGGTCCGCACTTCCCACACCCCGTCGCTGACCAGATGGTGGAAGGGATAGGCGGGCGTGGTCCCGCGCGGCGGACCGTACTCCACCAGCAGTTGCTTCAGATCCGACTCCACCGCGCTGTACGGCAACTCGTCCGCGGCATCCGCCTGAAAACGGCCCAGCGCGTACAGCAGCAGCAACGGCTTGTGCGGCGCCCGCACACCGTCCCGACTCCACTGCCTCAGGTTCGCGGCACGCTCCAGCCAATCCATGACAGTGATCGTAGTGATGCTTCGACGCACATCACGCTGTCCGGCCGGCAACTCCTCCTGCGCCTGCGGCAGGCACGCCGGCTTCACCCATGCGCCTGCCGGCCCGCCATTCCAGCGCCTGGGGTTCCTCGGTGAACTCGATCAGATGCTGCCCGGCGAACCGTTGCAGCGCGTCGCGCCCCTGCGCCGGGGTGGCGTAGAAGAACTCCTTCCGACTGTTGACCTGGTTGACCCGCTGCGAGGCGAACTGTCGGTGGAGTTCCGTCTCCAGGCCGACCGCGTCCTTGCTGAAGATCAGCGCGTGCACATCGAAACGGAAGGGCACAGCCGCGCCACTCAACTCGTAGACACGCTCCAGAGGTTCGAGCCTACGCGTCATGCCGATCTTCACCATACGATCGCCGAAGGCGCCGATGTTCGAGATGACGTACACATAGCGCGATCGTCTCGCGGCTCTTGAAGAGCCGGTCGACGAGGGAGCTCAGCCGGTGCGGCCGCATGGACCGCACGGCCTAAGGCAGTTGGCGAGGGACATCACGTCATCGCCAGGATCCGCTGGGCCACATCGGAACTACTCGTCTAGAGGTTTTTGTGACGTGTCACTTTCACTGAGGTAGTCGTGCCGACCCGGCTACGTCCACGTCTCACGACCGGCCGGGAAGCGGACCTGGCTTCGGTAGGCACCCAGGGAACGATCCTGGTGGTTCGGCGTATTGGCGTACTCCCGCGAGAGCACGCTAGACGGTAGGGGCTCATCTGCGACACCAATGAAAGCTGCGCTCTCTGGAGACCCCCGCTTTAGGAGTTCGATCCACGCCCGCGCCTGGGGCCGTCGTCGGCTGGTCCGGCGGTCGCGTGGGGGTGCTGCTGTGTGCCGCCGTCCGGCCTCGTTGATGTCAGCCGTGGATGTCAGATGTCGGCCTCTGGCCTCGACTAACGATTGATCGGGATCTCATAGACGATCTCGCAGTGAGCCGTGGGCACCACGATGTCCGCTGTCTCCACGGGCCGGCCTTCGTCGCTGTAGTACGTCCGCCGGATGTGCGTAACGAGCGCGGCCTTCTGGATACCCAGTAGCGACGCCTCCTCGGCGGTCGCCTGCCGCGGCTCCGGCTGCTCCACGGCATGGCTGACCGTGATGCCGATCGCGGCCATGCGGTTCACGACACCCGCTCCAGCGTGCGGCCCTCCCTCGGGGAGGACGACGAGCGTGCCGGCCGTGAGGTCGTACGGCTCCCAACTCGTCGACAACTGCACCGGCCTGCCGTCCGCCAGGAACTCGTACGTCGTACGGACGCACAGCTCGCCCTCGGCGATCCCGAGCCGCGCCGCGATCTCCGCCGGAGCCGGCACCTTGGCGTCCGTCCGGCTCTCCCAATCGCCCTGCCTGCCGACGGCCTTCATGTCCGCCCGGAACGGCGAACCGCTGGGCTGTTCCCTTGCCGACGACCGGACAACGCGCACCCGTTGCCGGGGCTCGGCGACGTACGTGCCCGATCCGGCGCGGCCCTCCAACACACCTTGGGAGATCAGCAACTCCTGCGCCCGGCGTACGACGTTCTCGCCCACGCCGCACTCCTCGCCGATCTGGGCGCGGGAGGGCAGGCGGTCTCCCGGCTCCCACACGTGCTCCGCGATCCGTCGCCGGAGTTCGTCGGCGATGCGGAGATAGGGCGGCTGCTCAGGCATATGGAAAATCTAGTCCACTAGCTCTAATCTAGTTAACTAGCTTCACTCAAAGTGATCGCCGGTGACGGAGGCTGCCCTGTGCCCGCTTCGGGAGTTAGCGCGGCGGCCCTCGCCGCCCGGCTGTCCGCCCTCGGGCTGCTCACACGAGTGGAGGAACACCCCCGGCACACGTCGGTGGAAGCCGAGGTGCCGGAATCGGTCTCCGCCGAGACATGGCGGGAGGTCCTGGACGTGGTGGCGGAGGCCGATCGGTTCGGGCTCCTCGCCTCCAGCTTGAACGGCCGCACCCTTTGGGCGGTCGTACGCAAACGGTCCCCGCGACGGGCGATGTCGGGGGACCGGGCCATCAGCGATAGGAGCTGAACAGCGTGCTCAACCGTATCCGCCGTGCCCTCTCCCTCACCAGGGTGCGGACCTCCACAACGGGCAGGCACCGCCGACCGTTAACGCCCTCCACTCCTCCGGCGTTCCTTCCCGCCCCCGTTGACGTATTGACCCCCGTCCTGAGCCGGGCCTCCGCTGACGCGGTGGCTCATCGACCCGTGCTCAAGGGGGAGGACGTCGCGCTCGTCCGCCCGTACGTGCTGGCCTGGGAAAGCCGCGTACGGACCCGCGCGGTGGTGGTCGCCCCTCACCTGCCGGCCGACGCCTGGTCGGCCCTGGCGGGGGTCCGCTGATGCCGCCTCGTCGACACCCGCACCTCACGGACACCTCGTCCGTCCCCTACCGCTCGACCGCCTGCCGGATCGGTACTCACCTCGCCTGCGCGGAGTCCTCCCCTGCCTCCGCGCCGGAAGACCTCCCGGTGATCTACGAAGCGTGCGACTGCCCTTGCCACTTGGTGCCCGGCCGGCCCACGCCCGGGGGAGCGACGCAGTGAGCAACCGGGCCTTCGGCGGCGCGCTGGTCTCCCACATCGAGGTCACCGCGGCCACCGTGCAGCGCGGCGACATCATCCAACTCGGCGGCCGTGCCTGCCGGGTGGGAGACCTCTTCCAACTTCCCCAGGGAGCGAAGCAACTGGTCTTCGAGTCGGGCGAGTTGCTGACCATACACACCCGCACGCGGCTCGTCGCCGTGCGGACACTGAGAAGGCGGTGACCGGGCCATGCCTTCCCGTCACCAAGACATCGCCGACGACCTGCGCCACCAGATCACGAGCGGCCACATGCAACCCGGCGAACGCCTTCCTTCCGAAACCGTCCTGGCCGACCGGTACGCGGTCAGCACAGTGACGCTGAGGCACGCTCTCGCGATGCTCCAGAGCGAAGGCCTCGTCGAAAAGATCCACGGAAAGGGGAACTTTGTCCGCCGCCCTCTTCGCAAGATCATGTACGTCGGCGGCTGGGGAACGCTGGACCCGTGGACCGCGGCCGGCCCGGCCTTACGCGTCACGGTCCGCAGCAACACCGTTCAGGCTGACGGGCACCTCACGACTCTCCTGAAGGTGCCCACGGGCAGTCCTCTCGCGGAGTACTTCTGCCTCAGCCTCGAAGAGGAGTCGCCGCACGGGCTGGCCCGCATCTACCTGCCGCGTGACCTGGCCCCGGCCGGAGTGCTCGACGACGGCTCCGCGGGCCAAGAGGCAGTCACAAGATTCGCCGTCCTCGGTCCTCCGCCGGCCGCTGTCCGGGAGACGGTGTGCGCCCGCCCCGCGACACCGGATGAATCCGCGGCGCTCCGGATCAGCCCCACGGCGGTCGTCCTCGCGATCACCCGCATCGCGACCGACTCCACCGGCCGCGTGGTCGAAGCCGCGCTCCTGGCCTTCCCAAGAGATCGCGTCGACGCGGTCTTCACCACGCACCACGTGATCGACGAGAGGCAGACCCAAGGATGACGACGCCGAACGAACTGCGGCTTCTGCCGTGGGCGGGTCCCGAAGGTAAACCCTGCTACCTGAGCACCGACGACCGGGGCAGCTACATGTCCCGCTTGGCGGACACCATCGAAGCGGCTCAACTCGGCGCGGCGGCCGAGCTGCTGGAACAGGCCGCGGAAACCCTCGACAACCCGGACACGGCCCTGGACGAGACGCGACGCCTGGCGACGGAACTGACCGGGGCCCTGTGCGACGTCCTCCGCGTCGCGACCAGCCGCGGTCACCTCCTGGCGGTGAGCGAACCGCAGCGGATCTGAGGGAACTGACGCGAAACGGCGCCGGCCGAGGACAACCCTTCCAAGCGGGGAGGGGAGCCCAAGCACCCACCTGGGCTCCCCTCCCCGCAGCGCTATGTCGGTCCGGCCGCCGCGCATCGACTGCGGAGAGGAACCCTCGCGCCGTCTGCACCTCAGCCGACGACAGTCAGCCACGACGGCGGGCGCGCCGACCGACCACGCACGCGTATGCCTCGCTGCACCCGCGCCGGCCTCAGCCACGCTGCCTAGTGAAGTCCACCAGAGGAAGCCACGAAGGCGGAAGCGTGGTGATCAAGCTTTGGGGATGTGACTTCTTCATCCCGAAGCAACTTGGGCGGGCGCTCGACCTTGGGCCAGTGCCCTTCTCACCTGCGGCGGCAGTCCATGGGCGTTCGCGGTTGTCCGCCGCTGTGTGCTGGCGTTGCCACGCAGTTAAACACTCACCTTCCAACGGGGCAGTGTCGCAGGGCTCGGCTACTTTTCCTGCATGACTGACAGGGATCCGCTGGTGCGATCGGCATAGTTGATGACCAAGAGGAGTGAGGTGAGCTGGATGCATCCTCAGTTCAGCTACAACTGATCACCGGCAGCCGTGACGTGCGGCTCAACTCCTCAGGCCGAAGTCTTCGGGCGAGTCGCCACCCCGGGAGTGCGGTGGCCGCCAGGTCTTTCCGGTAGGCAGGTCGCCGCCTACATCGCGGCGGTAGTTCTCCTGGGCTTTCGAGCTGGCCTGACGACCGCCGATGTCCACCAGCGCCCCCTTTACCGAATGTAGCTCGGGGCCCCCGCGCATCGGCTTCTCATCCGCAGGGGGCTCGGGGGCGGAAAGTAGCGGGTCGATCTCGCTGCTCTCGTGGGCGGCATGCTCCTCGTCGGGAGGGAGGGCGAGAGCGGCCCATACGGCGAGGACCGCGCCGCCGACGACGAGCATCTTCGGCCCGTTCTTCTTGAAGAAGTCCTTCACCTTCCCACTCACGGGAGCGGTCTGGCCGTCCTGGGGAGCGGCCTGGTCGTCGACCTCAGGGGTCTCGTCGGAGGCGTTCACCTGCACAGACCTACCGGACCCAAGTCTCGGCTGTCAGGCGATTACCGACATCGCCCAAGCAAGTTCAGCGGCGCTCGCCAGGCTGAAGTGCGCATGCGTGTTCGAGGCTTCCTGAAGGTGAAGCCTCCGACCGCACCCGTCAATCGGGAGACCAACTCCTCTAACATCCGAGTCTCCGTGCATGGCCCGACCACCGCATGTCGTCAGTTTGACGATTTCGCCCCCCAGTCGGAGTTGCCGATGGGAGGCTGGCCTCATGCACGCCTTCATCTCTCACAACCACCGCGACAAGCCTGATGTGAAGCCGCTTGCTGCCCGCCTGCGACTGCTCGGCGTCGACGTCTGGCTCGACTCCTGGGAGATCCGCCCTGGGGACTCAATCCCGGGCAAGGTCAACGAGGCGCTGGGGCTGGTGGACACCGTGATGGTCTTCTGGTCGGTGAACTCCTCAACGTCTGCTTGGGTGAACACGGAATGGGAGGTCGCCCTCACACGGCGCATGCGGGACAACTCTGTCCGTGTCATCCCGATCATCCTCGACGACACCCCCCTCCCGCCGCTCCTTGAGCCGATCATGTGGGTATCCCTTGCTGATGGCGATGTCGATCGAGCTGCTCGGGAACTTGTAGGCGTGGAATCCCAGGCACAACTCCTCAAGCTGATGCAGCAGACAGTCGAAGAGTCCGGACTCGAATACCGGTACTTCGAAGGGTTCGGCGTCATAGTCGGCTGTCCCCGCTGCGGGGCGCCGAGTTCGAAGCTGGAGGGCTGGAGCGCTGTCGATGACCGCAGGGACGACATGTACGCGGGAGTTCGTTGCGGCCAATGCGGCTGGGACGAAGGCGGTGAGATCTGACGACGCTTCGCCAGAAGAACAGGGATTCCGTACTGCGAACACCATCCGGGGACAGGACTGGAACCGCACTCAGTCGGCCTGTGCAAGCCGTCGTTTGGTCCTCAGCTGACGACAGTCAGCCACCGCGGCGGGCTGGCCGGATGGCCAGGTGCGCGTGTGCCTCGCTGCACCCCCACCGGCCTCAGCCACGCTGCCATGCCGTCGACCAGAGCAAGCCGCTCCGACGGAAGCGCGGCGGTGAGACCTTGCGCCATGACTTCTTCGTCCCGAAGCAACTTGGGTGGTGGCTCTGCCTTGGGCTGAAGTGCCTCTCTCCTGCGCCGATGGCCCGTTGGCGTCCGCGCTTGTTCGCCGCTGTTCGTCTGCGTTGTCACGCAGTTAGACACTCACCAGCCCGGACGCTCGGTGCCCTGACCCTACTCAGGAGGGAACGCGGTGCGCTCTCGTGTGCGGAGGACGGCGGCCTTACTGTCGTAGGGGTCGGCTAGGTTGCGGGAATGACTGCCATGGATCCGCTGGTGCCGGCCCTTGCCGGGCTGGTTGTCGACGTCGTCTGGTTCCTCGACAGTTGCGGTGACGACGAAGTCGATCCCGATTCCGCGGTGAAGATGCTGGAAGGCGTGGGCGGGGAACTGCTGCGACTGCCTCTGGACCAGCGTGACCGCCTCTTGCGGGTGCTCACCGATCTGGCCGAAGCAGAGCCGCATCCCGCGCGACGGGAGTTCTTGGAGGCGTTCCCCTTTGACTGCGGCCTGGTCGAGGAAGAGGAAGGCTGAGCCCAACGTCGATTGGGAGAGCACCGCTTTAGGAGTTCGATCGTTCCCCGGCACTGCCGGGGAACCACCCGGTCACACTGGCCGTGCCGGACCGTCCAGGAGCGCTGGCGTCCGGCGTCGTTGATGTCACTCGTGGACGTCAGAACGGTGCAGCCACGTGCAAGCATGTCGTCGTGATCACCATTAATGTCAGCGAGGTGACCGATGAGCGCGCCCTGCACCTGCTTCTGATGCGGGAGCTAGGCTTCCCGGGCTTCTACGGCATGAACTGGGATGCCTTCTGGGACGCAATCACTGGCCTGGTCAGGATCCCAGAACATGTGCGCTTCCTTGGCTGGGATCAGCTCGCGGCCGGCGTTCCCCGCGGGGCCGCCATGCTTCGGCGGGCGCTCGATGACTACCAAGCCACGTACCGCCCGGAGTTCTTCGCTGAGTATGCCTAGCGATGAGCAATCTCCGGGCTTGGGCATGGTGCTACCAGTGTCACAGATCCAATCAGGTGACCTGCGGCTGTCGCCTGCTACGGCTGTCGTCAGTAGTCGTCACCGGTCGCCGCTGAGCGGCCTCGGACGGCCCAGAGACGGCCCAGAGACGGCCCAGCGGAGATCACTCGTCGGCTGCCGGCCCCTCATCAAGCCGGACCTTGACCTGGCGGTTGTGGGCGGTGCGCCAGAGGACCTCCCCATTAACCAGGGCCTTAGCTTCCTGATCGGGTTGCCGCCGACAGAGGAAGGGCCGGTCTCCATCAGAAGGATGCCGGTAAGCGTGAATCGCACCATTTGTCCATATCCTGCATCCATGATTATCGACTACGCGGCAGTGTTCCAAGCGCTGCCGGGCGCGGTCGCTCTGCTGACTCCCGAGCTGGTCTTCGCCGACGCCAACCTCGCGTGGCTGCGCCAGGCCGGACGCAGCCGCGACCAGGTGGTGGGCCGCTACCTCTTCGACGCCTTCCCCGGCAGCCCGCGGGACCCGGCAGCCTCCGACGCCCGCCACCTGGAGGCATCCCTGCGCGCGGTCCTGGCCAACCGCAAGATCGACATGGACCTGCAGCGCTACGACGTGGAATCCGTGCAGCGCCCCGGCCATTGGGAGGAACGCTACTGGAGCTTGGTCAACGCGCCCGTCTTCGCGCCCGACGGTCAGATCGCCCTGGTGATCCACCGCGTCGAGGAAGTCACTGAACTCCTGCGCGCCACCAGCCGGCCGGACGGCTCACTCCAGCTGGAGGCCGAGCTCTTCAGCCGGATGCGCCAGCTGCACGAAATCAACGAGCGCCTGCGTCGCGCCCACGCCCGCGAGCGTGAGGTCGCCCTCGCCCTGCAGCGCGCCATGCTCCCCGTTCCGCCCCCGATCGGCCATCACCGGTTCGCCGTCCGCTACCGGCCCGCGGTCGGCTCCCTCAATGTCTGTGGCGACTGGTACGACCTGGTCCAACTCCAGGACGGCGACAAGATCGCCGTGGCCGTAGGCGATGTCGTCGGCCACGGCCTGGAGGCCGCAGGCATCATGGGCCAGCTCCGCAGCGCCCTGTCCGCCACCTCCCTGGTCGCCACCGGCCCCGCACAGGCCCTCGAGGTCCTCGGCCGGTACGCGCATTGCGTCACCGGCGCCGAGTCGACCACCGCGGTGACCGCCTTCATCGACTTCAGCCGCCACCTCATCACCTACTCCAGCGCCGGCCACCCCCCTCCGGTCCTTCTTCGCACCGACGGCACGGTGGAGTTGTTGGACCAGGCGACCGATCCGCCGCTGGATGCCGTCTTCGAGTCCAGCCCTCGGCCGGAAGCCACCACCGCCTTCACCGACGGCGACATCCTCCTGCTTTACACCGACGGCCTCATCGAACGCCGCCACCAGGACATCGACACCGGACTCAGCCAACTCACCGACGCCCTGATCCGCCACAGGGAACTCACCACCCCCGAAGCACTCGCCGACGCCGTGATGAACGACCTGATCCCCGCCGAAGGCGTCACAGACGACACCGCCCTGGTCGTCGTCAGCCTGTGAGGCGTCTCAGTGACCGCACTGCAGGTCTCCGCCCGCCGATGCAGCACAAGACCCGCACCACCCGAGGAGACGACGCGGTCCCTCCCCAGCGGCTGCAACTCCACCTGTCAGGCGGCCCAGAACTTCCCGTCGCCTGCTGAGCGACTTTGACGACGGCTCACCAACGAAATTCGCTGATTTGCAGAAACGAGGGGAACGCGTCGCAAGAGTCCCACGCCCAGAAGTGGGGAGCTTCCCGCCTGACCCACGCAGGTTCCCAGCCTTGAGCCCGATGCGCGGGCGTGCGCCACTGGCTTGGCTTATGCCCGTCACAGCCTGTCCGGCATCCGCAACACCGATGACCGCCCAATGCATCCAAAAAGGCACTAACCCAAAAGAGGCCCCCTAAACAGGGCCCCTTCGAGGGGGATGTCAGGCTGCTTCCATCACGGTTCCGAAGGGGCAGACCGGCATCCCAGCCACTCACCTCAACCCGCCACTCTCTCCAGCTCCCATCCCGTACGCCATGGGCCGCGTCTGCGCACCGGAGACACGAAGACGCGGAAGTCCCGGCGCACGCTCGCTCTGCCGGCGCGCTGCGTCGAAGCTCTCTGGCGGCAATTCGAGGAGCAGGGCTGGGATCGGCTCGCCGCTGACGACAAGTGGGAGGAACACGGCCTCGTCTTCTCCTCGGCCGTCGGCAAGCCGCTCGACGCGGCCAACGTCCGCCGTGCCTTCCACCAAGCGCTCAAGGACGTCGACGGGATCAACGCCGACGAGTGGACGCCTCGGGAGCTCCGGCACAGCTTCGTGTCGCTGCTCTCCGACCGTGGCGTCCCGCTGGAAGAGATTCCCGGCTTGTCGGGCACTCCGGTACGGCCGTGACCGAGGAGATCTACCGGAAGCAGATCCGGCCCGTGATCCAGACTGGCGCCGTGGTCATGGACGGAATCTTCGGCACGCAGGAGCGGCGGCCGTAGGCACGCGGAAAGCCGTAGTCACTCAGATAGACACGCACGCAGGCAGAAACAAGAAGACCACCTAGGAACGTTCCTAGGTGGTCTACCTGCTGTTACGGCTGTCGGGGTGGCGGGATTTGAACCCACGACCTCTTCGTCCCGAACGAAGCGCGCTGCCAAGCTGCGCTACACCCCGATGTCGCTGCTTGTCCTGCTTGTCGCGGCGACGTCGTTTACTTTAGCCCACTGGTGGCTGGAGACGAAATCCGGTTTTGGCGCGGTGGTGGGGCGGGGCGGGGCGGACGTGGTCGAGGGCCACGAGGAGGGCGGCGAGGGCGTAGCAGGAGAGGCCGAGGAGGGCGGCGTTGGTCAGGGTGTGGTGGAAGCCGTGGGTCTCGGCGTCCAGGGCGGGGTAGAGGTAGCGGCCGGGGGCGCCGGGGGCGATCAACTCGGCTCGGATGAGGAAGAACAGCAGGTAGGCCGTGGGATAGAGCATCCAGGTGGCCGTCTGGCGCAGGCGCAGGCGGGCGGGTGGGGTGAGGAGCAGCCAGTCGAGGACGGCGGCCGCCGGGGTCACCGTGTGCAGGAGGTGGTTGGTCAGCGTTGCCCAGCCCGTGGGGGCGGTCGTCGCGCTCGTCAGCGAGAACGGGCGTGTCGCGTCCGCCAGGAGCAGGTGGTACGTGAGGCCGGTGATCGTGATGTAGAGCAGCGCGGCGCCGGTCAGGAGGGAGGGGAGAGGATCGCGGGCCGACCAGGCGCGGCGGGCGGAGAGGAACGTGACCAGGGCCAGCAGCAGGTTGCTCTGGACCGAGAAGTGGCTCAGTACCCGCAGCGGGCCGCCGTCCAGCAGCGCGAGTGTCACGCCCGCGGCCGCCGTGGCGGCGAGCAGCAGGCGCAGGACCGCGGCGAGCGGGCGGCGCGCGGGGGTCACCACCGCGGAGGCGAGGACGAAGGAGGGCAGGAGCGCGTGGGTCCGCGGGATCGGGGGCAGATCCGGGATGTCCCTGGGTATCGGCGCGGTCATGCCCTCACGGTAGGCAAGTGGGGTGAAAGGGGCGATGCGGGTGAGCCGTGCGGGTGGGCTGTGCGGAGGCCCCGGGAAGAATCGGGAGGGGCGGGAGGGGCGGGAGGGGCGGAGGGGCGGGGTCTGTGTCGTCGGGCTTGTCCCGAATCACCGCCCCCCACGCACGTCCCGTGACTAGTCCTTGCCGACCAGCGTCAGCAGCGTGACCTCCGGCGGGCAGGCGAACCTGACCGGTGTGTACCGGTTGGTTCCGCAGCCCGCCGATACGTGGAGGTAGGAGGTGCGCCCCTCCGCCGTGTGCGTCGAGAGGCCCTTCACGCGGTCCGTGTCGAGGTCGCAGTTGGTGACGAGGGCGCCGTAGAAGGGGATGCAGAGCTGGCCGCCGTGGGTGTGGCCGGCCAGGATCAGGGGGTAGTCGTCCGCCGTGTACGCGTCCAGGACGCGCAGGTACGGGGCGTGCACGACGCCCATGGAGAAGTCGGCGGAGGCCGAGGGGCCGCCGGCCACCTGGGCGTACCGGTCCCGCTTGATGTGCGGGTCGTCCAGGCCCGTCAGCTCCACCGACATGCCGTCGATCTTCAGGATGCCCCGCGTGTTGGTGAGGTTCAGCCAGCCCGCCGCGTCGAAACCGTCCCGCAGGTCCTCCCACGGGTTGTGGACGACGCCGACGACGGGCGGGTTGCCGTTCAGTCCGTGGCGGCCCTGGACCTTCTCCATCAGGTAACGGGCGGGGTTGCGCGGCCTGGGGCCGTAGTAGTCGTTGGAGCCGAAGACGTACGCGCCCGGGAAGTCCATCAGGGGGCCCAGCGCGTCCAGGGTCTCCGGCACGCCCTCCGGGTCGGAGAGGTTGTCGCCCGTGTTGATCACGAAGTCGGGCCGCAGGCCGGCCAGCGAGCGAAGCCAGCGCTGCTTCTTGCGCTGGCCGCCGACCATGTGGATGTCGGAGACCTGCAACACGCGCAGGGGGCGCATACCGGAGGGGAGTACGGGGACCGTCACCCGTCGGAGGCGGAAGGAGCGGGCTTCGAAACCCGCCGCATAGGCCAGACCGGCGGCGCCAGCCGCCGCGATGGACAGGGGTACTCCGTATCGCGCGCGCATACCTCCATCGTGTCAGATCCCGCCGGTTCCCCTGGCCGCGCGGCTCCTTGAGGGTTCATCGCCCACCGCGCCCCCTAAATGAACGGGCGTCGGGCCTGCCGCACCTGCGACAATCACCTGCATGACCACGCTCAAGTCGAAGCTGCAGGAAGACCTCAACGCCGCGATCAAGGAGCGCGACGAGCTCCGCTCCTCGACGCTCCGGCTGACGCTCGCCGCGATCACCAAGGAGGAGGTCGCGGGCAAGGAGAAGCGCGAGCTCTCCGACGACGAGGTGCAGAAGGTGATCACCCGTGAGGCGAAGAAGCGCCGGGAGGCGGCCGAGGCCTTCGCGCAGGGTGGTCGCGCCGAGTCCGCCGAGCGGGAGAAGGCGGAGGGCGAGGTGCTCGCCACGTACCTGCCGAAGCAGCTCGGCGACGAGGAGCTGAACGACATCGTCGCTCAGGCCGTCGCGGAGGCGAAGGCGGCCGGCGCGGAGGGTCCGCGGGCCATGGGCGCCGTCATGAAGATCGTCAACCCGAAGGTGGCGGGGCAGGCCGAGGGCGGCCGCGTCGCCGCGGTGGTCAAGAAGCTCCTCGCGGGCTGACCGGCCCCAGCCGTCCGTACCTGGTGGGCGACCGGCCCCGGCCTTAGCGCGGTGAGCCGGCCGGCCCACCGGTCGTAGCGCGGTGAGCCGGCCGGCCGCCTCCGGCCGCACCTCGTCGGGGTTGACCGGCCGCCTCCGGCCGAACCTCCCGGGCTGGCGGACCCCGGTCGTACCGTCCTCGCGCCGCCGACCGGCCCGCCCCCGGTCATACCGTCCCAGGCCCTACGGCCCCCGCCCCCGGCCCCCAGGCCAACCGCCCCGCTCGCCGCCCCGGCGAAACGGCCCCCGTCTCCCCGTACCCGCTCACTCCGCGGTACGAGGAGACAGGGGCCGTTCCCCGTCTCCGTCGGCCGGTGTCCTGCCGGCCGTGGCGCGGGGTCTCAGCCGCGTCCGCCTCCGTTGCCGTTCCCGTTGCTCTGCCCCTGGAACAGGTTCTCCCAGCCGCCCGTCGAGGTGTCGCCGCCGGTCGAGGAACCGCCGTCGGTCGTGCCGCCGGTGAGCAGGCCGCCGATGAAGCCGTCGTTGTTGCCGTTGTTGTTGTCGTCGTTTCCGTTGTCGCCGCTGTCGTCGTCGCCCCTGCCCGGGTTGTTGCTCGGGATGGAGACGAGGTTGAAGCTCGGCGCTTCCTTGCCCTCGAGGGCGCCGGTCATGGCGTCGCGCCAGATCGGGCCGGGGGTGTCACCGCCGTAGACCTGGGCGTGGTAGACGCCGCCGATGCGGATGTTGGTCATCTTGACCTTCTGGGTGGCGCTGCCGACCCACACGGCGCCCGAGAGGTTCGGGGTGTAGCCGACGAACCAGGCGTTCTTGCGCTCGTCCGTCGTACCCGTCTTACCGGCGTTCGCGCGGCCCGACAGACCGGCCTGCTGGCCGGTACCGGAGTCGACCACGCCGCTCAGCAGGGTGTTGATGGTGTCCGCGGTCTTCTCGCTCATCGCGCGCGAGCAGGTCGACTTCGGGACCTCCAGCGACTTCTTCTTGCCGTTCGCGGTCTGGGTGATCGACTCGATGGCGACCGGGGTGCAGTACATGCCGCGGCTGGCGAAGGCGGCGTACGCGCTCGCCATGGTCAGGGGGGAGAGGCCGGTGGAACCGAGGGTCATGGACGAGGGGACCTCGGGGACCTTGTCGCCGTTGCCCTGGACCACGCCGAGGGCGTCGGTCATCTTCACCACGGGGCACATGCCGATGTCGGCGAGCATCTGCACGAAGTAGGTGTTGACCGACTTGGCCATGGCCGTCTTCAGGTCGTACGGGCCCTTCTCGGACTCGCTCTCGTTCTCCAGCTTGTAGTTGCCGTCGTTGACCCACGCCTTGCCGCTGCAGGTCTGGACCGTCGCCGGGTACTGCATCTCGTACGGCGCGGGGTACATCTGGTTGGCGGGGCGGCCCTCCTCGATCGCGGCCGCGGCCACGAACGGCTTGAACGTCGAACCCGTCGGGAAACCGAAGTTCGAGCCGCCCATGGAGGCGTTGACCGAGTAGTTGTACTCGGTCTCGTTCTTGCCGTAGCCGTACGGCTTCGACTGGCCCATCGCGAGGATCTTGCCGGTGCCCGGCTCGACGAGCGTCGAGGCCGCGGCGACCTTGTCCGACTTGTAGACGTGGTCCTTCAACGAGGCCTGGACGGACTGCTGGGCCTGCGGGTCGAGCGTCGTCCGGATGGTCAGGCCGCCCTGGTTCCAGAGCTTGGCGCGCGCCTCCTTGGTCTTGCCGAAGACCGGGTCGCTGAGGAAGGCCCGCTCGACGTACTTGCAGAAGAAGCTGGCTCCCTGGACGGCGGTGATGCAGCCGTTCTTCGGCTGGGTGACCTTCAGGCCCAGCGGGGCCTTCTGCGCCTTGGCGGCCTCGGCCTCGGAGATGTCGCCGACCTCGGCCATGCGCTGCAGGACGGTGTTACGGCGCCGGGTGGCCTCGGTCTCGTCGTTGACCGGGTCGTAGCGGCTCGGGGACTGGACGATGCCGGCCAGCAGGGCCGCCTGGGGCAGGGTGAGGTCCTTGGCGTGGGTGGAGAAGTAGCGCTGGGAGGCCGCCTCGACGCCGTAGGCCTGCTCGCCGAAGAACGTGATGTTCAGGTAGTTCTCGAGGATCTTCTTCTTGCCGAGTTCCTCCTCGACCTGGATCGCGTACTTCAGCTCCTTGATCTTGCGGCCGATGGTCTGCTGGGTGGCCTGCGCGACCTTCGTCGGGTCGTCGCCGGCCTCCTCCACGAAGACGTTCTTCACGTACTGCTGGGTGAGCGTCGAGGCGCCCTGGGCGACCCCACTGCTCTGCACGTTCTTGTTGAGGGCGCGCAGGACGCCCTTCAGGTCGATCGCGCCGTGCTGGTAGAAGCGCGAGTCCTCGATCGCGACGATCGCCTTCTGCATGTACGGCGAGACGTTCTTCAGGTCGACCACCGTGCGGTCACGGGAGTAGACCGTCGCGATCTGGGAGCCCTTGGCGTCGAGGATCGTGGTGCGCTGGCTCAGCGGCGGGGTCTTCAGGTTGGCCGGGAGTTCGTCGAACGACTCCACCGACCCCTTGGCCGCCAGTCCCAGCGCGCCGAACGCGGGCAGCGCGATGCCCGCCAGCACGGCTCCCGAGAGCACACTGACACCGAGGAACTTGGCGGCCTGCTGCGTGGCGGACAGGCCACCGCCCGAGCGCTTGTTTGGCATGAGGGCAGCCTACGTTCTCATTCGCCGGACACGCGTATAGGCCTTGGCCTAAGCTGCTCTTAACTGTCACAGCAGCAGGGCCACGTATCAATACGTCCGGCGACCCCGAATCGTTCCGGAGGTTCCCCGACTTTTTTGGTGGGGGCGTGCCCGAATCCGCCTTGTGTGTCATCCGGCGTCCGTTGTGGCCCAACAGAACTGTCCTGTTTGCCGGGATAGTCATGTATGTCGCAGGCTCACTCCCCCGGGTGATCTGCCGCTTACCCATAGTCCGTTCGGGCCATTCAAGATTGGGCCCGAAGGGGGTGTTGCGCTGTGCCCACCTTCCGTAACGTCCTCAACTGGCGGCGGTGAATATGCCGCTGCCGCCGTGGGGGAGCCTCGATTCGGGAGAGGACGGCGCCGGTATGGGCTGGGTAACCGACTGGAGTGCGCAGGCTGCCTGCCGCACTACCGATCCGGATGAACTGTTCGTTCAGGGAGCAGCGCAGAACAGGGCCAAGGCGGTGTGCACCGGATGCCCGGTACGCACCGAATGTCTGGCCGACGCGCTCGACAACCGCGTCGAGTTCGGCGTGTGGGGAGGCATGACGGAGCGCGAGCGCCGCGCCCTGCTGCGCAGGCGGCCGACCGTCACCTCGTGGCGCCGGCTGCTCGAGACCGCACGCTCGGAGTACGAGCGCGGCGCGGGCATCGTGTCGCTCGACGACGACCAGATGTACGAGAACTACGCGGCGGTGAGCTGAGGCGAAACCCTCGCTCAGCTGTCGGCGGCCTCGGGCAGCTCCGGCCGGTTGGCCGCGAGCCGGCTGCCGATGTCCCGCAGTCCCGCGAGGTCGTGTACGTCGCCGGGCAGCGCCGCCACTTCGGCCACTGCCACCTCCGGGTGGAGGGCGGTGAAGCGGTCACGCGTGCGCTGCTCGCGGGAGAGCAGGTGCATGCGCTCGGCGTGCAGCCTCAGCAGGCCTGCGGTCAGCTGATCGGCACTGTGGGACCCGGGCCCCGGATCGGGTGCGGGAGATTCTGAACTGGCGTACGTGTCGGGAGAGTTACGAAGTCCAGCTTTCCCGCCGTCCTGATCCACAATGCGGGGCTCTTCAAGATTTTCCGCCGCGGGGGAATCGGCAGCGGCGTCGGCGATCCCGTCGGCCAGGTCGAGGTTCTCCGCGGCGGCGAGCGCCCGCTCGGCGGACAGCTGGGCCGCACCGCTGCCATGGACCCGGTTGAGCACCAGGCCGGCCAGCGGCATGTCCTCCGCGGCCAGTCGTTCCACGAAGTAGGCGGCCTCCCGCAGCGCGTCCCGCTCGGGCGCCGCCACCACCAGGAAGGCCGTACCGGGCGCCTGGAGCAGCTTGTACGTGGCGTCCGCGCGCGTGCGGAACCCGCCAAACATCGAGTCCATCGCCGCCACGAACGTCTGTACGTCCTTCAGCAGCTGTCCGCCCAGCAGCTTGCCGAGCGCGCCGGTCATCATCGACATCCCGACGTTCAGGAACTTCATGCCCGCGCGGCCGCCGACCTTGGCGGGCGCGAGCAGGACGCGGATCAGCTTTCCGTCCAGGAACGAGCCGAGCCGCTTCGGTGCGTCCAGGAAGTCCAGCGCCGACCGGGACGGCGGGGTGTCGACGACGATCAGGTCCCACTCGTCCCTGGCGCGCAGCTGGCCCAGCTTCTCCATCGCCATGTACTCCTGCGTGCCGGCGAAGCCCGCGGACAGCGACTGGTAGAAGGGGTTCGCCAGGATCGCGGACGCCCGCCCGGGGTCGGCGTGCGCTTCGACGATCTCGTCGAAGGTGCGCTTCATGTCGAGCATCATCGCGTGCAACTCGCCGTCGCCCTCGACGCCCTTCACCCGGCGCGGGGTGTTGTCGAGCGAGTCGATGCCCATGGACTGTGCGAGCCGGCGCGCCGGGTCGATGGTGAGGACGACGACCTTGCGGCCCCGCTCGGCGGCCCTGAGTCCCAGCGCCGCCGCCGTCGTCGTCTTGCCGACCCCGCCCGAACCGCAGCACACCACGATGCGGGTCGCCGGGTCGTCGAGCAGCCGATCGAGGTCGAGCACGCGCGCGGGGGAGAGCCGGTGCTGTGGCTGGCCCTGGTCCCGACTCATACGGTCCCCCTCATGCGATCCCCTGCTTCCGCAGCTCGGTGGCGAGTTCGTACAGACCCGCCAGGTCCATTCCCTCGGCGAGCAGTGGCAGTTCGTGCAACGGCAGGTCCAGCTCGCCCAGGACCGCGCGCTGCTCATGCTCCAGCGTGTGCCGCTCGGCGTACTCCTCGGCCTGCTGCAGGAGCGGGTCGACCAGTCGCTCGGCGTGTCCGCCGCGCCGCGCCCCGCCCAGCCCGGCCGCGGACAGCGACCGCGCGATGGAGGAACGTGTCACGGTTCGTACGAGTTCCAGCCCGTCCGCGTCCAACACCTCGGGCCGCACCATGTTGACGATGACCCGGCCCACCGGCAGCTTCGCCGCCCGCAGTTCGGCGAGGCCGTCCGCGGTCTCCTGGACCGGCATCTCCTCGAGCAGCGTCACCAGGTGCACGGCCGTCTCCGGGGACTTCAGCACCCGCATCACGGCCTGCGCCTGATTGTGTATCGGGCCGATCTTGGCGAGGCCCGCGACCTCGTCGTTGACGTTCAGGAAACGGGTGACGCGCCCGGTGGGGGGTGCGTCCATGACCACGTAGTCGTATACGAACCGCCCGTTCTTGTCCTTGCGCCGGACCGCCTCGCACGCCTTGCCGGTGAGGAGCACGTCCCTCAGGCCCGGTGCGATGGTGGTGGCGAAATCGATCGCGCCCAGCTTCTTCAGGGCCCGTCCGGCGCCCCCCAGCTTGTAGAACATCTGGAGGTAGTCCAGAAGGGCCAGTTCGGGATCGATGGCGAGGGCGTACACCTCCCCACCGCCCGGCGCGACGGCGATCTTGCGTTCCTCATAGGGCAACGCCTCCGTCTCGAAGAGCTGCGCGATGCCCTGCCGGCCCTCCACCTCGACGAGAAGCGTCCGCTTCCCTGCCGTGGCGAGGGCCAGCGCGAGGGCCGCGGCGACCGTCGTCTTTCCGGTCCCGCCCTTACCGCTGACGACCTGGAGCCTGCTCACGTCTTCGAGCGTAACCAGTCCGCGCCCGGGGCGACCGGGAGGCTGTGGACAACGGGGGCCGGTATCGGCCACTTGGCCTGTGGACGGCAGGGGGCGCGACCGGCCGCTCGGCCAGTGGACAACCGGGTGTGCACCCTGCCGCACGGCCGGTGGACGACCGGGTGTGCAACCGGCCACATGGCCTGCGAAGGCCCCCCGGGCAACAGCGGATACAGTCGCCCCATGACCAAGTGGGAATACGCAACCGTGCCGCTGCTCGTCCACGCCACGAAGCAGATTCTGGACACCTGGGGCGAGGACGGCTGGGAGCTCGTCCAGGTCGTGCCCGGGCCGAACAACCCCGAGCAGCTCGTGGCCTACCTGAAGCGGGAGAAGGCGTGAGCGCGGTCGAGGCGAAGCTCGCCGAGCTCGGCCTGACCCTGCCGGCCGTGGTGCCGCCGCTCGCGGCCTACCAGCCCGCCGTGCAGTCCGGGCCGTACGTGTTCACGGCAGGCCAGCTGCCCATGGTGGACGGCAAGCTGCCGGTCACCGGCAAGGTCGGCGCGGAGGTCACCCCCGAGGAGGCCAAGGAGCTGGCCCGCACCTGCGCCCTGAACGCCCTGGCCGCCGTGAAGTCCGTCGTGGGCGATCTGGACCGCGTCGCGCGCGTGGTGAAGGTCGTCGGCTTCGTCGCGTCCGCCACGGACTTCACCGGCCAGCCGGCCGTCCTCAACGGCGCGAGCGAACTGCTCGGCGAGGTCCTCGGCGACAAGGGCGTGCACGCGCGCAGCGCGGTGGGTGTCGCGGTGCTGCCGCTGGACGCCCCGGTCGAGGTCGAGATCCAGGTCGAGCTGGTGCCGTAGCGGCGCCCCGGCCTCGGGCACCTCTCGAACATTCGCTCACCAGGGGATAGCCTCGCGCCCATGGCGAATGGGCAGTGGTTTCCCTCGGACTGGCCGGAACGCATCCGCGCGCTCGCGGACGGGACGCTGACACCCGTCACACCCAAGCGCGCGGCCACCGTCATGCTCCTGAAGGACACCGACGGCGGCCCGGCCGTCCACATGCTGCGCAGACGCGCCTCCATGGCCTTCGCCGGAGGCGCGTACGCCTATCCCGGCGGCGGCGTCGACCCGCGGGACGACGAGCGCCTGGTGCGCTGGGCGGGCCCCACGCGCGCGTGGTGGGCCGAGCGGCTCGGCGTCGACGAGGCGGAAGCCCAGGCGATCGTCTGCGCGGCCGTACGGGAGACGTACGAGGAGGCAGGCGTGCTGCTCGCCGGACCGGCCCCGGACTCGGTCGTCGGCGACACGACCGGCGCCGACTGGGAGGCGGACCGTGCGGCGGTGGCCGCCCGCGAGCTGTCCTTCGCGGAGTTCCTCGACCGCCGCGGCCTGGTCCTGCGCTCCGACCTGCTCGGCGCCTGGACCCGCTGGATCACCCCGGAGTTCGAGCCCCGCCGCTACGACACCTGGTTCTTCGTGGCCGCCCTCCCCGAGGGCCAGCGCACCCGCAATGCCTCCACGGAGGCCGACCGCACCGTGTGGATCCGCCCGCCGGAGGCCGCCGACGGGTACGACAGGGGTGAGCTGACGATGATGCCGCCCACCATCGCGACCCTGCGCCAGCTGATCCCGCACGCCACGGCCGCCGACGCGCTCACCGCGGCGCGCGGCCGCGACCTGACCCCGGTCCTGGCCGAGGCCCGCCTGACGGACGACGAGATCGTGCTGTCCTGGCCGGGTCACGGCGAGTTCACCAAGCACATTCCGATCGCCGCAGGCGGAGGCCCCGCATGACGGACGCAGCAGCCCTCCCCGGCCAGCCCCGCGGCAGCGTGCTGTCCGGGCCGGCCACCCCGCGCGCGGTGAACGTCCTCGCGCCCAACGCCTCCGCGATGACCCTGGACGGCACCAACACCTGGATCGTCTCCGAGCCCGGCTCCGAGCTGGCGGTCGTGATCGATCCGGGCCCGCTGGACGACGGCCATCTGCGGACCGTCGTCGAGACCGCCGAGCAGGCCGGCAAGCGCGTCGCCCTGACCCTGCTGACGCACGGCCACCCCGACCACGCCGAGGGCGCCGTCCGCTTCGCCGCGCTGACCGGCACCAAGGTCCGGGCCCTGGACCCGGCGCTGCGACTGGGCGACGAGGGCCTGGGCGCCGGTGACGTGATCACGCTGGGCGGGCTGGAGCTGCGGGTCGTGCCGACGCCGGGCCACACCGCCGACTCGCTCTGCTTCCACCTCCCGGCCGACCGGGCGGTGCTGACCGGCGACACCGTCCTGGGCCGGGGTACGACGGTCGTGGCGCACCCGGACGGGCGGCTGGGCGACTATCTGGACTCCCTGCGGCGTCTGAGGTCCCTCACGGTCGACGACGGCGTCCACACGGTCCTCCCGGGCCACGGACCGGTCCTGGAGGACGCCCAGGGCGCCGTGGAGTTCTACCTCGCCCACCGTGCCCACCGGCTCGCCCAGGTCGAGACGGCCGTGGAGAACGGCTACGGCAGCCCCGCCGAGGTCGTCGCCCACGTCTACGCCGATGTCGACCGCTCCCTGTGGCCGGCGGCGGAGCTCTCGGTACGGGCGCAGATGGAGTACCTGGAGGACCACGGGCTGATCTAGGGCCTGCCGCGAAAGCGGCGCCTGCCGCGCACAGGACCTGTCCTGGCCGGGACGCGTGCCTTGACCGCATGAGGGGGCCGCCGGGGCTCGTCCGAGTCCGTCACCGCCGTTGTTCCGCTCGCGCCGGCGCGGCAGGGGCAGGACGAGTCCGCCGACGCGGCGAACCCCGGGCGTACGTCTCCGGGCCGCTCAGCAGCCGCGTACGGCCGTACAGCGGCATCCCGCAGCCGTCGGCGCCTTGTACAGGGCGGTCAGCAGGTCCAGGTCGCTGCGACCCGCGCGCGGTGCCGCGGGCGGGGGACCGACCCGTGGACCTGCGCGCGGACGTACGCGCCGTGCGGGCCGTGCGGGCTCCGCAGAGCCCCGGCACCCGGTCCCCGGCGCCCGCGAGGACGGGCCGGGAGGGCGTGCGGCACGCACGCCGGAGAGCCCTCGCGGGCGATGTGGCCCTCGGGGCCGCGACCTCGGAGAGGAACCGTTTCCGCCATGGGCCGAAGGAGTGGGCCTGGGGGCGCGCGGCCCCCGGTGCCGTCAGCGGGACCGCTTGGCCAGCCGCTCCACGTCCAGCAGGATGACCGCCCGCGCCTCCAGACGAAGCCACCCGCGCTGTGCGAAGTCGGCGAGCGCCTTGTTGACCGTCTCGCGCGACGCGCCGACGAGCTGTGCCAGCTCCTCCTGCGTCAGGTCGTGGACGACGTGGATGCCTTCCTCGGACTGCACGCCGAAGCGGCGGGAGAGGTCCAGCAGGGCGCGCGCGACCCGGCCCGGGACGTCCGAGAACACCAGGTCGGACATCGCGTCGTTGGTCTTGCGCAGGCGCCGGGCGACGGCGCGCAGGAGCGCGGCGGCCACCTCGGGGCGTGCGTTCAGCCAGGGCTGGAGGTCGCCGTGGCCGAGGCCGAGGAGCTTGACCTCGGTGAGCGCGGTGGCCGTCGCCGTACGCGGGCCCGGGTCGAAGAGCGACAGCTCGCCGATGAGCTCACCGGGGCCCACCACGGCCAGCATGTTCTCGCGGCCGTCGGGGGAGGTGCGGTGGAGCTTGACCTTGCCCTCGGTGACGACGTAGAGCCGGTCGCCCGGGTCGCCCTCGTGGAACAGGGAGTCGCCACGGGCGAGGGTCACCTCACTCATGGAGGCGCGCAGCTCCGCGGCCTGCTCGTCGTCGAGAGCCGCGAAGAGCGGGTTGCGCCGCAGAACGTCGTCCACGAGTTCTCTCCTTGTCGACCTGCTCAGGGGATCTTGTCCCCCGCTTACCAGGGGACCGTGTTCCCCATTTTGCCGGACGGTCCAAACAGTGTGATCTGTCACAAGGATGCCGCACACATGTCCCGGGGTAAGCGGCAGGGGTCCAATTGGACGCCGATCTTCGGGGTCCGGGGCGGATGTCGGTGCCGGGCTTTAGGCTGGCCGGGTGTCCAAATCGCCGGTGAGAGCACAGGCCAAGGGGGCTGGGCGGGTGGTTGTACGTCGCAATTCCGCTGTGGGCGAACAGGACCCCGGTGGTGGTAGGAAAACGGCAAAGGTGACGAAAAAGACCGACGGCGATAAACCGGTCGTAAAGCCGGCCGCAAAGCCCGCGTCGAAGGCTTCCGGGCGGCCCGCGGCGAAGGCGGCGGCGAAACCGGACGGGAAGTCCACCGCGAAGCCGGTGGTGGCCGGAAAGCCCGAGTCGCGCACCGCGCTCGTCCGCCGGGCCCGCCGCATCAACCGCGAGCTCGCCGAGGTCTATCCCTACGCCCATCCCGAGCTGGACTTCGAGAACCCTTTCCAGCTCCTGGTCGCCACGGTCCTGTCCGCCCAGACCACCGACCTCAGGGTCAACCAGACGACCCCCGCCCTCTTCGCCAAGTACCCCACCCCCGAGGACCTGGCCGCGGCCAACCCGGAGGAGGTCGAGGAGATCCTCCGCCCGTGCGGCTTCTTCCGCGCCAAGACCCGGTCGGTCATAGGACTGTCCAAGGCCCTGGCCGAGGAGTTCGACGGCGAGGTCCCCGGCAGGCTGGAGGATCTGGTCAAGCTGCCCGGGGTCGGCCGCAAGACCGCCTTCGTCGTGCTGGGCAACGCCTTCGGGCGCCCCGGCATCACCGCGGACACGCACTTCATGCGGCTCGTACGGCGCTGGCAGTGGACCGAGGAGACCGACCCCGACAAGATCGAGGCGGCGATCGGCGCGCTCTTCCCCAAGAGCGACTGGACGGACCTCTCCCACCATGTCATCTGGCACGGCCGCCGCATCTGCCACGCCCGCAAGCCCGCCTGCGGCGCCTGCCCCATCGCCCCGCTCTGCCCGGCGTACGGCGAGGGCGAGACGGACCCGGAGAAGGCGAAGAAGCTCCTGAAGTACGAGAAGGGCGGCTTCCCCGGCCAGCGGCTGAACCCCCCGCAGGCCTATCTGGACGCGGGCGGCAGGCCGGCCCCGCCGCTGGGGGCCGGATGAGGACAACGGCGACGCGGGCACGGACGGAGGAACGATCTACGGGTCCTCACGCGTTGGACCCGGCAGAACGGGGGGTGGTGCGGTGATGACACGGGTGAGTGACGCGGCGAGCGGTGCAGCGGGTGCTACGGCGAGTGAGCGGATGAGCGGCCTCCACAGTGCCCGAGGCGGGCCGGGCGCTCCGGGCGGGCCGGGTGCCCCCGTGCCGCTGGCCAAGGACGGCCTGCCCGCCTGGCTCGACCCGGTGGTGCACGCCGTGGAGACGGTCCAGCCCCGCCAGCTCAGCCGTTTCCTGCCCCCGGAGGACGGCGGCGGACGGCAGTCGGCGGTCCTCGTGCTGTTCGGCGAGGGCGGGAGAGGCCCGGAGCTGCTGCTCATGGAGCGCGCCGGATCCCTGCGCTCGCACGCGGGACAGCCCTCCTTCCCCGGCGGCGCGCTCGACCCGGAGGACGGCGATCCGCAGGGCGACGGGCCGCTGCGGGCCGCCCTGCGCGAGGCCGAGGAAGAGACCGGGCTCGACCCCGCCGGCGTCCAGCTCTTCGGCGTCCTGCCCAAGCTGTACATCCCGGTCAGCGGTTTCGTCGTGACGCCCGTCCTCGGCTGGTGGCGTGCACCCAGCCCGGTGGGAGTCGTCGACCCCAACGAGACGGCCCGGGTCTTCACCGTCTCCGTGGCCGATCTCACGGACCCGGCCAACCGCGCCACCACCGTCCACCCCAGCGGCCACCGAGGCCCGGCATTCCTGGTCGAATCCGCCCTCGTATGGGGCTTCACGGCCGGCATCATCGACCGACTGCTCCACTTCGCGGGCTGGGAGCGCCCCTGGGACCGCGAGAAGCAGGTCCCGCTCGACTGGCGGTCATGACAGGGTGAACCCCGTGCTGTGTCAATCCGGGGGACGGCCCCCGGACCCCCGGCCGCGCTGCTGGGACCGGAGTGAATAGGCGAGGCCTGAGTCAGTGAACGTGCTGGACATCCTGTTGCTGGTCGCGGCCGTCTGGTTCGCGGTGGTCGGCTTCCGTCAGGGCTTCGTCGTCGGCATCCTGTCGGTGATCGGCTTCCTGGGCGGCGGTCTGGTCGCCGTCTACCTGCTGCCGGTGATCTGGGACTGGCTCACGGACAACTCCGAGGTGAGCACGTCGGCAGCCGTCGTCGCGGTCGTCGTCGTGATCGTCTGCGCCTCGGTCGGGCAGGCCCTGACCACCCATCTCGGCAACAAACTGCGCCGGCACATCACCTGGTCCCCGGCCCGCGCCCTGGACGCGACGGGCGGCGCGCTGGTGAACGTCGTGGCCATGCTGCTGGTGGCCTGGCTGATCGGGTCCGCGCTGGCCGGCACCACCCTGCCGACCCTTGGCAAGGAGGTCCGCAACTCCACGGTGCTGCAGGGGGTGTCCCGGGCGCTGCCCGCCCAGGCCGACACCTGGTTCGCCGACTTCTCCTCCGTCCTCGCGCAGAACGGCTTCCCGCAGGTCTTCAGCCCGTTCGCCAACGAGCCGATCACCGACGTCCAGCCGCCCGACCCGGCCCTCGCCAACAGTGCCGTGGCCACCCGCGCGCAGCGCTCCATCGTCAAGGTGATGGGCACCGCCGAGAGTTGCGGCAAGGTCCTGGAGGGCACCGGCTTCGTCTTCGGCGAGCGCCGCGTCATGACCAACGCGCATGTGGTGGGCGGCGTCGACGAGCCCACCGTGCAGATCGGCGGCGAGGGCCGCAAGTACGACGCCACCGTCGTGCTGTACGACTGGAAGCGCGACATCGCGGTGCTCGACGTGCCCAACCTGGACGCGCCCGTGCTGCGCTTCAGCACCGCCGACGCCACCAGCGGCGCCGACGCGATCGTCGCGGGCTTCCCGGAGAACGGGTCGTACGACGTCCGTGCCGCGCGGGTGCGAGGCCGCATCACGGCCAACGGCCCGGACATCTACCACCGCGGCACCGTGCGCCGTGACGTGTACTCGCTCTTCGCGACCGTCCGGCAGGGCAACTCCGGCGGTCCCCTGCTCACGCCCGACGGCCGGGTGTACGGCGTGGTCTTCGCGAAGTCGCTCGACGACGCCGACACCGGATACGCGCTCACCGCGGACGAGATCCAGCGGGACGTCCTCGAGGGACGTACCGCCGGTCAGCAGGTGGACAGCGACAGCTGCGCCCTCTGAGGGCCTGTTGCGACAGTGGGGCGACAGGCCCTGGACGGGACGCGGGGCGTCAGCCTCGCGGGTGACGCAGGCGTACCGAGACCCAGCGGGCCCGGCGGCGCAGGATGCGCGGAATGCCCACGCGGAGGTCGGAGCCCGGCAGCTGCGGGTCGGGGCCTCGTTGGTGGGAGCTCAGCCCGCCGAGCGTGCGGCGGTTGCGTGCTGCGTCACTGTAGTCGTGCGTCCAGCCCATACCCCGACGTCTGCCCCTGCCCCAAGGTCGATAACCGCCTGGAGGGCCGCCAATTGGCCTATGCGCCGGGCAATTGGCTGTTCGTCGTACAGGCGTTTCACTCCGGATACCGGGCGCGACGTTTTGGTCACCGATCGGGTTCCGGATCTTTCAGCCAATTGACCAGTTCGGTGGAGAAAGCGACCGGATCCTCCTCGTGCGGGAAGTGGCCCAGGCCGTCGAACAGGCGCCACCGGTACGGCGCCTCCACGTACTCGCCGGAGCCGGCCGCGCTGCGGGTGCGCATCACCGGATCGAGGGAGCCGTGCAGATGGAGCGTGGGGACGCGCACGGGCCGCTTCATGCGCCGGTAGAACTGGATGCCGTCCGGCCGGGCCAGTGAACGCACCAGCCACCGGTACGGCTCGACCGAGCAGTGCGCGGTGGAGGGGATGCACATGGCACGCCGGTACGTCTCCAGCGCGACGTCCTCCGGCAGGCGTGGCCCGGACCACTCCCGGATCAGCCGGGCCACCAGCTCGCCGTCGTCGGCGGTGAGCTGCCGCTCGGGGATCCACGGCCGCTGGAACCCCCAGATGTGGGAACTCGCGGTCGACTGCCGGACGTCGGCGAGCATCGCCGAGCGCCAGCGCCGGGGGTGCGGCATCGAGGCCACCGCGAGCCGCCGGACCAGCTTCGGGCGCATCACGGCCGCCGTCCACGCCAGGTAGCCGCCCAGGTCGTGGCCGACGAGCGCGGCGTCCGGCTCGCCGAGCGAGCGGATCACGCCGGTGATGTCGAGGGCGAGGTTGGCCGGGTCGTAGCCCCGGGGCGTACGGTCGCTGCCGCCCACGCCCCGCAGGTCCATGGCGACGGTCCGGAAGCCCGCGTCGGCCAGCGCGCCCAGCTGGTGCCGCCAGGTCCACCAGAACTGCGGGAAGCCGTGGACGAGCATCACCAGCGGCCCGTCACCGGCCTCCGCGATGTGGAAGCGGGCGCCGTTCGCGGCCACCTCGCGGTGGGTCACCTTGGTGCCGCAGGCGAAGTCCGGGCGTACGACCGAGGTGGGTTGCGCCGATGGGGTGGCGGGGTCCGTCATGACGACGAGCGTGCCACAGCCTCGATGGCTTCGGGGACACGGTCCTGCGTCAGCTCCGGCCGGGGGTGCGGCTTGGCGTTCTGCAGGACGCCCGCGCTCTCCTTCATCGACGCGGCCACCTTCTGCGGGCCCTGGCTCTTCTTGGCCTTCTTCGCGAAGGCCGTGCCGATCAGCACGAGGAGGAGCGCGACGAGCACGTTCGCCGCGAAGGACAGCAGGAAGCAGATCGCGAGGTTCCAGTCGCTCCAGGTCCGAATGCCGTACGCCAGGGCGAAGTTCAGCATCGGCAGGGAGAACAGCAGGACGGCGCCGGCCACCGTGAACGCTCCGCCGCTCGCCGCTCCGCGCTTGACGTCCTGCTTGAGCTGCGCCTTCGCCAGCGCGATCTCGTCGTGCACCAGCGCCGACAACTCGGTGGTGGCCGAGGCGAACAGCTGGCCGATGCTGCGTTCGGCGCCGACCGGGCTGCCGTCGGGTGCGCTCATCGCGGTCTCCCTCTTCTGCTGCTCTGTGTTGCTGGTCTGTGGTCCGGCTTCTTTTGTACCGTCCCGTCAGATCATGCCGGACGGTCGCCGTCCTCGCCTGCCCCGCCCGGTACTTCGGCCGCCAGGGGAGGCACGGATCCCCTCTTCACGGCCTTCTCACCGCTTCCCTCCACGGCCTCGTCCGCACCTGTCTCTCCGTCCCCGTCCCCGTCCGTCTCTCCTGCCCTGGCCCGGGTGATCTCCTCGGCGGTCCGGCGGTGCTGGGCGGCCTTGCGGTCGTAGATCTCGGCCATGCGGAGGTGGTACGCCGGGTCGTCCTCCTCGTAGACGTCCGGGATGCCGTCGCTGTCCTCGTCGCGCTCCTCGGCCTCGTAGATCCGGCGGTACTTGGCGTTGCGCAGCTTCAGCAGCACGGTCGCGAGGGTCGCCGCGATCAGTGAACCCATCAGGACGGCGGCCTTGACCTCGTCGGTCAGCGCCGCATCGCCCTCGAAAGCCAGTTCGCCGATCAGCAGGGAGACCGTGAAGCCGATGCCGGCCAGCGAGGCGACGGCGAAGACGTCCGCCCAGGCCAGGTCCTCGCTGAGCGAGGCCCGGGTGAAGCGCGCGGCCAGCCAGGTCCCGCCGAAGATGCCGATCGTCTTGCCCACGACGAGCCCGAGGACGACCCCGAGGGTCTCAGGCCTGGTGAACACCTCGCCCAGCGCACCGCCCGAGATCGACACCCCGGCGCTGAACAGCGCGAACAGCGGCACGGCGAGGCCCGCGGAGAGGGGGCGCACCACGTGCTCGATGCGCTCGCCGGGGGAGTGTTCCTCCCCTTCACGGGTGGTGCAGCGCAGCATCAGGCCCATGGCGACGCCGGCGATGGTCGCGTGGATGCCGCTGTTGTACATCAGCGCCCAGATGACCAGCGCGAGCGGCACGTACACGTACCAGCCGCGCACGCCCTTGCGCAGCAGCACCCAGAAGACGGCGAGCCCGGCGACCGCGCCGCCCAGCGCGGCGAAGTCGATGGTGTGCGTGAAGAACACGGCGATGATCAGGATGGCGAAGAGGTCGTCGACGACGGCGAGCGTGAGCAGGAAGGCGCGCAGGGCGCTCGGCAGCGACGTACCGATGACGGCGAGCACGGCGAGCGCGAAGGCGATGTCGGTGGCGGTGGGCACGGCCCAGCCGCCCGGATCGCCGCCGCCGGTGAGCGCGGTGAGCGTGTACACCAGCGCCGGTACGGCCATCCCGCACAGCGCGGCCACCACGGGCAGCGCGGCGGCCTTGGGGTCTTTCAGATCCCCGGCGACCAGCTCGCGCTTGAGTTCGATGCCGGCGACGAAGAAGAAGACCGCGAGGAGGCCGTCGGCCGCCCAGTGCTCGACCGAGAGGTTCAGCCCGAGGGCCGTGGGGCCCAGGTGGAAGTCGCTGACGCTCTCGTAGCTGTCGTGCAGCGCGGGGATGTTCGCCCAGATCAGCGCGGCCACCGCGGCGACGAGCAGCAGCACACCGCCGACGGTCTCGGTGCGCAGCGCGTCCGCGACGAAGGTCCGCTCGGGGAGGGAGAGGCGGTCGAAGACCTTGCGGGCGGCGGTGGAGCGGGGCGCGGTCACGGCGAGACCTCCGGTTGGCGGGCAGCACTGAGCACATGCCGACCAGACTTCCCGGCGCACCTGTTTTCCTTAGTTTACCTAAGATGCGCGGGAAAGGATCCGGTGATCTCCACGGTAGGGGCGAAAAGGGCACCCGGCGCACTGGCGCCGGGTGCCCTTGCGAGCCTGGTCCCCGTCCTCGCTCGGCGTCCTAGTCCTCGCTCGGCGCCGCCGGGAGCTTCGCCTGGATGAGGTCCATGACCGTGGAGTCGGTCAGGGTGGTCACGTCGCCGAGCTCACGGTTCTCCGCGATGTCACGGAGCAGCCGGCGCATGATCTTGCCCGAGCGGGTCTTGGGCAGCTCGGTCACCGGGTGGATCTGCTTGGGCTTGGCGATCGGGCCGAGTGTCGTGCCCACGTGGTTGCGCAGTTCGGAGACCAGGTCCTCGGACTCGGCGGCGGTGCCGCGCAGGATCACGAACGCGACGATCGCCTGTCCGGTCGTCTCGTCGGCGGCGCCGACCACGGCCGCCTCGGCGACCGACGGGTGCGACACCAGCGCCGACTCCACCTCGGTGGTGGAGATGTTGTGCCCCGACACGAGCATCACGTCGTCGACGCGCCCGAGGAGCCAGACGTCCCCGTCGTCGTCCTTCTTCGCGCCGTCGCCGGCGAAGTACTTGCCCTCGAACCGCGACCAGTACGTGTCGAGGAACCGCTGGTCGTCGCCCCAGATGGTGCGCAGCATCGACGGCCACGGCTCGGTCAGGACCAGATAGCCACCGCCGCCGTTGGGCACCTCGTTCGCCTCGTCGTCGACGACGGTCGCGGAGATACCGGGCAGCGGGCGCTGCGCCGACCCCGGCTTGGTCTCGGTGACGCCCGGCAGCGGCGAGATCATCATCGCGCCGGTCTCGGTCTGCCACCAGGTGTCCACGATCGGGGTCCGGTCGGCGCCGATGTGCTTGCGGTACCAGATCCACGCCTCGGGGTTGATGGGCTCACCCACGGACCCCAGCACCCGCAGGCTGCTGAGATCGAACTTCGCGGGGATGTCGTCGCCCCACTTCATGAACGTCCGGATGGCGGTCGGCGCCGTGTACAGGATCGTCACCCCGTACTTCTGGACGATCTCCCAGAAGCGGCCCTGGTGCGGGGTGTCGGGCGTGCCCTCGTACATGACCTGCGTCGCGCCGTTCGCCAGCGGCCCGTAGACGATGTACGAGTGCCCGGTGACCCAGCCGACGTCGGCGGTGCACCAGTACACGTCGGTCTCCGGCTTGAGGTCGAAGACCGCGTGGTGGGTGTACGCGGCCTGCGTGAGGTAGCCGCCCGAGGTGTGCAGGATGCCCTTCGGCTTACCCGTCGTACCGGACGTGTAGAGGATGAACAGCGGGTGCTCGGCGTCGAAGGCCTCGGGAGTGTGCTCGGCCGGCTGCCGCTCCACGATCTCGTGCCACCACACGTCCCGCTCGTCGTTCCACGCGACCTCCTGGCCGGTACGGCGGACCACCAGCACGTGCTCGACGTTGTCCACGCGCGCGACGGCGTCGTCGACGGCCGGCTTCAGCGCGGACGGCTTGCCGCGCCGGTACCCCCCGTCGGAGGTGATGACGACCTTGGCGTCGGCGTCCTGGATCCGGGTGGCCAGGGCGTCCGCCGAGAAGCCGCCGAAGACGACGGAGTGTGCCGCACCGATCCGGGCGCACGCCAGCATCGCGATCGCCGTCTCCGGGATCATCGGCATGTAGACCGCGACCCGGTCGCCCTTCTGGACGCCCAGCTCCAGCAGCGCGTTGGCGGCCTTCGACACCTCGTCCTTGAGCTCGGCGTAGGTGACGGCGCGGCCGTCGCCCGGCTCGCCCTCGAAGTGGATCGCGACCCGGTCGCCGTGCCCGGCCTCCACGTGCCGGTCGACGCAGTTGTACGCCACGTTGAGCCGGCCGTCCTTGAACCACTTCGCGAACGGCGGGTTCGACCAGTCCAGCGTCTCCGTCGGCTCCTTGGCCCAGGTCAGCCGACGGGCCTGCTCGGCCCAGAAGCCGAGCCTGTCAGCCTTGGCCTGTTCGTACGCCTCCGCCGTGACATTGGCATGTGCGGCCAGGTCGGCGGGCGGTGCGAACCTGCGCTCTTCCTTGAGCAGGTTGGCCAGGCTCTCGTTGCTCACGACATCTCCCTCTCGAAGGGTGTCCGTTGTGTCCCAGGCCACAGCTCATCAGAACCGGGGGGCCGGTGACAAGGGTCGACGGAAAATTGGTTTAGACCTGTCCCGGGTTCGGGTGGGCCGGGTTCATCCGTACCCACGGACCGGGGCCGGGCGGAGTTCAGCCGGTGTAACGCCTTTCACACGCTTTGCCCCCGGTGCGGCTCACCGGCTCGGCCCGGGCCGGCCCGGCAGGGGGTGGCGCCCACCCGGAGAGGGAGGGGCGGGCGCCACCCGTCATCCGTTCACGCCGTCAGGTCCGCCACCCCCACGTGATCGAACAGCTCGTCGCCGCCTCCCCCGGTGAGCAGGTACGTCTGTGCCTCGCCCACGTGGAAGTACAGCCCGTGCAGCTCCAGCGCCCCGGCCCGCAGGGCTCGCGCCACCGACGAGTGGGCGCGCAGATGATCCAACTGCTGGACCACGTTGGTCAGACAGAGCTGCTCGACCGCGTCTGCCGGAGCCCGCCCGGCCAGCCGGGGCCAGGGGTGGCTGTCGTCGGCCATCCGCTCCAGGCTCGGCAGCCCGTGCCGCAGCCACCGCTTCAGCGGGGTCTGCTGACCGCCGGGCTCGGAGCCGAGCAGTGCCTGCATGGCTCCGCACCCGGAGTGCCCGCACACGGTGATGGACCGCACGTTCAGCACGTCCACCGCGTACTCGATCGCGGCCCCCACCGAGTCGTCCCCGCTCTCCTCACCCGGCGGCGGCACCAGGTTGCCCACGTTCCGCACCACGAACAGGTCGCCCGGACCACTGGAGGTGATCATCGAGGTGACCAGCCGGGAGTCGGCGCAGGTGAGGAAGAGCTGGGTGGGCCGCTGCCCCTCCCGGGCCAGCCGCGCCAGCTCCCCGCGCACCAGGGGGGCGGTGTTCCGCTGGAACGCGCTGATACCGCGGACCAGTTGATGACTGCCGGGCTCCTGGGGGGTGCTGGGCTCCTGGGAGTCGAGGGGGGAGCTGTCGGAGGCCGTGCCGCCGGGGGCGTGGGATGCGGGGCTGGTGGATGTGGGGGCGGGGGAGCCGGGGGCGGCGGATGCGGGGGTGGTGGATGTCGTGGCGGTGGATGTCGCGGTGGTGGAGGGGGGAGTGGTCGGGTGCGGTTCGGGTTCGGTGGACGAGGGGTGACCAGCCGCCCCGGCGGGGCCGGTCGTTCCCACGGAGCGTCCCGCAGGGTGTCCGCCGGGAACGGTGCCGGGAGCAGCCACCGGCTCTTTCGCCGGATGCCCGCCGGGGGAGATGCCGGACGAGGGCCCGGAGGGCGGGACCTCGCACTGGTGGTTGCGCCAGGGTGTCCAGGGCCGGCAACGGCAGTCGGCCAACGGGGTTCCGGCTCCGGGGGCGGCCGGGACGGTCGGCTCCTCTCCTCCGGTCCCGGCGCCGGCACCGGCCGCGGCCGGGGTGATGGTCCCCGTGCCGAGCCGACGACCGGTCAGCTCGACGCTGCCGCCCTGTGCGGTGTGCGTCTTCTGCCAGTCCTGCAGGGCCTCGTAAGCCGCGTGGTCCATGAAGGAACCGTCCAACTCGACCACGGCAGGGCTTCCGTGAGGCACGAGATGCAGGGCTCGGCTGAGGCGCGGCACCGCGAGGAACGTCAACTGGCCGCGCACCTGGATGTGATGGACCCCTTCCCGCTCGTCATGCGTGATACGGGTGTGGGCGAGGCGGTTGAGGGCGACGGCGACCGCCACGGCGATCCCCAGGATCACGCCCTGCAGGACGTTGAGGAAGACCACGGCGAGGGTGGTGGCGGCGTACACCAGCACCTCTCGGTGGCGCGTCACCGTGCGGATGTGGTGCAGGGACACCATCTGGATGCCGACGGCCATCACCAGGGCGGCGAGCGAGGCGAGCGGGATGAGCTCCAGGATCGGGACCATCAGCAGCGCGGCGACCACTACGAGAACGCCGTGCAGCATCGTGGAGTTCCGGCTCACGGCACCGGCGTGGACATTCGCCGAACTGCGTACGGCCACTCCCGCGACCGGCAGTCCGCCGAGTGAGCCGGAGACGATGTTGGCGGCTCCCTGACCGAGCAGCTCGCGGTCGAGGTCGGAGCGGCCGACACGCGGGGCGCGGGTGGCGGGAGAGGTGATGAGGCCGGGCCGGGAGGCGATCAGCTTGTCGACGGCGACCGCGCCGAGCAGTGACTGCACGCTGCACACCAGCGTGATGGTGAGGACGGCGGCGGCGACGCCGAGCGCCGGGCCCTCGGGCAGTCCCGCCAGGGCATGGCTGCGCCAGGAGGGCAGATCGACCTTGGGGAGGGTGAGGCCCGCGAGGGACGCGGTGGCCGTGGCCCCGGCGACGGCGACGAGGGGGGCGGGCATCGTGCGCAGCAGCCGGCCCGTCCGGCCGGGGATGCGCGGCCAGATCAGCAGCAGGCTGAGGGTCAGTACGCTCACCGCGACGGCCGCGGGTTGCAGCCCCGCCAACTGGGCGGGCAGCGCGAGCAGGTTGTCGAGGACGGAGCTCTGCGGGGTGCCGCCGAGGACGATGTGCAGCTGGGCGACGGCGATGGTGACGCCGATGCCGGCGAGCATGCCGTGCACGATGGCGGGGCTGACGGCGAGCGCGGTGCGCGCCACACGCAGACAGCCGAGGCCGAGTTGGGCGACTCCGGCGAGGACGGTGACGGCACAGGTGGTCCGCCAGCCGTAGCGCTGGATGAGGTCGGCGGTGACCACGGTCAGTCCGGCGGCGGGGCCGCTGACCTGGAGCGGGGAGCCGCCGAGCCGGCCGACGACGATCCCGCCCACCGCGGCGGCGACGAGGCCGGCCTGGAGGGGGGCTCCGGTGGCCAGGGCGATGCCCAGGGACAGGGGGAGGGCGATCAGGAAGACCGCGATCGAGGCGGACACGTCGGCGCCCGCGATGCGGAAGCGGCGGCGAGGTCCTGGTGGGGGGCTGTGGGGCGGGTGGACGCGCTTCGGGTGCGTCGAGTCGGACGTACGAGTGGGGACGCAGGCTGACATGTTCCCGTCTCCTCCGGGGCAGCGCGGTCGCGGAACTGGTGGTCCCCGTCGAGGACGGGGGCGGTCGCGGCCGTGGGTCACGGCGTACAGCGGCGGGATGAAAAATCAACGCTCGGTAAAGCGATCGTAATGCAGAGTAAAGGGCGGGCGTGGACTTATGTGGCAAATAGGGCAATGAATCACCCTCACGTGTGATGTGGCCATTTCATCGGCTTGTCGTACTAATTCCTTCTCCGTCCCATGCGACCTTGACCGCGCTGCCGGCTCGCCCCGGCACGCCACCGACAGAACGCCCTCGTCGGCGTGGGCCGAGAGAAGGAAGAAGGTGGGCGGAACATGGCCGCCACCCAGAGGATCGCCGCGGGCGCCGTGGTCGCCGCGACGGTCGCCGCATCGCTCGCCGGTTGTGCGACGGGAACCGACGGTTCGAAGAGGAAAGCGCCCGCTCCGCAGAAGGGCGCCCCGGCGCCGAGGAGCGCGGTCCGCCTGATCGGCGACGGCTCCACCGCGTACACCGGACCACAGCCGCACCTGCCGAGACCGGAGCGCCTGAAGCCGGGTCAGAAGCCCCCGCAGTTCGTGGTGTTCTCCTGGGACGGGGCCGGCGAGGACAGCCAGAAGCTGTTCTCCCACTTCCGCAAGGTCTCCAAGGCCAACCACGCGACCATGACGTACTTCCTCAGCGGTGTGTACATGCTGCCGGAGGAGAAGGCCGACCTGTACAGGCCGCCCCAGCACTCGCCGGGCCGCTCCGACATCGGCTTCAACGACGAGCAGGGCATCGCCGACACCGTGAAGCAGTTGCGTCTGGCGTGGCTGGAGGGCAACGAGATCGGTACCCACTTCAACGGCCACTTCTGCGGGAGGAACGGCGGCGTCGGCGAGTGGTCGGTCGAGGAGTGGAAGGACGAGATCGCCCAGGCCAAGCAGTTCGTGAGGACCTGGAAGACCAACACCGGCATGCAGGAGGCGGCCCCGCTGCCCTTCGACTACGACAAGGAGCTGATCGGCGCCCGCACCCCCTGCCTCGAAGGCCGGAAGAACTTCATGCGGGCCGCCCGCGAGCTGGGCTTCCGCTACGACACCAGCGGGGTCAACAACCAGCTCTGGCCCCGCAAGAGAACGGGCCTGTGGGACCTGTCGATGCAGCTCGTGCCTTTCCCCGGCCACACGTTCGAGCAGCTCACCATGGACTACAACTTCATGGTCAACCAGTCCGGCACCAGGACCCAGGGCAATCCCGACAAGTACGCGTACTGGGGCGACCAGATGCGTGAGGGCCTGCTCCAGGGCTTCCGCCGTGCCTACGACGGAAACCGGGCCCCGCTGATCATCGGCAACCACTTCGAGTCCTGGAACGGCGGCACGTACATGCGCGCCGTCGAGCAGGTCGTCGAGACCGTCTGCAACAAGCCGGACGTGCGCTGCGTGTCCTTCCGGCAGCTCGCCGACTGGCTGGACGCCCAGGACCCGGAGACCCTGGCCAGGCTGCAGTCGCTGGGGGTCGGCGAGTCTCCCCGGCAGGGCTGGGCGTCCTTCCTGTCCGGCCGCCCCGCCCCGGCTCCGAAGGGCGTGCCCGGCGCTCCGGCGGCCCGGCGGTAGACCTCACTCGTCCGGGGCCCCGCCGCCGGTGGATCACACCGCGGGCCCGGGCCCTAGACGGCGGCCGTGACGCTTTCGCCGAGGACGAAGTGGGGGTCGACCTGTGCGGCCAGGTCGGCCCCGGTGCGTTCGTTGCCCCAGGACTGGGCGTTCTTCAGGTGGAAGTGCACCATCTGTCGGGTGTAGCGCTCCCAGTCGCGCCGCTCGTAGGCGGCGTCGACGGTCGTCCGCAGCAGGCTCAGGGCCTCACGGTTGGGCTCCTCCAGGAGGTCGAACCGGGGCGGCCGGCCCTTCTCCATGGCGCGCACCCAGTCCGAGTGCCCGACCGTGACGAGCAGGTCGTCGCCGACCTCGGCGCGGAGGAAGTCGATGTCGTCCTGACCTTGCACCTTGTTGCCGACCACTTTCAGCTCGACGCCGAAGTCGCGGGCGTACTCCTTGTACTGGCGATGGACGGAGACCCCCTTCCGGGTCGGCTCGGCGACGAGGAACGTGATGTCGAAGCGGGTGAACATGCCGGAGGCGAAGGAGTCCGAGCCCGCCGTCATGTCGACCACGACGTACTCGTCACGCCCGTCCACCAGGTGGTTCAGGCACAGCTCCACCGCTCCTGTCTTGGAGTGGTAGCAGGCGACCCCCAGGTCGGCGTCCGTGAAGGGGCCGGTGACCATCAAACGGATCGCGCCCCCGTCGAGTTCCACGGGCCGGGCGCAGGCGTCGTACACCGGATTGTCCTCGCGTACCCGCAGCAGCCGGGAGCCCTCGCCGGGCGGTGTCGTCTTGATCATCGTCTCGGCGGACCCGATACGCGGGTTGGAGCCGCGCAGGTAGTCCTTGATCACCGGCAGGTGCTCGCCCATCGCGGGCAGTCCGGCCGCCTCCGCCTCGTCGAGGCCGAGAGCGGGTCCCAGATGCTGGTTGATGTCCGCGTCCACGGCGATCACGGGGGCGCCGAGGGCTGCGAGGTGACGGATGAACAGGGAGGACAGGGTGGTCTTGCCGCTGCCGCCCTTCCCGACGAAAGCAATTTTCATGTTCACCAAGCGTAGTGCCGTGATAGCTGTACGTGGCAGCGGTGCGTGAAGAAGACCACTCCATCGAGGGGTGTGCGCCAAGGTTGCGTAATGTCGTACTCATGAGTACGACAGGCGCGTCCGCCGATCCGCTCGCGGCCCTGGGCTCGTTGCCCGGTGTGGCCGAGTCCGTGGAGTCCGTGCGCAAGGCCGTGGACCGGGTCTACGGGCACCGTGTCATGCGGCGCCGCAGCACCGAGATCACCTCCGAGGCCGCCCTGCGCGGCGCTCGCGGTTCTGCGGCGCTGTCCGGCGCGGACTGGGCGCTGGAGGAGGTGCGCCGGCGCAGCGACTTCGGCGTCGACGACGAGGCGCGGGTCGTGGGGGCCGCGCTGCGGCTGACCGCGGAGGCGGGGCAGCTGCTGTCCATCTGGCGGCAGTCGCCGCTGCGGGTGCTGGCGCGGCTGCACCTGGTGGCCGCGGCCGACGGCGGCGACGAGGTCGGAAGGCCGCGGCAGGCCGGGGAAGCGGTCGACGAGCCGCTGATCGAGCTGCCGCTGCCCGGCGCCGACGAGTTGGCCGGCCGGCTGGAGGGACTGGCCCAGCTGATCATCGCGGGCAGCTCGGCGCCCGCCCTGGTGACGGCCGCCGTCGTCCATGGCGAGCTTCTCGCCCTGCGCCCCTTCACCTCGCACAACGGTCTGGTGGCGCGCGCCGCCGAGCGGATCGTGCTGATCGGCAGCGGCCTCGACCCCAAGTCCGTCTGCCCGGCCGAGGTGGGCCATGCCGAGCTGGGCCGGGCCGCCTACCTGGCCGCCCTGGAGGGCTATGTCTCCGGCACTCCGGAGGGCATGGCGGCCTGGATCGCCCACTGCGGCAGGGCGGTCGAGTTGGGCGCCCGCGAGTCGACGGCGGTGTGCGAGGCGCTGCAGCGCGGCGCGGCGTGACGGACGGAAATTCCCCGTACACGGGTTGCGGCGGTACGAGTAATTCGTACCGCCGCTGGCATGCTCACCGGGTTACCAAGCGTCCTCGATATATTGCCCATCAGGCGGGGATCTTTGCCCGTCACCTGGTGCGGCTGGCCCGTAATCGACGGGTCGACGTCGCGTGGGTGCTCGATGTTCATGCATCGGTCCGTGGGGCCAATTGCGTTATTAAGGTGATCCTCTCGGATGTCCTTGGTCTCGCGGGCCGTTGAGTCCTTTCTACTCCAGGACCACGGCAAGTGGAAGGGCTGCCGCCGGTTCTTTACTTTTGCTGCCAAACAGGCTTCAAACGGTCGCGCAGCGGCTCAGGCGGTCGCCGCACGGCGACGGCTCGCGTACCAGACCAGTCCCGCGGTGGCGGCCGCCGCGCCTATGGCCGCGGCCGCGACGAGAGCCGGACGGGGCGGCACCGAGAACGACGGGATGCGCTGCTTGAGCCGTACGGGCCGGTGGAAGTCGAGAATCGGCCACCCCCGTGCGATGGCCTCGCGCCGCAGGGTCCGGTCCGGGTTCACGGCGTGTGGATGGCCCACCGCCTGCAGCATCGGCAGATCGGTCGCCGAGTCGCTGTAGGCGTAGCAGCGCTCCAGGTCGTACCCCTCCGAAGCGGCCAGCTCCTTGATCGCCTCCGCTTTCGTCGGGCCGTAGGCGTAGTACTCCACCTCACCGGTGAAACACCCGTCCTCGCCCACGACCATCCGGGTGGCCACCACTCGGTCCGCCCCGAGCAGTTCGCCGATCGGCTCGACCACCTCGGCGCCCGACGTGGACACGATCACGACGTCCCGGCCGGCCGTGTGGTGCTCCTCGATGAGGGAGGCGGCCTCGTCGTAGATGAGCGGGTCGATCAGGGCGTGAAGAGTCTCGGCGACGATCTCCTTCACCTGTTGGACGTTCCAGCCGCGCACCATCCCTGACAGGTACTCGCGGGTCCGTTCCATCTGGTCGTGGTCCATACCGCCGACGAGGAAGACGAACTGGGCATATGCGGTCCGCAAGGCGGCCCTGCGGTTGATCAGCCCGCCTTGGTAGAAGGACTTGCTGAAGGTGAGCGTGCTCGACTTCGCAATGACCGTCTTGTCCAGGTCAAAGAAGGCCGCTGTGCGGGGCAAGGAGTGGTTTTCCACAACCAAGAGCATAGGGGCAGCCCATTCGGCGTAAGGTGGGCGCGTGGGTTTGCCTGAGAGGGCTCTCGGGTACACCATGGAAGTCACGGATCGTTCGCGACCGTGCTAACCCGGTCCGGCTCCTCCCCCCCCGAGTCGGCCGTGGAGACGACCCCCGCTCTCCCCCCCGGCGGGGGTCGTCGCATGTCCGGGTGGGTTTTCCCGTTCTGTGCGCGGTTGTACCGCGCGTTCGAGGCGGCTGAGGCCGCCTCTTCGGCATGTCCGCGCTCCGTCACGGTGGGTAGTCGTCGGACTGCTCTGCGGAAGTCGCACAGGAGATGGTTCAAGCGTCACCGGTTTGGGTGATGGCGATATTCACAACCGCCTGGCTGTCCACAGTTTTCCACCAAGATCCACAAGATTTCCCGGTTCGCTGCACCGTGATTCCGACGCGTTCGCTCGGGCCGAGTTCATGACCGGTTCCGTATGCCGGGTGCGCGCGGCCGGTTTCTGCCGGCCGTTCATATGGAGACCGGGTCGTCCGGTTCTTCGCACGCAGGGGAATCGCGGGCCGCAAGGGCTGCGCGGTCCACAGTCAAAGGGGGACGAAGACCATGGCAGGAGCAGTGACCCACGACCCGCCGCCCGCCGCTTCCGGCCGGCAGGGCAAGCCGCTGATCGTGACGGAGGACACGTACCTCCTCGACGACCTGCTGCGCCTGTGCGCCGCCGCCGGTGCCACGCCCGAGGTGCACCCCTCGGTGCCCGCGCGCCGGGGCAGCTGGGAGGCGGCGCCGCTCGTCCTGGTCGGCGACGACGCGGCGCGCCGGATGCGCGGGGCCGTCCGCAGACGCGGGGTGGTCCTCGTCGGACGTGACCAGGACGACTCCGGGGTGTGGCAGCGCGCCGTCGAGATCGGCGCCGACCATGTCCTGGTGCTGCCCGACGGCGAACAGTGGCTGGTCGACCGCATCGCCGACGTGGCCGAGGGCGTCGGCCGGCCGGCGCTCACCGTCGGCGTCATCGGGGGGCGCGGCGGCGCCGGAGCGTCCACGCTCGCATGCGCCCTCGCCGTCACCTCCGCGCGTGAGGGGTTGCGCACCCTCCTGGTGGACGCCGATCCGCTGGGCGGCGGACTCGACGTACTGCTGGGCGGAGAGGCGACCGAAGGGCTGCGCTGGCCGGCGTTCGCCGCCTCACGCGGGCGGGTCGGCGGCGGTGCCCTGGAGGAGTCGCTGCCCGAACTGCACTCGCTGCGGGTGCTCAGCTGGGACCGCGGCGACTGCGTCGCCGTCCCGCCGCAGGCGGTGCGCGCGGTACTCGCCGCGGCCCGGCGCAGGGGCGGCGCCGTCGTCGTCGACCTGCCGCGCCGCATCGACGACGGGGTCGCCGAGGTCCTCGCCCAGGTCGACCTCGGGCTTCTCGTGGTCCCCGCCGAACTGCGCGCCGTCGCGGCGGCCGGCCGGGTGGCCTCCGCCGCCGGCATGGTCCTGCGCGACCTCAGGGTGGCGGTACGGGGACCGTACGCACCCGGCCTCGACGACCGCGAGGTGGCCAGGCTGCTCCGGCTGCCGCTGGCCGGCGAGGTGCCGGTGGAGCAGGGCCTGCTGCGGCCGGACGGCGGAAAGTCGCCACCGGGTGCTGCCGCGCGCGGGCCCCTCGCCCGTTTCTGCAAGCAGTTCTGGGAGCGGGCGCTGACCGAGGCGGGCGCGCCGTGAGGGGGGTGCCGCCCGGGCTCGGACGGGGTGTGCGCACGCTGCCCGGGGCTTCATGGGCTGAGGGCGAGCGGGGTGGTGACCCCGACGGGTGGTGCGAGAGCACGCCGCCCGCGGGCGAGCGGGTGAAGGCCACCGCGCCGCGGACAGAGGCGGGTGGGTCATGAGTACGGCACCGGCGCTGGAAGGGGCGCTGCTGGAGGGCGTACGGCAGTGGCTCGCGGCGAGGGGGGCCGAGCCGACGCCCGCGCGTGTGGCGCAGGCGCTGCGGGAGCAGGGGCGGGTGCTCGGGGACGCGGAGGTCCTCGGCGCGGCCGAACAGTTGCGGTCCGAGCTGATCGGCAGCGGGCCGCTGGAACCGCTGCTCACCGACCCGTCGGTGACCGACGTGCTGGTGTCGGCGCCGGACCGGGTCTGGGTCGACCGGGGCGGCGGCCTCGAACTGTCCGCCGTCTCCTTCCCGGACGCCGCGGCCGTACGACGTCTCGCGCAGCGCCTGGCAGCGGTGGCCGGGCGGCGACTGGACGACGCCCGGCCCTGGGCCGACGCCCGGCTGCCCGACGGGACGCGGCTGCACGCGGTGCTGCCCCCGGTCGCCGTCGGCTGCACCTGCCTGTCCCTGCGGGTGGTACGGCCGCGGGCCTTCACGCTCGAGGAACTGGTGGCCGCGGGCACGGTGCCGCCGGGCGGGGACGCGGTGCTGCGAGCCCTGCTGCGGGCGCGGCTTTCCTTCCTGGTCAGCGGCGGTACGGGCAGCGGCAAGACGACTTTGTTGAGCGCGCTGCTCGGCCTGGTCGGGCCGGGGGAGCGGATCGTTCTCGCCGAGGACTCGGCGGAGCTGCGGCCGGATCACCCGCATGTCGTCCGTCTGGAGACCAGACCCGCCAATCAGGAGGGCGCCGGGCTCGTCACCCTCGAGGACCTGGTGCGGCAGGCCCTGCGGATGCGGCCGGACCGGCTGGTCGTGGGCGAGGTGCGCGGGCCGGAGGTGGTCCATCTGCTGGCCGCGCTCAACACGGGCCACGAGGGCGGCTGCGGGACGGTTCACGCCAACGCCGCCGCGGACGTCCCCGCCCGGCTGGAGGCGCTCGGCACGGCGGCCGGACTCGACCGGGCCGCGCTGCACAGCCAGTTGGCTGCCGCGCTCTCGGTGGTCCTGCACCTCGTCCGCGACCCGGCCGGACGGCGGCGGATCGCGGAGGTGCATGTCCTGGAGCGGGACCCCTCGGGCCTGGTGCGGACGGTTCCGGCGCTGCGGTGGCAGCCGGACGCGTTCGCGCGGGAGCGGGGATGGGGGCGGCTTCGGGACCTGCTGCGAAGCCACGAGGACCGAACGGGTGAAGGACACGGGGAGCGCGATGTACGAGATGGGTGAGGTGCCGTCGGCGGCGGCTGCCGCCTGTGCGGGAGCGGCGGCATGGCTGCTGGGGGGGCCGTACTCCGGGGCCCGGCGGGCGCGGCTGCTGCTGGCCGGAGGCGGGGTGGTGGGAAGCGGGCCGCCGGCATGGGAGGACCTGGCCCTCGGACTGCGCAGGATGCGGGGGCGGTGGCGGACCGAGTGGTGGGCGCCCGTCGTCGGGCTGGTCCTGGCGGTCCTGGGAGTTTCGGTGCTGCCGCTCGTCGTGGGGGCGGCCGGCGTGCCGCTGCTGCGCCGGATGCGGCGGGCCGCGGAGGCCCGGCGGGCCGGGGAGCGCCGGGGAGACGCCGTGATCGCGCTGTGCGCGGCGCTCGCGGGCGAAGTGCGGGCGGGCAGGCAGCCCGGAGAGGCGTTGCGGTGCGCCGCGCGGGACTCCGGGGGACTGGGCGAGGCGCAGGCGGCGGTGCTGGCGGCCGCACGGTTCGGCGGGGACGTGCCGGAGGCGCTCACGGACGCCGCGCGGCAGCCCGGAGCCGGCGGACTGCTGGGACTCGCGGCGTGCTGGCGGGTGGCCGTGGACCAGGGAGCGGGCCTCGCGGTCGGACTCGACCGTCTGGAAGGGGCGTTGCGTGCCGAGCGCGACCAACGAGCCGACCTGCGTGCCCAGTTGGCGGGAGCGCGCGCCACCGCGGTGATGCTGGCCGGCCTGCCGGTGCTGGGTCTCCTCCTGGGCGCCGCGCTCGGCGCCGACCCGCTGCACGTGTTGCTGCACACGGGGGCGGGGCTGGGCTGCCTGCTCGTCGGCGGGCTCCTGGAGGGCGTGGGGGTGTGGTGGGCGCTGCGGATCGTGCGGAGCGCGGAGGGGACGTGAGGTGACGTGAGGCGACGGGTGGTGGCTGACGAGGAGGGAGGCCTGATGAGCGCGGAAGTTGTCCACAGGCTGGGGGTGACCGTGGGGATCGTCCTGGTCCTCGCGGGGCTCACGGGGTGGCTGGAGAGGGTGCGGAGCCTGCGCAGGGTGCGCCGCCGGGTGTCCGGGCTGGTGGGGCAGGGACGGGCGCGGGCGCGCGACGCCCCCCACACGGCGCTGCGGGATGCCGCGCGCACGTGGCTGCCGGCGGGGGCGGTGGTGGGCGCCGGCTGGGTGGTGATCGGCGGCGTCATGGGGGCCGTGGTCGGGGCCGTTGGCGCGGTGGGGCTGTGGCGGTGGCACAGCCGGCAGCGGGCGGCGGGAGCCGTGAGCGAGGCGGACGCGCGGCTGGCCGCCGGGCAACTCCCGCTCGCCGCGGACCTGCTGGCCGCGTGCATCGCGGCGGGTGCCGGCCCGGCGGTCGCGGCGCAGGCCGTGGGCGAGGCGCTGGGCGGCCCGGTGGGGGAGGGGCTGGCGCGCGGTGCCGCCGAGGTGCGGCTGGGCGGCGAACCGGCCAGGGCGTGGCGGGGGTTGGCCGACGTGCCGGGCGCCGTGGCCCTGGCACGGCTGCTGGAGCGGGCCGATGTGACGGGGATTCCGGCGGCGGGACCGGCGGCCCGGCTCGCCGGGGACACCCGCGCCGACTGGACCCGTGCGGCGACGGCACGGGCGCGGCGCGCGGCCGTCGCGATCGCCGCGCCGGTGGGGCTGTGCTTCCTGCCCGCCTTCGTCGCGATCGGCGTCCTGCCGGTCGTCATCGGGCTCGCGGGCGGAGTGATGGGAGGAGGCGGGCGATGAGAAGGGGGTGAGCGGGGACGGTGCCGCATGGCCGGACGACGCGGATCGAGCGATGACAGAGCAACAGGACCGAACCTCACGGGGGTTGAGATGTACAAGGTGGTACGGGCACGGCTGGGTGCCCTGGTGTGCGGGATGCGGGGCGCCCGGAGGGACGCCGGAATGGTGACCTCCGAATACACGATGGGGATCGTGGCGGCCGTGGCGTTCGCCGTGATCCTCTACCAGGTGGTGACGGGCGATGCCGTCACCGCGGAGCTGCAGGACATCGTGAAGCGGGCGCTCAGTGCGGGGATGTGAGCGGCAGCGGTTCCGCGGGGACCGGGGCTTCGTGACGGCGGAGTCGGCCGTGGCGCTGCCGGTGCTGGTGGCGTTCGTGATGGCGCTGGTGTGGGGGCTGCTCGCGGTGGCCGTCCGGATCCAGTGCGTGGACGCGGCCAGGACCGGCGCGCGGGCGGCGGCACGGCAGGACCCGACGGCGGTGGTCGTCGGGCTGGCCCACGCGGCGGCGCCGCGGGGGGCGCGGGTGACGGTCGGCAGGGAGGGCGACCAGGTACGCGTGGTGGTCGTCGCGAAGCCGCCGCTGCTGCGCGGGTTGCCGTTCGAGGTGCGGGAGGAGGCCGTGGCGGTGGCGGAGGAGGCCGTGGGGGCGACGGAGGCCGGTCCTGCCGTAGAGGACGCCCAAGGGGCGGCGGAGGAGGCCGTGGAAGCCCCTGGGAGGTCGGCGGACGCCGTGGGAGGTGGGCCATGAGCGTGGCCGGTGCGGTCGGCGGGTGGCTGCGCCGAAGGGGCGACCGGGGCTCGGCCACCATCTGGAGTCTCGGTGCGATCGCCGTGCTGTGCGTGGTGTTCGGTGTCGTCCTCGCCCTGGGGCAGGCCGTGGTGGTCCGCCACCGTGCCGCGGGAGGCGCCGACCTCGCGGCCCTCGCGGCGGCGGACCACTGGGCGGACGGCGAGGAGCAGGCCTGCGCCCGGGCGGGCCGGGTGGCTCGGGCACAGGGCACACGGCTGGTGCGATGCGCCGTCCTGGGAGAGATCTCGGACGTGACGGCGGCGTCGGGGCAGGGCCCCTTCACGGCCGAGGTCAGGGCACGGGCGGGCCCTCCGGGGCCGGTATCGCAGCCTCCGGCCCCGCTTCCGCCTCCGGGGCCTGGGTCGCATTCGTCGGTTCCGCTTCCGCCTCCGGGGCCTGGGTCGCACCTGCCGGCCCCGCTTCCGCCTCCGGGGGCCGGGTCGCACCCGTCGGCCCCGCCTCCGGCGCCCGGGCCCCACTTGTCGGCCCCGCTTCCGCCCCCGACACGGCCTCGTCCCCCGGAGCCCCCTCCTCCGGCGCCCCCCGCAGCAGTTCCGTGAGGAGCCGTACCGCCCCGCGTTTGTGCAGGGGGTCGTTGCCGTTGCCGCATTTGGGCGACTGGATGCAGGACGGGCAGCCGGCGTCGCACTCGCAGGAGGCGATGGCCTCGCGGGTGGCGGTGAGCCAGGCGCGGGCGGTGTGGAAGGCCCGCTCGGCGAAGCCCGCGCCGCCGGGATGGCCGTCGTAGACGAAGACGGTCGGCAGGAGTGTGTCGGGGTGCAGCGGGACCGACACGCCGCCGATGTCCCAGCGGTCGCAGGTCGCGAAGAGGGGCAGCAGGCCGATCGAGGCGTGCTCGGCCGCGTGCAGGGCGCCGCCGAGGATCTCCGGGTTGATCCGGGCGGAGTCCAGCTGGTCCTCGGTGACCGTCCACCACACCGCGCGGGTGCGCAGCGTACGAGGAGGGAGGTCGAGCTTCGACTCGCCCAGTACTTCACCGGTGATGACACGCCGGCGCAGGAAGGAGACGACCTGGTTGGTGACTTCGACGGAGCCGTAGCACAGGCGGCCCTGGCCCCAGGGGACTTCGACGTCCGTCTCCAGGACGGAGATCGACGTCGTGTCGCGGGCCACCGTCGAGTACGGCGGACTGGCCTCCTCGACCAGGGCGACCGAGTCCTCCAGGTCCAGGGAGCGGACGAGATACGTACGGCCCTGGTGGAGGTGGACGGCGCCCTCGTGGACGGTGGTGTGGGCGGCGCCCGCGTCCACCGTGCCGAGCAGCCGGCCCGTGCCCTCCTCGACGATCTGCACCGGCCGGCCGCCCTCGCCGCGGATGTCGGTGAGGTCGGCGGCCCGTTCGCGGCGCGTCCAGTGCCAGGCCTTCGTCCGGCGGCGCAGCAGCCGCGCGGCCTCCAGCTGGGGGAGCAGTGCCTCGGTCTCCGGGCCGAACAGCGGCAGGTCCTCGTCCGTCAGCGGGAGTTCCGCGGCCGCCGCGCACAGGTGCGGGGCGAGGACGTAGGGGTTGTCGGGGTCGAGGACCGTCGACTCCACGGGGCGGTCGAACAGCGCCTCCGGGTGGTGGACCAGGAAGGTGTCCAGCGGGTCGTCGCGGGCGACCAGCACCGCCAGCGCGCCCTGCCCGGACCGCCCGGCCCGGCCGGCCTGCTGCCACAGGGACGCGCGGGTGCCCGGGTAACCGGCGATCAGGACGGCGTCGAGGCCGGAGACGTCGATGCCGAGTTCCAGGGCGGTCGTCGCGGCGAGGCCCAGGAGTTCCCCGGAGTGGAGGGCCTGTTCCAGGGCGCGGCGTTCCTCGGGCAGGTAGCCGCCCCGGTACGCCGCGACACGCCGGGCGAGGGAGCGGTCGACCTCCGCCAGCCGCTCCTGGGCGATCACCGAGATCAGCTCGGCGCCACGCCGGGAGCGGATGAAGGCGACCGTGCGCACGCCCTGGACGGCGAGGTCGGTGAGCAGGTCCGCGGTCTCGGCGGTGGCGGTCCGCCGGACGGGGGCGCCCTTCTCGCCCTGCAGCTCGGTGAGCGGGGGCTCCCAGAGAGCGAACACCAGTTCACCACGGGGCGAGGCGTCGTCGGCGACCTCCACCACCGGCAGACCGGTGAGACGGCCGGCGGCGACCGCGGGTTCGGCGGCCGTCGCGGAGGCCAGCAGGAAGACGGGGGAGGCGCCGTAGCGGGCGCACAGGCGGCGCAGCCGGCGCAGGACCTGGGCGACGTGCGAGCCGAAGACACCGCGGTAGGTGTGGCACTCGTCGACGACGACGTACTTCAGCGACTTCAGGAAGGAGGCCCAGCGGGGGTGGGAGGGGAGGATGCCGCGGTGCAGCATGTCCGGGTTGGTCAGGACGTAGTTGGCGTACTGCCGGATCCACTCGCGTTCCTCGAACGGCGTATCGCCGTCGTACACGGCCGGGCGTACGGCGTTGCCCAGCGGATGTGAAAGTTCTTTCACAGAGCGGCACTGGTCGGCGGCGAGGGCCTTGGTGGGGGCGAGGTAGAGCGCGGTCGCGCCCCGGCCGTTCGGGGCCTCGGAACCGTCCAGAAGGGTGGACAGCACGGGCACGAGGTACGCCAGGGACTTGCCGGAGGCCGTCCCCGTGGCGACGACCACCGAGTCGCCGTCCAGGGCGTGCTCGGCGGCGAGGGCCTGGTGGGCCCAGGGGTGCTCGACACCGCACGCCTGGACCGCCGCGATCACCTCCGGGCGAATCCGGTCAGGCCAGACGGCATGGCGGCCCGCTCGCGGGGGCAAGTGCTCCGTATGAGTGATGCGCGACGCACGGCTCGGGCCCGGGGCGAGCCGGTCCAGGAGCGCGCCCGGCGACAGGCGCGGAGCGGGCTGTGCCGAGGATCGATCGGATCGGTGATTCTTGGCCATCGGCACCGAGTGTGTCACTGGCGTGACGGACAATGGAGCCAAGGCGTCGTGCACGCCTGCCGGTAAGTGATTGAATGCCATCGCGGCTGGCGAACCGTCCAGGGGGCTCTGCCGAGGTGTCCCGAGGGGCGACCGCTCGATAGCAAGGTGCTGGAGGATCCGTGGACCTGTCCCTGTCGACCGAGACCGTCGGCGATCGCACGATCGTCAAGGTCGGTGGCGAAATCGACGTATATACCGCGCCCAAGCTGCGCGAGCAGCTGGTCGAGCTGGTGAACGACGGGAATTTCCACCTCGTCGTGGACATGGAGGGCGTGGACTTCCTCGACTCCACCGGGCTCGGCGTGCTGGTCGGCGGCCTGAAGCGAGTGCGTGCCCATGAGGGCTCGCTGCGCCTGGTCTGCAACCAGGAGCGCATTCTGAAGATCTTCCGCATCACCGGTCTGACCAAGGTGTTCCCCATTCACACCTCGGTCGAGGAAGCTGTCCAGGCCACCGACTGACTCACCCGTCCGGGTCCGGTGGTCCGGACGGCCCAGTTGAACACCGGGGGACCGGGCTTTCGGCAGCCCGGCCCCTCGACAGCACGCCCGTAGTTCCGAGGGGGACGTATGGCCACCGTTGAACTCCGCTTCAGCGCGCTGCCCGAGCATGTCAGGACCGCCCGACTGGTGGCGGCAGCGGTGGCGCGCAGGGCCGGAGTGGACGAGGCCGTCCTCGACGAGGTGCGGCTCGCCGTGGGTGAAGCCTGCACCCGAGCGGTCGGCCTTCACCAGATTGGCGGAATCACCGCTCCGGTGAAGGTGGCGCTGATCGAGGAGGAGAAGCAGTTCTCCATCGAGGTCGGCGACGAGGCCCCGCACTCCGCCCCCGGCGACCGGGCGCCCGGCTCCGGCGCGGACGACGTGGAGGCCGAGGAGGACGAGATGGGTCTCGCGGTCATCAGCGGCCTCGTCGACGACGTGGAGGTCACCGCCGGCGAGCACGGCGGGCTGATCCGCATGACCTGGCCGAGGACACCGGCGGCGGCGACGCCGGCCTGAGTCCGGCCGCGCGAGACTGACCCGAAGGGCCCCACTCCGGTGGGGCCCTTCGGCATGTGCGCAGGTCTCCGCCCACGCTTACAGTGGATCCAAGATTCATCACTCGGTGTTCTCGGGGAAGTGAATCTTGGCAAGTGAATCTTGTGCGGGAATGTCGTGAACCAATTCACGATCGCTTTCGATCACCGGCGTGAATCAATTCACGATCTCTGGCGGATGTATTCGGTAGCGAATTCTGTATACCGCGCACTGTTTTGATCAGGTTCCGGTACCTACAATCCGTCCACATCTTGAGCTCAGCCCAAGCGTCAAGGAGGACGAATGGCGGGGCTTTCTACCCCTCATCGGTTGGACCACCCCACAACCTTCGCGGCCGCAGTGCTGACCGACGGCAACCGCCTGCTCGTGGTGGTCATCGCGGTCGTCGCACTGGCTGCGCTCGTGGTCGCGGGTGCCCTGTTGCGCCAGGTGCTCGCGGCCGGCGAGGGTACCGACAGCATGAAGAAGATCGCGGCCGCGGTCCAGGAAGGCGCCAACGCCTATCTGACCAGGCAGTTGCGCACGCTCAGCGTATTCGCCGTCCTGGTGTTCTTCCTGCTCATGCTGCTGCCCGCGGACGACTGGAATCAACGCGCCGGACGATCGGTGTTCTTCCTGGTCGGTGCGGCATTCTCGGCAGCCACCGGTTATATCGGCATGTGGCTCGCCGTGCGCAGCAATGTGCGGGTCGCCGCAGCGGCCCGCGAAGCCACTCCGGCGGCGGGTGAACCGGAAAAGGATCTCACCGCCGTCTCGCACAAAGCGATGAAGATCGCGTTCCGCACGGGCGGCGTCGTCGGCATGTTCACGGTGGGGCTCGGCCTGTTCGGCGCCTCCTGCGTGGTGCTGGTGTACGCGGCCGACGCGCCGAAGGTGCTGGAGGGCTTCGGCCTCGGCGCGGCGCTCATCGCGATGTTCATGAGGGTCGGCGGCGGCATCTTCACCAAGGCCGCCGACGTCGGCGCCGACCTGGTCGGCAAGGTCGAACAGGGCATTCCGGAGGACGACCCGCGCAACGCCGCGACCATCGCGGACAACGTGGGCGACAACGTCGGCGACTGCGCGGGCATGGCGGCCGACCTCTTCGAGTCGTACGCCGTGACCCTGGTCGCCGCGCTGATCCTCGGCAAGGTGGCCTTCGGCGACTCCGGGCTGGCGTTCCCGCTGCTCGTGCCCGCGATCGGCGTGCTCACGGCCATGGTGGGCATCTTCGCCGTCGCCCCGCGCCGGACGGACCGCAGCGGCATGTCGGCGATCAACCGCGGCTTCTTCATCTCCGCGGTGATCTCGCTGGTGCTGGTGGCGGTCGCCGTCTTCGTCTATCTGCCGGGGAAGTACTCGGACCTCGACGGGGTGACCGACGCGGCCATTCGGGGCAAGGACGGCGACCCGCGCATCCTCGCCCTCGTCGCGGTGGCGATCGGCATTCTCCTGGCCGCCGTCATCCAGCAGCTGACCGGGTACTTCACCGAGACCAGCCGCCGCCCGGTCCGGGACATCGGCAAGTCGTCCCTGACGGGCCCCGCCACGGTCGTGCTGGCCGGCATCTCCGTCGGGCTCGAATCGGCCGTCTACACCGCCCTGCTGATCGGGCTCGGGGTGTACGGCGCGTTCCTGCTCGGCGGTACGTCGATCATGCTGGCGCTGTTCGCGGTCGCGCTGGCCGGCACCGGCCTGCTCACCACGGTCGGCGTGATCGTCGCGATGGACACCTTCGGCCCGGTCTCCGACAACGCGCAGGGCATCGCCGAGATGTCCGGCGACGTCGAGGGCGCGGGCGCGCAGGTGCTCACCAACCTCGACGCGGTCGGCAACACCACCAAGGCGATCACCAAGGGCATCGCCATCGCCACGGCGGTCCTGGCGGCGTCGGCGCTCTTCGGGTCGTACCGTGACGCGATCACGACCGGCGCGGAGGACGTCGGCGAGAAGCTCTCCGGGGCGGGCGCGCCGATGAGTCTGATGATGGACATCTCGCAGCCCAACAACCTGGTCGGCCTCATCGCGGGCGCGGCGGTCGTCTTCCTCTTCTCGGGGCTGGCGATCAACGCGGTCTCGCGGTCGGCGGGTTCGGTGGTGTTCGAGGTGCGGCGGCAGTTCCGCGAGCACCCCGGGATCATGGACTACAGCGAGAAACCGGAGTACGGCAAGGTCGTCGACATCTGCACCCGGGACGCCCTGCGCGAGCTCGCCACACCCGGTCTGCTCGCCGTCATGGCCCCGATCTTCGTCGGGTTCACGCTCGGCGTGGGCGCGCTCGGCGCGTTTCTCGCGGGCGCGATCGGCGCGGGCACGCTGATGGCGGTCTTCCTCGCCAACTCCGGTGGCGCGTGGGACAACGCCAAGAAGCTCGTCGAGGACGGCCACTACGGCGGCAAGGGCAGTGAGGCCCACGCCGCCACGGTGATCGGCGACACCGTCGGCGATCCCTTCAAGGACACCGCCGGTCCCGCGATCAACCCGCTGCTCAAGGTCATGAACCTGGTCGCGCTGCTGATCGCGCCCGCCGTGATCAACTTCAGTTACGGCGACGACAAGAACATCGGCGTACGGATCATGATCGCGGTGCTCGCCCTCGTGGTGATCGTCGGCGCGGTGTACGTCTCCAAGCGTCGCGGCATCGCGATGGGGGACGAGACCAACGCCGATTCGTCGTCCAAGTCGGCCGATCCCGCCGTGGTTTCGTAGGCCGGCCGCCGGGGCCCAGTTCAAAGGGCGGGAGGGCGACGCGTGTTGACGCGTCGCCCTCCCGCTGTGCCGCGTGTGTGCCGGGGCCGTGAGGCTTCTCTCCCTTGGTGCAAATGGCTTCAAAGGGCTATGGAGTGGACATTCGGCCTGGGGTCGGTGCCCCATGGGCGTGTATGTTCCGGGGCCGAGAGCCATGGAAGGGACCAAACCGGTGAACAAGAAGCTCGCGGCCGCACTGTCCGGCGGTGCGGTACTGGTACTGGCGCTGTCCGGATGCAGCAGCGACGACGGCAACAAGGAGCTCGACGCCTGGGCCAAGAAGGTCTGCGACGCGCTGCCGGCACAGGACGCGAAGGTCGACGCGGCCAACGCCGCGATCAAGCAGGCCGCCACCGACAACAACGCCCCGGCGAACGTCCAGAAGACCGACTCGCAGGCCTTCCAGGACATGTCCGACGCCTACGCGGCGCTCGCCCAGGCCGTCCAGAAGGCCGGCACGCCGCCCGGGGTCGAGGGCGGCGCGAAGAAGCAGAAGGACGCCGTCGCGGCGCTCAACACGCTCTCCACCTCCTACGCGGACCTCAAGAAGAAGGTCGACGCGCTGGACACCAAGGACCAGGCGAAGTTCGCCGACGGCCTGGCGGAGATCGCCACCCAGCTCGGCACGCTCAGCAAGACCGGCAACACCGCGCTGAAGAACCTGGAGCAGGGCGACGTCAAGGGCGCGATGGCCAAGCAGGACAGCTGCAAGAAGGTCGCCGCGTCGGCTTCGGCCCGCGCGACGACCAGCTGAGCGCCAAGCGGCGGCGGGTCGCCTGCGCCCGGGCGGTGGCGTGGCCCGTGCCGGCCGCCGCCGTGTCGACTGCTGTGGCGGCGCGGGTGCGGGTGGTCCGGCGCCGGTCACGTGGTTCCCCGCGCCCCTCGGGGGCCGGAGCCGCGCCCCTGGGCCCCGCCCGGTCGTGGTTCTGCCCCGGCGGGCCGGCGTGGGCCGGTCGCGCGGTTGCCCGCGCCGACTCGGGCCGGGTTACGCCTTTTGCCCCCTTGCAGGTCGGCGTGAAACGGGTTGTGGGGCCGCGCGGGGGCGGGGGAGTGGGGACAATGGGTGCGTGAGTGACGCCACCCTGTCCCCCCTGCCCTCCGCCGACCGCCCCGACGTGGCCGCCCGGCTGCGCGAGGCCCTGCTCGCGGCCTCCTTCACCGCCGACGGCCTGCTCGACCTGCTCGGCGCCCCCGCCTACGCGGCCCTGGCCCGCAGCGAGACCGTGCCCGCCCTCCGGGCGACCCGCGGGGACACCCCGCTGGAGGCGCTCGTCCGTCTCTTCCTGCTCCAGCAGCCCGTGCCGCACGCGCGTGTGGCGGAGTTGCTTCCCGTGCACGCGTGCGTGGAGAGCGGCTGGCTGGCCCGGGTCGGCGCCGACGAGGTGGCCGCGACCGTGGACGTACGCCCGTACGGCGGACCGGACGGTGAGGACTGGTTCATCGTGTCCGACCTGGGGTGCGCGGTCGGCGGCGCCGGGGGCATCGGCAGCCGGAACGAGGGCGTCGTCCTCGGGGTCGGCGGTGCCTCCACGACGCTCGCCGGGATCACCGTCCGTACGCCCGTCTCCTCCGCCCTCGACCTCGGCACCGGCTCCGGGATCCAGGCACTGCACGCCGCGCAGCACGCCACACGCGTGACGGCCACCGACCTCAACCCGCGCGCCCTGCACGTCACCGCGCTCACCCTCGCCCTGTCCGGCGCCCCGGCCGCGGAGCTGCGCGAGGGTTCTCTCTTCGAGCCCCTCCGGAACGACGAACGGTACGACCTGATCGTGTCCAACCCGCCGTTCGTGATCTCCCCGGGCGCCCGGCTGACGTACCGGGACGGCGGGATGGGCGGGGACGATCTGTGCCGCTCGCTCGTTCAAGGGGCGGGGGAACGCCTGAACGAGGGCGGGTTCGCGCAGTTCCTCGCCAACTGGCAGCACGTGGAAGGGGAGGACTGGCAGGACCGGCTCAGGTCGTGGGTGCCGCGCGGCTGCGACGCGTGGATCGTGCAGCGCGAGGTGCAGGACATCACGCAGTACGCCGAGTTGTGGCTCAGGGACGCCGGTGACCACCGGGGCGACCGGGCCGAGTACCAGGCGCGGTACGACGCGTGGCTGGACGAGTTCGAGGCGCGCAAGGTGAAGGCCGTCGGCTTCGGCTGGATCACCCTGCGCAGGACGGCGTCCGCCGAGCCCGTCATCACCGTGGAGGAGTGGCCGCACCCGGTCGAGCAGCCGCTGGGCGACACGGTCCGCGCGCACTTCGAGCGGCTCGACTACCTGCGCGCGCGCGACGACGCGGCCCTGCTCGCCGCGCACTTCAGGCTGGCCGGCGAGATCGTCCAGGAGCAGGTCGGCATGCCCGGAGCCGAGGACCCGGAGCACGTCGTGCTGCGCCAGCACCGCGGGATGCGCCGCGCCACGGCGGTGGACACGGTCGGCGCGGGCTTCGCGGGTGTGTGCGACGGCTCGCTGAGCGCGGGCCGCATCCTGGACGCCATCGCCCAGCTGGTCGGGGACGATCCGGTGATGCTGCGCGACCGCACACCCGCCCAGATCCGGCTTCTGGTGGAGCAGGGATTCCTGGAACCGGCGGAGTGAACCCGCCCGCCGTCCGTCCGGGCTGAGACGCTCCTCACGGAATGCGCCCCTCCGTACATGGATCAAGTGATCGGAACCGTTCAGTCTTCCAGCAAATTGAGCGACGAGTGGGCGTCGGCAACTCCAAGGTGCCCGGGACGGCGGATTCACCAAGATCGGATCGTGTATACGGTCGGCCGCGCCGGCCGCATGAAGACGTCCGGAAAAACACCCACGCCTGTTCGGTGTGAGGCGCGTCGCAGCGTCATCGGTCCGCGCGAGGCGACGGGGTCGACGGCCGGGCCGCCCGTCCGCGTGCCCGGCGGCGGGCTCCGGCGGCGGCCCGCCGCCCCCGCCCGTAGGTCTGTCGTTCACCTCGGGTTCGCCAGGGCGCCGCCCGTGCGTGTCAGCCTCCCGAGGGCGAGGGACACGCAGGTGGAAGACAGGGGCGGGGACGATCATGGAGAGCGGGCCGGCGATCTTCGCTGGAATGGTGTTCGCCCTGTTCGGAGGCGTGCTGCTGGTGTGGACGGCGGTCCGTGTGCGGCACCGCGAACCCGTCGCCCAGGGGGTCGACCCGCTCGCTTCGGCGACCCTCGCGGCCCTCGCCGCGGTCGTCGCGCTCGCCCTCGGAACGTGGTGCTTCACCCGCCTCTGAATCCGTCTTCGGGCCGGTCTCCGAACCGGTCGTGGAGGATCTTGCCGGGACACCCGTTTGAAGCGCGTGAGCAGGGTCATGCCGGTAAAGGAGAGGACGCGTTCCGGTCCGGCGGAAAAAGACCGGTCGGCACTCCGGGCGGCAGGAATGGCGGTAGTCGGGTTACCGTTCGAGTGGCCGTTGCGGGCTTTTCCCGTTTGACACGGGGGCGGGATGTACCGTCACACTCCGCAGCGTCACCATGACCCGACCCCGGGAGCAAGGCCTGGGGAGGCCCCAGCGTCGACCGGAGAGAAGAGCGAAGTTGTCCCCGACCAGCGAGACCGCACAGGGCGGCCGCCGACTCGTCATCGTCGAGTCGCCTGCCAAGGCGAAGACGATCAAGGGCTATCTCGGCCCCGGATACGTCGTCGAGGCGAGCGTCGGGCACATCCGCGACCTCCCCAACGGCGCCGCCGAGGTGCCCGAGAAGTACACCGGCGAGGTCCGTCGCCTCGGCGTGGACGTCGAGCACGACTTCGAGCCGATCTATGTCGTCAACGCCGACAAAAGGGCCCAGGTCAAGAAGCTCAAGGACCTGCTGAAGGACTCCGACGAGCTCTACCTCGCCACCGATGAGGACCGGGAGGGCGAGGCGATCGCCTGGCACCTCCAGGAAGTGCTCAAGCCCAAGGTCCCGGTCAAGCGGATGGTCTTCCACGAGATCACCAAGTCCGCGATCCAGGCCGCCGTGGCCAACCCGCGCCAGCTCAACCAGCGGCTCGTCGACGCCCAGGAGACCCGCCGCATCCTCGACCGCCTCTACGGCTACGAGGTCTCGCCGGTCCTGTGGAAGAAGGTCATGCCGCGCCTGTCGGCCGGCCGTGTCCAGTCCGTGGCGACCCGGCTCGTCGTCGAGCGGGAACGCGAGCGCATCGCGTTCCGTTCCGCCGAGTACTGGGACCTGACGGGCACCTTCGCGACCGGCCGGGCGGGCGACCCCAGCGACCCGTCGTCCCTGCTCGCCCGCCTCCAGACCGTCGACGGCAGGCGGGTCGCGCAGGGCCGCGACTTCGACTCCCTGGGACAGATCAAGAGCGCGAACACCCTCCACCTCGACGAGGCGAACGCCCGGGCCCTCGCCGCCGCCCTGGAGAACACCCGCTTCTCCGTGCGGTCCGTCGAGTCCAAGCCGTACCGCCGCTCGCCGTACGCCCCGTTCCGTACGACGACGCTGCAGCAGGAGGCCAGCCGCAAGCTCGGCTTCGGCGCGAAGGCCACCATGCAGGTCGCGCAGAAGCTGTACGAGAACGGCTACATCACGTACATGCGTACGGACTCCACGACGCTGAGCGACACCGCCGTCGCCGCGGCCCGTGCCCAGGTCACGCAGCTGTACGGCGCCGACTACCTGCCGCCCCAGCCGCGCACCTACGCCGGCAAGGTCAAGAACGCGCAGGAGGCGCACGAGGCGATCCGCCCCTCGGGTGATCGTTTCCGCACGCCCGCCGAGACCGGCCTCACCGGCGACCAGTTCAGGCTCTACGAGCTGATCTGGAAGCGGACCGTCGCCTCCCAGATGAAGGACGCGACCGGCAACAGCGTGACCGTCAAGATCGGCGGCACCGCCGCCGACGGCCGGGACGTCGAGTTCAGCGCCTCCGGCAAGACGATCACCTTCCACGGCTTCCTGAAGGCCTACGTCGAGGGCGCCGACGACCCGAACGCCGAACTGGACGACCGCGAGCGCCGGCTGCCCCAGGTGAGCGAGGGCGACGCCCTCAGCGCCGAGGAGATCACGGTCGACGGGCACGCCACCAAGCCCCCGGCCCGCTACACCGAGGCCAGCCTGGTCAAGGAGCTCGAAGAGCGCGAGATCGGCCGCCCGTCGACCTACGCGTCGATCATCGGCACGATCCTCGACCGCGGCTATGTGTTCAAGAAGGGCACGGCCCTGGTGCCGTCCTTCCTGTCCTTCGCCGTGGTCAACCTCCTGGAGAAGCACTTCGGGCGGCTCGTCGACTACGACTTCACCGCCAAGATGGAGGACGACCTCGACCGCATCGCGCGAGGCGAGGCGCAGTCCGTGCCGTGGCTCAAGCGGTTCTACTTCGGCGAGGGCACGGTCGCGGGCGGCGCCGCCGACGCCGGCAACGGCGACGGGGACCACCTCGGCGGCCTCAAGGAGCTGGTGACCGACCTGGGCGCGATCGACGCGCGCGAGGTGTCGTCGTTCCCCGTGGGCAACGACATCGTGCTGCGGGTCGGCCGCTTCGGGCCGTACATCGAGCGCGGCGAGAAGGACTCGGAGGGCCACCAGCGCGCCGACGTCCCCGACGACCTCGCGCCCGACGAGCTGTCCGTCGAGTACGCCGAGGAACTGCTCGCCAAGCCGAGCGGCGACTTCGAGCTGGGTGCCGACCCGGTCAGCGGCAACCAGATCGTCGCCAAGGCCGGCCGCTACGGCCCGTACGTCACCGAGGTGCTCCCCGAGGGCACCCCGAAGACCGGCAAGAACGCCGTGAAGCCGCGTACGGCCTCGCTGTTCAAGTCGATGTCCCTGGACACGGTGACGCTGGAGGACGCCCTCAAGCTGATGTCCCTGCCGCGGGTCGTCGGCACCGACGCCGAGGGCCAGGAGATCACCGCGCAGAACGGGCGCTACGGGCCGTACCTGAAGAAGGGCACGGACTCGCGTTCGCTCCAGTCGGAGGACCAGCTCTTCACGGTCACCCTCGAAGAGGCGCTGGAGATCTACTCCCAGCCCAAGCAGCGCGGCCGGGCCGCCGCCAAGCCGCCGCTGAAGGAGCTCGGCCAGGACCCGGTCAGCGGCAAGCCGGTCGTCGTCAAGGACGGGCGCTTCGGGGCGTACGTCACCGACGGGGAGACCAACGCGACCCTGCGCTCCGGCGACAGCGTCGAGGAGATCACCCCCGAGCGCGGCTACGAGCTGCTCGCCGAGAAGCGCGCGAAGGGCCCCGCCAAGAAGACGGCGAAGAAGGCGCCCGCGAAGAAGACCGCGGCCAAGAAGGCGGCTCCGGCGAAGAAGGCGGCCGCCAAGAAGACCGCGGCGAAGAAGACCACGACGGCGGCGGCGAAGAAGACCGCCGCGAAGAAGACGACGGCCGCGCGGTCGGCGTCGGAGGACAGCACCGGCTGACGGGCCGTCGGCCACGCGTTCCCCACCGCGGCTTCACGAAACGAACGCCCCGGCATCACTTTGGTGTCGGGGTGGTCGTACGTGCGGACGGGCGCTCTTGACCGTCAGTCGCTGCCGATAGGCTGAAAGCATGACGCGAGCCGAGCAGCCAACGGCCCACCACCCGGCACCGGACGACGCCCTGGTGGCGGACTCCCGCGAGCGCGCCGTCCGCGCCCTGTTGCGCGAGCCGCAGCTGAAGCGGTTGTGGAGCGCGCAGTTGGTGGGCGGTGTCGGAGACGCACTCGCCCTCCTGGTGTTCGTCCTCCTCGTCCTCCAGGCGGCCATCGCCGAGGGCTCCTTCGGGGGCGGCTACCGGGGCGTGGCGTTCGCGGTGGCGACCGTGTTCGCGGTGCGGATCCTGGCCACCCTCCTCTTCGGCGCGGTCCTCCTGGGCCCGCTGACCTCGCTCACCTCCCCGGAAGGCCCGCTCGACCGCCGCTGGACCATGGTCGGCGCGGACGGGGCGCGCGCCGCCCTGCTGCTCGTCGCGCCTCTGTGGATCGACTGGACGCCCGACGACGCCCTCGCCTTCCTGCTGGTCACCGTCTTCGTGACCGGTGTCGCCGAGCGCCTGTGGACCGTCGCCCGGGAGAGCGCCGCCCCCGCCCTGCTGCCCGCCCCGCCGCTGGAGGGCGCGACGGTGCGGCCCCTGCCGGACCACATGGACGCCCTGCGCCGGCTGTCGCTGCGCACGGGCTTCGCGGCGATCCCGCTGGGCGCCGCCACCCTGATCGTCGCGGCCCTGGCCAACAATCTCCTGGGCACCGGGATCGACTGGTTCGACCAGCACCAGGCGGCCCTCGCCTCGTACGTCGCGGGCGGGCTCTTCGCCGGATCCCTGTCCGTCGTGGCCTTCCTGGAACTGCCGGCGGCGCGCACCCCGCGTCCGCGCTCCCCGCTGGAGGGGCTGCGCCGTCCGAAGACCGCGACGGGCGTCGACGCGGGCCGTACCGGCGCGATCCCGCTGCTGGTCCTCGCCTGCGCGGCCGTCGCCGCGTCGATCGCCGCCGCCGTCGCCGTCGCGGTGCTGCACGCCAAGGACCTGGGCGGCGGCCCGGTGCTGTACGGCCTGCTCGTGCTCGCGCTGACCGGCGGCGTCGCCGTCGGCGTCCGTACGGCGCCCAAGGTGCTGGTGTCGCTGTCGCGGCGCCGGCTGCTCGCACTCGCGATCGCCTTCACCGGCGTGGCCCTGCTGGCCGCCGGACTGGACCCCGACGTCACCAGCGTGCTGCTGATCACGGGGCTGGCCGGCGTCGGCGCGGGGGTCGCCGCGAACACCGGGCACGCGCTGCTCGACCAGGAGACCGAGGACAGCCGCCGCACGCGCACGACGGAACACCTGCACGCGGTGGTGCGGGTCGCCGTGGCGCTGGCCGCGCTGGGCGCCCCCCTGCTCGCGGCGCTGATCGGGCCGCACCGCCTGGAGAACGGCAGGTTCGTGTTCGCGCACGGCGGTGCCGCGTTCACGCTGATGCTGGTCGGCGCACTGCTGCTGCCGGTGGCCGCACTGGTCCTGGCCAAGGTCGACGACCGCTCCGGCGTCCCCCTGCGCCTCGACCTGCGCGACGCGCTCCTCGGGGGCGACGACCCGGCGGTCGCACCGGCCGCGAACGGCTTCTTCATCGCCCTGGAGGGCGGGGACGGCGCCGGCAAGTCCACCCAGGCCGAAGCGCTCGCCGAGTGGATCCGCGCCAAGGGCCACGAGGTCGTCCTGACGCGCGAGCCGGGGGCCACGCCCGTCGGCAAGCGCCTGCGCTCGATCCTGCTGGACGTGTCCTCCGCGGGCCTGTCGCACCGCGCGGAGGCACTGCTGTACGCGGCGGACCGCGCGGAGCACGTCGACACGGTCGTCCGGCCCGCCCTGGAGCGCGGCGCCGTCGTGATCACCGACCGGTACGTCGACTCCTCCGTCGCCTATCAGGGCGCCGGGCGCGACCTGTCCCCGACCGAGATCGCCCGGATCTCGCGCTGGGCGACGAACGGCCTGGTGCCGCACCTGACCGTGCTGCTGGACGTCTCCCCCGAGACCGCCCGCGAACGCTTCACCGAGGCGCCGGACCGCCTGGAGTCGGAGCCCGCCGAGTTCCACACGCGTGTGCGCTCCGGTTTCCTCACCCTGGCCGCCGCCGACCCCGGCCGCTACCTGGTGGTCGACGCGGGCCAGGAGCCCGAGGCCGTCACCGCCGTCGTACGCCACCGGCTCGACCGGATGCTGCCGCTGTCCGAGGCCGAGATCAAGGCCCAGGAGGAGGCGCGCCGCAAGGCCGAGGAGGAGGCCCGGCGCAAGGCCGAGGAAGAGGCCGCCCGCAAGGCCGAGGAGGAGCGCCTGGAGCGCGAGCGCCAGGAGCAGCTCGCCAAGCTGCGCGCCGAGGAGGAGGAGCGCAAGCGGCGCGAGCTGGAGGAGGCGCAGCGGCGCGAGGCCGAGCGCCAGGCCGAGGAAGCCCGCCGGCGCGCCGAGGAGGCACGCAGGCGTGCGGAGGAGGAGCGGCAGCGGCTGCTCGCCGAGGAGAAGGCCCGCGCCGAGGAGGAGGCCCGCCGCAAGGCGGAGGAGGAACGGCGCAAGGCCGAGGAGGAGCGGCGCCGCAAGCTGGCCGAGGAGGAAGCGCGCAGGCACGCCGAGGCCGAGGCGGCGCGCCTGGAGGAACAGCGCAAGGCCGAGGCGGCGCGTCTGGAGAAGCAGCGCAAGGCGGAGGAGGCGCTGCTGCGGGCCGAGGAGGCGCGGCGCGCGGCGGAGGAGGCCGCCGCGGCGGCGCAGGTCGGCCCCCGGCCGAAGCCGTCCGCCGCGGCCCCGGCGGCCGCGCCGGACGCGGCGACCGTCCCGACGCCCGTGGTCACGCCGACGAACGCGTCGGGCGGGCCGGTGGAGGAGACGGCGGTCCTGCCCCGGGTGCCGATGGGCAAGAAGCCGGGGGAGGAGACCACCCCGCTGCCCCGGGTGCGCATGGACAAGGACCCGGAGGAGCCCTCCCGGTCGTCCGGGCCGGAGGCCGGGGCGTCCGCGAAGGGGACCGACGCCGAGGTGACGGCGGAGCTGCCCCAGCCGCCGGCGCCGCCCGCCGGAGCGGCCGACGAGACGGCCGTACTCCCGCCGGTGCGCCAGGACGGTCCCGCGGACCGGGTACCGCCGGGCTACTTCCGCGACGAGCGCCAGGGCGCGGGCCCGGACGGCTCCGAGGACCGTACGCGCGAGCTGCCGCAGGTCGACGAGGAGGGCACACCCCGGCAGCGGCCGCGGCCGGACTGGGCCGAGGAGACTCCGCTGGACGACCTCCCCTCGCTCGCGGACGAACTGCTCGGACCGCACCGGGACGACGACGGGAGCGACGACGAGGGCCGGGGCGGCGGTCGCGGCCGGGGACGGCGGCGCTGAGCTCACGGGGGTCACGCGGCCGCTTCGGCCGGTGGCCCCCGTTGTCAGTGGGGGCCCGCACAATGGAACCGGCAGCGCGCAACGTGACGGAAGGGCGGCGTGACCCATGACCGTGTGGGACGACCTCGTCGGGCAGGAGAAGGTGAGTGAGCAGCTGGCCGCTGCCGCTCGGGACGCCGACGCGCTCGTCACCGCGGCCACGTCCGACGCCCCGCCGCCCGAGGCGTCGAAGATGACCCACGCCTGGCTGTTCACGGGCCCGCCCGGCGCGGGCCGCACCCAGGTGGCGCGGGCGTTCGCCGCCGCGCTGCAGTGCGTGAGCCCGGACCGGGCGCTCGGCGGCGCCCCCGGCTGCGGCTTCTGCGACGGCTGCCACACGGCGCTCATCGGCACCCACGCCGACGTCACCACCGTCGCCGCCGTGGGCACCCAGATCCTCGCCGAGGACATGCGCGACACGGTCCGCAAGTCGTACACCTCGCCGGCCACGGGCCGCTGGCAGGTCATCCTCGTCGAGGACGCCGAGCGGCTGAACGAGAAGTCAGCCAACGCCGTCCTGAAAGCCGTCGAGGAGCCCGCCCCGCGGACGGTCTGGCTGCTGTGCGCGCCCTCCCTGGAGGACGTGCTGCCCACCATCCGCTCCCGCTGCCGCCACCTGAACCTGCGCACGCCGTCCGTCGACGCCGTCGCCGACATGCTGGTACGGCGCGAGGGCATCGAACCCGCCGTCGCGGCGGCCGCCGCCCGGGCCACGCAGGGACACGTCGACCGGGCCCGCCGCCTGGCCACCGACCCGGCCGCCCGTGAGCGGCGCGCCGCGGTCCTCAAGCTGCCCCTCCGGATCGACGACATCGGCGGCTGTCTGAAGGCGGCCCAGGAGCTGGTGGACGCGGCGGCGGAGGACGCCAAGGTGCTCGCCGAGGAGCGGGACGGCAAGGAGACCGAGGAGCTGAAGGCGGCGCTGGGCGCGGCCCAGGGCGGCCGGATGCCACGCGGCACGGCCGGGGTGATGAAGGACCTGGAGGACAAGCAGAAGCGCCGCCGCACCCGCACACAGCGCGACAGCCTCGACCTCGCGCTCACCGACCTCACGGCTTTCTACCGCGACGTCCTCGCCCTCCAGCTCGGCTCCCGTGTCGCGATCGCCAACGCCGACGCCGAGGACACCCTGGAGCGCCTCGCCCGCGGCAGCAGCCCGGAGACCACCCTGCGGCGCATCGAGGCCATCGGCGCGTGCAGAGAGGCCCTCGACCGCAATGTGGCTCCCCTGCTGGCGGTGGAGGCGATGACGATGGCGCTGAGAGCGGGCTGACGGGCGCCCGGAGGCAGGGCTGCCGGGCCGGCAATGGGGCAGACGCAGGAGAGCGGGTGAGCGTCGCCCTGGGGTTGACGGTGTAGCTCATCCGTGGCTGTTCGCACACGGACGGCACTCGTCCCGTAGCTCAGAGTTAGGCTCGCTGGATGTACACCAGGCCCTTCCCCAGCAGGCCCCGACCCCGCGTCGCCCTCCGCGCCCTCGCCCTCCCCCTCGCCGCACTGCTGGCCCTCTCCGCCTGCTCCTCCGGGAGCGCGACGAGTTCCCCCGGCTCGGCGGCGCAGGCGGAACTGGCCGCGCTGCCGAAGGCGACCCCGTCGGCGCTGGCGCCGTACTACGGGCAGAAGCTGACCTGGCGCTCCTGCGGTGTCCCCGGCTTCGAATGCGCCACGCTGAAGGCGCCGCTGGACTACGCCCACCCGGACGCCGGTGACGTCCGGCTCGCCGTCTCCCGCAAGAAGGCGACGGGGCCGGGCAAGCGGCTCGGGTCGCTCCTGGTGAACCCGGGCGGGCCGGGCGCCTCGGCGGTCGGCTACCTCCAGGCCTACGCCGGTGTCGGCTACCCGGCACAGGTCCGCGCCCGGTACGACATGGTCGCCGTCGACCCGCGGGGCGTGGCGCGCAGCGAACCCGTGGAATGCCTCGACGGCCGTGCCATGGACGCGTACACGCAGACCGACACGACCCCCGACGACCGGCGTGAGACGGGCGAACTCGTCGACACCTTCAAGGAGTTCGCGGAGGCCTGCGGTGCGCACACGCCCAAGCTGCTCCGCCATGTGTCCACCGTCGAGGCGGCCCGTGACATGGACATCCTGCGGGCGGTGCTCGGGGACCGGCGGCTGTCGTACGTGGGGGCGTCGTACGGGACGCTGCTCGGGGCGACGTACGCGGGTCTGTTCCCGAAGCGGGTGGGCCGGCTGGTCCTGGACGGCGCGCTGGACCCGTCGCTGTCCGCCCGCCGGCTGAACCTGGAGCAGACGGGGGGCTTCGAGACGGCGTTCCGGTCCTTCGCGAAGGACTGCGTACGGCGGCGGGACTGCCCCCTGGGGAACAAGGTGAACGAGGTCGGGCCCCGCCTCAAGGCCTTCTTCACCAGGCTGGACCAGCACCCGATCCCCACCGGCGACGCCGACGGCCGCAAGCTGGGCGAGGCGCTCGCCACGACCGGCGTGATCGCCGCGATGTACGACGAGAGCACCTGGGAGCAACTGCGCGAGGCGCTGACCGCGGCGATCAAGGACAAGGACGGCGCAGGACTGCTCGCCCTGTCCGACAGCTACTACGAGCGCGATCCCGACGGCCGCTACGCGAACCTGATGTCGGCCAACGCGGCCGTGAACTGCCTGGACCTCCCGCCCGCCTTCGCCAGGCCCGAGCAGGTGGAGAAGTCCCTCCCGTCCTTCGAGAAGGCGTCCCCGGTCTTCGGCGAGGGCCTCGCCTGGGCCGCGCTGAACTGCGCGTACTGGCCGGTGAAGCCCGCCGGCGAGCCGCACCGCATCGAGGCGAAGGGCGCCGCCCCGATCGTCGTCGTCGGCACCACCCGCGACCCGGCCACCCCGTACCGCTGGGCCCGCTCCCTGAGCCGCCAGCTCGCCTCCGCCCGCCTCCTCACCTACGTCGGCGACGGCCACACCGCCTACGGCCGCGGCAGCAGCTGCATCGACTCCACGATCAACGCCTACCTCCTCCACGGAACGCCCCCGGCGGCGAAGAAGCGCTGCTCCTAGCCCCGCCCCACCCCCGGAGCGGCGCCCTCCGGGGGTGGTACGGAGCACCCCCGGAAACTGTGTAGACTTACCGACGTTGCTGATCGCACCATGGTGCGGACAGCGCGCCGCCTTAGCTCAGATGGCCAGAGCAACGCACTCGTAATGCGTAGGTCTCGGGTTCGAATCCCGAAGGCGGCTCCATCTCAACCCCAGGTCGGGCTTCTGACCTGGGGTTTTTTTGTTGCTCGTGCTGTCTGGTCCGCGCGAGAGCACGGCTACTGGTCTACGGCGACGGAATGCGCGGGTCCGGGGTTCGCGGGTGGATCGGGCCACGGAAACAGACGTATGGACGACGGCCGGCTGGCGGTGACAGCGGGCGAGCCGCCGCGCCGAACAGCGCGTCGGAGGGGCTCGGTGGAGCCTCATGCTTGGCTCCACCGAGGCGATCACATGCGTTCGGCCTTCTCCTTCGCCGTTCTCGTGATCCAGGACTGGCAGCCCCATCGGGCAAGTCCGCCCATGGTGAAGGACACGAGAATCGCTCCCCAGTCAATGACATGTGGCAGTCCGGGGAAGAAGGCGAAGAAGGCGAACGAGGCTACGAGGCCCACGAGGAACGCGGCGATCCCGGCCTGGCGTCGCCGTGCTTTCAACCCCTGGCCCGGATTCGGGTCCTTTTGCCGCTCGATCATGAACAACTCACTTCGTGATGTGGTGACACTGACTCACGCGCCGCACTCCGTTGACGTGGAGGTGGGCGCACGCCTTGCCATAACGAGTCAGTGTCTGGGGAGAGTTGTTCCGCATCGGATCGATCTTGCATTCGCTGTGCGTCACGCCACGCGATGTGCGGTAGGACCGGTTGTTGGTGTCGGCGTAGGTGAAGTCGATACGCCAGTTGCAGAAACCGCTGCTCATCGCTCCGACGAAAGCACAGTCGACTCCGGCGTTCTGGTATGTGATCTTCCTGCCGCTCCCTCGGATGATGTGTGTGAACATGCAGCCGGTCGGAATCTTCATCGTCACTCCGCCCACGTTGTACTCAAAGGTGCGCACGGGAGTCGACCCGATCGCGCCGGCTTGCGCACCGGTCGGCGTAGTGAGGACGAGTGCTCCTGCGGCGGCCAGAGCTGCGGTGAAGCGTGCGATGTGCTGCATGACCAAGGCAGTCCCCTTCTGGTGATCTCCTGATGAGCACCTGGGGAAACCACGCTCTGTAGCGGGCGGTTACAGGATTCACCGGCGATTCACTGTCATGTGTGATCAGAGAACGACCGGCTGACCAGAAGAAACGTTCATGACTTCCTGGATGGGCACTGCAGTTCGCAGATTCCCTGTTCCGGAAACGTGATGGAGGCGATCAGACGTCGCGGGGCTGGTGAGGCGAGTGCGGTGGCGTGTCGAGCTGTGGCTTCGGTGGGCGGGATGATGTTGATGCGCGCACTAGCCGGGACTTTCCGAACAGCTGGACAGCATCCTTTCTGTTGCGGAGTGGAAGCGGGCCGAGCTCGGGCAACTGGCTGAACAGGGATGCGAGGTGACCGTCAGCCTGTGTGGATTCTTCGGAAACGAATCCACTCTTACTTTTCAATCGGAAGAAATCGAGCGAATCGCACTTCCTGGATTCCCGCTCAGGGTGGCAGTGCAAATGAATGAACGCTGAGGGGGTGGATATTTGAGAGGTTGTCTCACGTGGCAAGTTTCGCGAGCTTCTTGTAGCAGCTCAGGGCGGCGGCCAGGCCAGACCTCGGCTCTGCCGTCGTTGCGGACCACGTACGGGATCTTGAGACCACGAGTAGCCCATGGCAGGCTCATGCCGCATGATCGATGAATTCGCGAAAGACAACCTGCACGGGAGACTGCGGCGGGACCGCAAGGCGCTGCTCTGGAAACTCGACGGCTTGTCCGAATACGACGCCCGCCGACCTCTGACAGCGACCGGGACCAACCTCCTCGGCCTGGTCAAACACGTGGCCACCGTTGAGGCCAGGTACTTCGGCGAGGTCTTCGACCGTCCTTCCCCGGAACCGCTGTCCCGTTGGCAGGACTACGACGGCAACGACCTGTGGGCGACCGCGGACGAGACCCGCGATCAGATCATCGCGTTCTACCGGCGCACGTGGGAACACTCGGACGCGACGATCAACGAGCTTCTCCTCGACGCCCCCGGCCACGTGCCGTGGTGGCCGGAGCCTTACTCCAACACGAACCTGTTCGCCGTCATGGTCCATGTCCTCGGCGAGTCCATCCGGCATACCGGGCACGCCGATATCCTGCGCGAGGGCCTCGACGGCCGGACCGGGGTGCGCGCCGAATACGAGAAGCAGATCGACGAGGAAGCCCGTGCAGCCTATTGCGCGAAGATCGAGCAGGCCGCCAGGTCGGCCGCACCGATCAAGGCTTAGAGGTTGTCTCACGTGACTTGGCGTTCGTGCGGCACGATGCCGGTCGTGGGTCACGGTGGTGGGGCGCCGTTCAGTGGATGGATCGGTGCCTGCCCATGCAGGTCAGCTGATTCGTAGGGTCTTGATGACAGCGATGGCCTGATCCAGCAAGTCGATGGGACAGCCCCAGTAGTCGTAGATGCCGCCGCGGGCGCGGTTGCTGCCGCAGACGACGAATACGCCGGTCCCCAGCTCAACCTTGAGGTGGGTGGCCAGCCAGCCGACGAAACCGCTGTTGTCCGCCTGATCGGCGAAGTGGAAGGAGAAGACTCCGAAGCGTTCGACGCCGTCACTCTCCTGGGTGAGCGGGACCAGGCGGCTCCAACTCTCCCGGTCCCGAACCACCGCCAGTGTCTCGCCGGTGAGTGCCGGCGGCTGGTCGGCCGGGGACTCTTCAAAACACCAGACGCCGTCGTGCACGACGAGGTCGGCCTGGGCGATCACACGGCGGAGCCGCTGCTCTGTCTGTTCCGCGGTTTCCCTACTCACACTGACCATCAGCCAGACTCCCTGATCTGTGAAGCCGTGATCCCACCCGGAGATCATCGCGCCTCGCCTCCCCTGCCGGAACGAAGCCTCCTGACAGGGCACCGTCGTCGCAACGCCCTCGCCCGTCTCCTCCATTTCACACGCGGCCTTCCCCCGTCACCGGAAGCTCCGACGAGCGAGATCGCGATGTCGCACGGTGGGCGGCCTGTCGCCGGTCATGGCTGGTGCGTGATCGCTCCTGATGGCGCCGTCGCCCAGTCGGACCAGCCGAGTCGGTGGGCCGTGTCGTGGAGAGGGGCGATGACGAGGGTGATGAATAGCGGCTCCAAGAGGGGTGGCGGCGGACCTGCCGCACGAGAAGTCGCCCTCCCCGGCCGTAGCAGAAGCCGGCGCGGCCCCCCGTTCCGCGGAACGGGGGGCCGCACTTGTCGTGTCCTGCCGGAGGGCCGGTGTCAGCCCAGGCGTTTGACCGTGTCCCAGCCGCTGGACCTCAGCGTGGTCGAGGAGCCGATGGTGGTGGCGTGGCCCTCGTAGAGGAGGAGGGCTCCGGCCGCGTTGGTCGTCCAGATGTCGGGCACGCCGTCGCCGGTGGCGTCGGGGGTGCCGTAGATCAGCGGGTAGGCGGCGTAGGTGAAGGTGCCGGAGGCGTAGGTGTCGTCGCCGTCCAGGCTCGCCGCGGACGTGCCCAGGCTGGCGAGGACCGTGCCCTCCCCGTCGCTGTCGAGGATGCCCTTGCGCAGGACGAGGTTGCCGGCCGAGGTGCGGTACGTCATGTCGGCCGCGCCGTCCGCGTTGTAGTCGGCGATGGCGACGAAGTCCCGCTCCTGGTCGCCCCAGGCGGAGGAGGTCATCTTGGTGGCCTCGCTGAAGGTGCCGCCGCTGTAGCCGCTGAGGATCCACAGCTCGTTGCCGGCCGCCCCGCCGGCCACGAACAGCTCGGGCTGGCCGTCACCGGTGATGTCGCCCGCCGACTTGATCTCCGAGTAGGTGGAGGGGGCGGGGGCGTTGGCGGGCAGGCGGATCTCGATGCGCTTGCTGACGTCGATCGCGCCGTAGCCGTCGCCGGGGTAGAGGAACAGGCGGCCGTCGGGGGTGCGCACCATCCAGTCGGTGACGCCGTCGCCGGGGGCGAAGTCACCGTTGTGGGTGACCAGGGCGTAGGTGCTCGTACCGTCCCAGATGTGCGGGGCGGTGCCGCCGTCCTTGATCAGCGTGCCCTTGTTGTGGGTGCCGAAGGCGCTGGACACCCATGCGCCGTCCTGGGACACCGAGTCGATCCAGAGGTTTCCGGCGGCGGTGACATGGGCGAAGTCGGCGTCGCCGTCCCCGTTCAGGTCACCGGGGCCGTCCGCGGTCGAGCGCGGCTGGACGTAGAAGAAGTACTTGCGGGCGTTGGGAGAGGCGTTGCCCGCCGAGTCGACGGATTTGACGTACAGGGTGTTGGGGCCTGCGGCCGGGGGCTTGATGCCGGTGATGGTGGCCGTCTTGATGGCCGTGGTGCAGGACTTGGTGGGGCCGCCCGAGGTGCCCTGTGAGCCGCCGGCGCAGGCGTAGCCGGCGTAGTCGGTGGCGTTGATGGACCAGATGAACTTCACGATGTCCGTCTCGGAGGACGAACCGACCGCGAAGGTGAAGCTGCCGCTGTTGCCGAAGGGCTTCGAGGACCAGACGTCCGGCTCGCTGTCGCCGTCGTCGTCACCGGGGAAGTCGGTCGAGACGACCGGGGCGGGGGAGTCGGGCAGGTCGGTGTCGTAGGTGAAGCGGCAGACGCCGTCACCGCCGGTGGGTGCCCAGCCGCTGCTCACCTTGGCGTCCCAGCCGCGCACCCGCCAGGAGTAGGTGATGCCGGTGGACAGGTACGACCTGATGGAGATTCCGCCGACCTCGCCGTCGTCCACGGCCTTGGTGAAGGTCCTCTTCGTGGTGTCGGACTTGCCGGTCTGCCAGAGCTCGAACTCCAGCTTGGCCAGGTCGCTGTCCGGGTCGGTGGCCTTGGCGCTGATGGTGATGGTGTCCGCCTTGCCGACCTTGATGTACGGCGAGGCGCTGGTGTCGCAGGAGCCGGGGCTCATGGTGACGGACGTCGGCGTGTTCGGCTTCCGGTTGTACGTGATCGCCAGCGACGGGGAGCCGTCGCCCTCGGCCTTGAACTTCTTCCAGGAGTACGTGTCCGTCTCCAGGCTGCTGGAGGAACCCGTGGGCGCGGAGGACGAAGTCGAGGCCACCAGACCCACGTTGAAGCTGGTCAGGCCGTCGTCCGCGGCGTCCTGGGCGAGCGAGGTGACGGTGAAGTTGACGTAGGCGTCGGGGCAGGAGCTGTTGGACTTCCAGCCGTAGGCGAAGGACTTGGAGGTGATCTTCCGCTTCCAGTCGGGCTGGCGGTTCCAGGTGGTCTTGGAGCCGAAGTCGCCGGTGCGCCACAGCTGGACCGTGCGCTTGCTGCACGACCAGGAGTGGGTCTCCAGGACCTTCAGGGTGGCGCTGGAGACGTCCGCGCCCTTGATGGAGTTCTTCAGCTTCATGCGGAAGAACGAGCGGGCCGTGCCCCAGGTCTCCCGCTCGAAGCCGACGCGCGCTTCCTTGGTGTCCTCGTTGTAGTTGGCGCCGTCGTAGAAGCTCGATCCCGGGTAACGCTTGTAGACCGTGGTCCAGTTGGCGCGGATGCCGGTCGTGGAGGGGTCGAGGAACAGCGGGTAGGTCAGGTCCTCGGTGTCCGCGAGGTAGGCGCCCGGCGGGGTGATGGTGAGCACGCCGTCCTCGAAGGCGGCGGCGGCGTTCGCCGCGTGGGCGCCCTCGCCGGGGCCGTTCACGGCGGGCAGGGCGAGGGTGTCGCTCGCGGCGGCGGGCACTCCGTAGGCGGCCTGGTCGGCGCCCGGCTCGGTGGTCCGGGGCGTGTCCGGGTTCTCGCCCGGCACCTCGTCGGCCGGGATGTCGTCGGGGTTGTCGCGCGCGGGAGCCTCCTCCACGACCTCGGGGTCCTCGTTGGTGCCGGTCGCGGCCTCGGCCTGGGTGTCGCTCGCCGCGGTGTCCGTGTCGTGGGTGCCCGCGGAGTCCCACAGGAACGGCGTGGGCGAGACGGCGATCTCGGCGCCCGCGCTGTCCCTGGCCATCAGCACGTCGGTGGCGGGGTCGAGGGTGAAGGAGAGCGTGGCGGAGGTGACGCGGTAGCGCGGCGGGTCGGCGGCCAGTTTCTCGGCGGCCTCGGGGGTGTGCACGACCAGGACGTGGGTGAATCCGGTGTCCCGTGCGGAGAGCATCAGGTCGACGCCGGGCAGGACGCCCTCGTACAGGGCGCGGTTGTCCTCGACGACCGGCTCGGGCAGGGTTCCGGGCCACTCGAAGCGGATGTCGTGGTCCTCGGCGGTCATCGTCAGCAGCGGGGTCCACGAGGTCGCGTCGGCGGCCTGCCGGGCCGTTCCGCCGGTCGTGCCGGTGCGGAACACCGCAGGCCGGACGGCCGTCCCGGACGAGCCGGCCGCCGCCTTGCGGGCGGTGCCGCCGCCCTTTCGGCCTGCCGAGAACGTCACCGGGTAGGGGCTGTTGACGGTGTGCCAGCCCTTGTCGTCCTGGCGCAGACTGGTGTCGATCTTCGCCCATTCCCCCTTGGCGTTCCTGGCCCGCACGGGGGCGACGGACGCCGTGTACGTGAACGTTCCGTCGGGGTTGGCGTAGGTGGTGGAGAACTCGTCGGTGAGCGTGGCGACTTCGACCTTCTTGCCGCTCTCGCGCGCCCGGAGCTGGGCCTTGTCCTCGTCGACCGGCTTCGCGGCGCGCTCGGCCCCCGCGTCGGCGGTGTCCGGGCCGTCGTCCCGCAGGGCGAGCGCCGCGGCGCCGCCGGCCAGCACCGCCAGCGCGACGGCGGCGGCCAGGGCGCGTCGAACGCGCCGTCTGGCGGGGCGACTTGGTTCCGTGGCGGTGTCGAGGTCGCTCAAGGGCCCTTCTCCAACAGGCTGGGCCGCGGTGCGGCGGCGCCGCTGCGGCGTGGCTCTTCCGGGGTGCCCTCGGGCTTGGTGACAAGCCGTGACGAGCGCGCGACGCGTCGGATTGGGCGGTTGGAGTATGAACAGCTCTTCCCGGCCAGATCAACACCCTTCCCTCACGGCGAAGTTGGCGAGGTCCGTGCAACGAGTCCTGGAAGACTTCTGGTGTGATTTTTTGCCATTCTTTGTCTTGCTTTGATCAGTGACATAGCTAACACAGATTCAGCACACCTTGACGTGGATCTTCACGGTGTCTTTATTTCGTGCTCAGTCTGTAAGTCATTGATCACCATGCGCCATCGGTCCGAGCGTTCCTGATGGTTCGTGACGGGGAAGGGTCGATTTGGCCGTGCGTACGGTGCTGTCGTGGTCAGGAAGGGGCTCACTGGCGAGAACGCCGCGTGAGCGCCTGGTCCGTCGCAGAACTCGGGCCGGTGTCATCGCCGGTCTGTTCCTCGCCCTCAACGTCACCCTGCTGCCCAGCGCCGTGGCGTTCGGCCCCGACGACCCGCGCACCCCGGTGGACCTCGCCGAGCTGCAGGAGACGGACGCCGTCCCGGCCGACGACGACCTGACCGACAGACTCGAGGAGCTCTCCGGCTCCGCCGCGACCGAACCTCAGCAGAAGTACGCCCCGGCGGCGGTCGCCGAGGTGCCCGCGGCTTCCGGCACCAAGGCCGTCGACAACCTGACGGCGGGCGGTACGACCGAGGTCGCCAAGTCGGCCGACGGTGCCCTGAGCATCGGCGTCGGCGCCCCCGACGGTGCCACCTCCGCGCAGGTCGACGCGCTCGAAGGCCAGTGGAGCGTGGCCGCCGCCTCCGAGGACGAGGCCGTGGCCGACGGTGCCCAGGGTTTCATGCTCGCGGTCGACGCGCCCGACACCGCCACCGGTGACGCGGTCGTCTCCATCGACGCCACCAAGCTCGCCGAGACCTACAGCGCCCAGTGGCTCGACCGGCTTTCCTTCACCCTCATGCCGGCCTGCTACACGACGACGCCCGACCTGGAGGAGTGCTCCACCGGGATCCCGGTGACCACCGACGTCGAGCGCACCGGCGACAGCGTCACCGTGCCGCTGGACGCCGGCGACTCCTCGGGCTCCGAGGCGGACTCCGGCGAGGACGGCGCGAGCGACGAGGTCGTGGGCTCCACCGACACCACCGCCCAGGTCCCCGAGACTCTGGTCAACGTCACCCTGGACACCGCCGATCTGCAGGCGGTCTCGGCCGCCGCCTCCACCGCCAACAGCGCGGTGAGCAGCGGCAACGACTCCGTGGTGAGCTCGGCGGTGTGGCACGCGGACAGCGCGGCCGACGCCGTGCGGCAGATCGCGGACTCCTCCGGCGGCGGCCTGCTCGTCGGCAGCTCCTACGGCGCGGGCGCCGGCGGTGACTTCTCCGCCAGCCCGATCGTCTCGGCGGGCTCCTGGACGGCGGGCGGTTCCTCCGGCGCCTTCTCCTACTCGTACACGATGGCCACCCCGCAGGTCCCGGCAGGACCGGCGCCCAACGTCACGCTCAGCTACAACTCGCAGACCTCGGACGGGCGTACGTCCTCCACCAACAACCAGGTCTCCTGGGTCGGTGAGGGCTGGGACTACAACCCCGGCTCCATCACCCGTACTTTCGTGGGCTGCGCCGCCGACACCGCCGACGCCAACAACAAGGACCACTTCACCGGCGACCAGTGCTGGGGTTCGTACAACGCGGTCCTCTCCCTCAACGGGACCACCACCGAGCTGGTGCGCGACGACACCACCAAGGAGTGGAAGGGCGCCCGCGGCGAGAACATGCGGGTCGAGCTGCTGACCGAGTCCGACTACAAGAAGGTCATCGCCGACGCCCTCGGCGTACAGACCTCGGACATCGGACACAGCTCCAACAACGGTGACAACAACGGTGAGTTCTGGCGTGTCACCACCGACGACGGCACCCAGTACTACTTCGGCCTCAACCGCCTGCCGGGCTGGTCGTCCGGCAAGTCCGAGACCAAGTCGGTGCTGAACGTGCCGGTCGCCGGCAACCACGACAGCGACCCCTGCTACCAGACCAAGTTCGCGGACTCCTTCTGCGACCAGGGCTGGCGCTTCCAGCTCGACTACGTCGTGGACACCACCGGCAACGCGATGTCGCTGTGGTGGGAGAAGGAGAAGAACGCCTACGCGCGCAACATGAAGGAGGCCAAGGCGGTCGAGTACGACCGCGCCGGCTGGCTCTCCCACATCGACTACGGTCAGCGCGCCACCACCCTCTACTCCGAAGAGCCGCTCGGCCGGGTGAGGTTCACCGCCCGCGAGCGTTGCTTCGAGGACCCCGCCCTGAACGTGGCGTGCTCGAACAGCAACTTCGACTCCAAGCAGTCCGACCAGACCCGGCCCTGGTTCGACACCCCCGCCGACCTCGCCTGCGCGAGCGGCAAGAAGTGCACGACGTACGCACCCACCTTCTGGTCGCGCAAGCGCCTCGCCTCGGTCGACGCCTGCACCCAGCGCGAGCAGGGCGTGAGGCTGACCGAGTACACCTCGGACGCCGACGGCAACGAGACCGGCCAGCGCAACGCCTGTGGTCTGGAGGGCGACTCGGCGACCACGACGCTGCTGTCGAAGGTCGACTCCTGGGGTCTGAAGCAGTCCTTCCCGTGGAACCTGACCGGTGAGTACACCGCGCTCTGGCTGGAGTCCATCACCCGCACCGGCTACGCCGTGGACGGCTCCACCGACCGCCTGAACCCGGTCTCCTTCGGCCACAACGAGACCGCCCTGCCCAACCGGGTCAGGAACGGCTCCTCCGACACCAACCCGCTGTTCGCCCGGCTGCGCATCCAGGACGTCGTCTCCGAGTACGGCGGCCGCACCCACGTCGACTACAAGGCCCCCGAGGGCAAGTGCCTCACCGGCGCCGACCGCCCCACGATCGACAAGAACCACTCCCTCTGCTACCCGGCGTACTGGCACGCCGACGGGGAACTGGAGGACAAGCGGATCTCCTGGTTCCACAAGTATGTCGTCTCCAAGATCACCGAGTTCCCGCGTCTGGCCGACGCGCAGGACATCGTGACGACGTACACGTACGAGACGGACGACGACGCGGTCGACGGCGCGCTGTGGGCCAAGAGCCAGTCGGAGTTCTCCCGTCCCAAGAAGCGCACCTGGGACGACTTCCGCGGCTTCCCGCTGGTCACCACGACCACCGGCACCACGGACGCGGTGGGCGGCAGCGTCGCCTCCAAGTCGGTCACCCGCTACTTCCGCGGCATGAACGACGACGTCCTCGCCGACGACACCCCGGAGAAGGCGTCCGACGACGTCAAGCGGTCCGTCGTGACGACCGACGTCACCGGCGCGACCCTGGCGACCGACCGCAAGGCGTACGCCGGCATGGTCGCGGAGTCGCTGACCTACCCCGACGCGTCCGCGGACACCGCCACCGGCTGGGTCGCCCGCAGCGTCAACTTCCCGGACGCCCCGGTCCGTCTGGCCACCCGCAACCGCACCGACGGGCCGGACGTGGTCTCCGAGCGCGTGACGCTCGGCAAGACGTCGACCATCTCCAAGGCCTCGGGCAAGGCCGCGGACGGGCTGACGCTGCACACGGTCACCTCGGAGACCGACTACGACCCCACGTACGGTCTGCCGACGAAGGTCCGCGAGTACGGCGACACGGCCGTCTCCGGCGACGAGTCGTGCACCGCGACCTCGTACGTCGACAACACCTCGGGTACGAACTACCTGGTCGGCCTGGTCGCCCGTACCGTCACCACCACCGGCACCAGCACCTGCTCCACCGACCTGTCCAGCTCCACGGGCTCCACCCTGGTCAGTGCCTCGCGCATGTTCTACGACGGGGCGACCTCGTCCACGGCCACGCCCAGCAAGGGCCTGGTGACCAGGACGGAGGCGCCGACCGGGGCCGGCACCGGCTGGGAGACCGCCAACCCCGAGTCGCGCACCGAGTACGACTCCACCGGCCGCGTCACGAAGGTCACCGACCCCACGGGTGTGTACAACACGACGACGTACACGCCGTCGAGCGGTCAGGTCTACAAGATCGACACGGTCACCGGCAACAAGGTCGTCGACGGCGCCGTGGTCGCCGGCTACACCGACAGCACCGTCCTGGAGCCCGGCCGCGGCGTCACCATCAAGTCCACGGACGCCAACAACCGCAGCGAGACGTACGAGTACGACCCGCTGGGCCGCGCCGTCGCCGCCTGGGACGCCACCCAGTCCCCGACCGACGACCCGACGGTCCGCTACACCTACAACATCGACCTGAAGAAGCCGGTGTCCGTCGTCACCGAGTCGCTGTCGGGCAACCCGTCGGACGCGGCCGGTGACGGCACGTACAAGGTGTCCACCGCGATCTACGACGGTCTGGGCCGTGAGCGTCAGACGCAGACCCCGGCGGTCGGCGGCGGCCGTCTGATCACCGACACCCTCCACAACAGCGCCGGCCAGGTGCGCTACACCCGCAACGCCTACTACATGGACGGCGACCCGGGCACCGACCTGGTCGTCCCCGCCTCCGAGTCCCTGGTCCCGAACGCGACCTCGTACACCTACGACGGCCTGGGCCGTGTGCTCACGGTCACGCCGGTGCACACCTCCTACCCGCAGACGGGTGAGTCGTTCACCAACGCCGGCAAGACGGTGACCACCACCGACCGCCGCACCCGCTACGAGTACGGCCTGGACTACACGGTGGTCCGCCAGCCCAAGGGCACCCCCGCCTCCCGGGTGTGGACGGACGCGCTGGGCCGCACCACCCGCCAGGACACCTTCAGCGACGCCTCGCTGTCCGAGGCCGGCGCGATCACCACGAGCTACGAGTACGACCTGCGCGGCGACATGGTGACCAGCACCGACGACGTCGGCAACACCCGGACGTGGAAGTACGACGCGCTGGGCCGGGTCACCGACACCACCGACCCCGACACCGGGGCCACGCACACCGACTACGACGCCTACGGGCGGGTGGACAAGGCGACCGACGCCCGCGGCCAGACCGTCTCCTACACCTACGAGCGCCTGAACCGCGTGGAGCAGGTCAAGGTCACCCCGAAGGGCTCCACGACCTCCACCCTGGCGCAGACCTACGCCTACGACGGCGCGAGCGGCGGCAAGGGCCAGCTCTCCTCGGCGACCCGCTACACCGACGGCAAGGCCTACACCACGACCATCGGCGGTTACACGGCCGACTACCAGCCGACCGACATGACCACGGCCCTGCCGCCGGGGTCCACCGCGGGCCTGACCGCCGACGGGTTCGCCACCCAGTACAAGTACACGTACAAGTACAACGACGACGGCCAGCTGGAGACCTACACCACCCCGGCGGCCGGCGGTCTCGACGCCGAGGACGTGATCACCCGCTACAACGAGGCCGGTCTGCCGACCTCGGTCTCCGGCAAGGACTGGTACACCTCCGAGGCCTCCTACTCCCCCTACGGCCAGGTGCTGCGCTCCACCATCGGAGAGCAGGGCCACCGGCTGTGGCAGGAGAACACCTTCAACGAGTCGACCGGTGAGCTGCTGACCAGCAGGCTCGTCCGGGAGGCCGCGACCCCGGACACGGCGGTCGTGCCCGGCAGCGAGGTCAGCAAGCGCTCCTACTCCTACGACGCGTCGGGCAACGTCCTGTCGGTCGCGGACCGCATGGGCACGAGCACCGACCAGCAGTGCTTCAAGTACGACGTGCTCGGCCAGCTGAAGGAGGCGTGGACGACGCCGGGCGGCGGCGCCTGTGTGGCCTCCGGCAAGACCACCGCCGAGCCGGTCTACTCCGACAACACGGTCAACGTCTCCTCCAACAACGACGGTTACTGGCAGTCCTACGACTACGACGTCCTCGGCAACCGCTCCAGGAAGACCGTCCACAAGGCCGACCCGACCTTCACCTCCGGGACACGCGACACCAAGGGCGACGTCGTCACCGACTACCTCTACGGCACCAGCGACACGGCCAAGAACGACCAGCCGCACACCCTGACCTCGTACACCACGTCGTCCACGACGGCGGCCGGCGCCGCGGTCACCACCCGCTCCACCCAGACCTACGACGCCGCCGGCGAGATGGAGACCCGCTCCACCGGCGGCGACACCGCCCAGACCATGACCTGGACCTGGGACGGCAAGGTCGAGTCCGTGACCGGCTTCGGCACGGACGGATCCGGGGCCTGGGTGGGCACGGGCGACCTGTGCCTCGACCTGGCCGGCTCCAACACCACCGCCGGCACCGCCATCCAGATCTACGTCTGCAACGGCAGCAAGGCGCAGAACTTCCGCGTCCAGGCCGTCGACACCAACAACGACGGCACGGTCGAGGACGCCACGATCGGCCAGCTGGTCGTGGGCGGGGTGTGCGCCCAGCCGAACGGCACCGCCGCCGGCTCGGCCGTCCTGGTCCAGGCCTGCGACAAGGCGGTGGCGGCGCAGCGCTGGCAGACCCTGAGCACCGGTCAGATCAAGCACGTCTCGACGGGCCTGTGCCTGTCGGCCCCGGCGTCGACGGTCGGCACGGACCTCACGCTGGCCACCTGCGCGTCGACCGCGGCCACCCAGCTGTGGAAGCCCGCCTCGAAGACGACGTACGTCTACGACGCGATGGGCAACCGCCTGCTGGAGCGCACCAGCGCGGGCGCGGTGCTGAACCTGCCGGACACGAAGGTGTCCCTGACGACGGCGGGCAAGGTCCGCTACGCCGAGCGCACCTACGCCGGTGTCGGCGGCCCGTCGGTGACCCGTTACCGCGAGGGCTCCGCCACCACGGCCGCTGTCAGCGAGCACCTGTTCGCCCAGGCGACCGACCTCAACGGCACCCCGCTCGCGGAGGTCCGCCTCGACGGCGGCATGTCCGTGCGGGTCGCCAAGCGGGACCCGTGGGGCGAGGACCGGGCCGCGAACCTCTCCCCGCGCTCGCACACCGGGTTCCACACGGGTGACGACGACTCGGAGACGGGTCTGACCCACATGGGCGCCCGCGAGTACGACCCGGGCACGGGCCGCTTCATCTCGGCGGACCCGGTCCTGGACGACAGCGACCCGCTCCAGGCGAACGGCTACTCGTACGCCAACAACAACCCGGTGACGCACTCCGACCCGTCCGGCCTGACCTCCTCGGCCTCCAGCTTCGACGCGTCGATCGCGGCGCTGGACGCGAAGATCGCCGAGTACCAGAAGACGCTGAACCGCTCCATCGGCGATGTGATCCTCGCGACCGGCTGGGCCGTGTTCAAGGAGTTCATCGGCTGGAACGACGTCGTCGGCTGCTTCACCCAGGGCGACCTGTGGGCCTGCGGCAGCCTGTTGATGGACGCCATCCCGTGGACCAGCGTCTTCTCCAAGGGCAAGAAGATGTGGCGCGCCTTCAAGGGCACCATGAGCGCGGTCAAGGCGTTCAAGGCGGCCAAGCGCGCGGCCGAGATCGGCATGAAGGCCGCCAAGGCGGCCAAGGCAGCGCTGATCAAGGCCAAGAAGGCGGCGGAAGCCGCTGCGGCCGAGGCGAAACGCAAGGCTCGTGAGGCCGCGAAACGCGCCGCGGAGGCGGTGAAGAAGAAGGCGCAGACGGGCTCGAAGGGCGCCCGGGGCAACCCGGTCCAGGTCAAGGCCCGCACCCAGGCCCAGTCCAAGGGCTCCAAGGGCGGCGGCAAGGCCGAGAACAAGTCCGGCGGGTCTCGGAACGGGTCGGGCAAGGAGGACTCGGGCGGTGGTGGCGATGGCGGCTCGGGCGAGACGTGCAACAGCTTCACGCCTGAGACGCGGGTTCTGATGGCTGATGGTTCCACCAAGGCGATCAAGGATGTGAAGGCCGGCGACAAGGTGATGGCCACCGACCCGGAGACGAATGAGACCCGGGTGGAAACGGTCACCGCCGAGATCAAGGGCAAGGGCGTCAAGCACCTGGTCAAGGTCACCATCGACACCGACGGCAAGAAGGGTTCGAAGACGGCTCAGATCACCGCGACCGCGGGTCACCCTTTCTGGGTCCCCGAGCTCGGTGAGTGGATCGACGCGACCCATCTCCGGCGGGGCGAGTGGCTGCGGACCGGCGCCGGCACCCTGGTCCAGGTCACTGCCGTCGCCCGCTGGACGGCGCTGGACGCCACCGTTCACAACCTCACCGTCAGCAGCTTGCACACGTACTACGCGCTGGCGGGTGCCACACCGGTCCTGGTCCACAACTGTGATCCCTACGGTGACCTCGACGAGCATGGCCGTGCCACTGGCGTTCACGTCACCCTCACGCAAGCCAACATCGGTGGAAAGACCGATCCCTCGGTCGACCCGGCCGGCTGGGTAAGCGGGATGGGATACAACAGGGCGCACCTCTGGGGGGCGCAGCTGGGTGGGTCGAACAAGGACCCGAGGAACTTCGTCACCATGCATCAGTACGCCAACAGTCCGGTCATGCGGCGAGTCGAGAATCAGGTGCGGAGAGCTGTCGAAAAGGAGGGGCAGACCGTGCAGTACAGTGTCACCCCGATCTACGCCGATACCCCTGGGCTCGGTCCCGCGAACCCGTATCCGCTGGGCGTGACGATTCGCGCCAACGGATCGGGAGGACTGGACATATTCCAGACGATTCTGAACAGGCCGAAACCGTGAACGCACACGTCGAGCGACTGACCCGCATGGTGGCACCGCCCGAAGGCGCTGTACGGCGCGCGGACTGGGACGAGATGGTCCGCGCGCTCGGGGTCGGGCTGCCGGGCGACTACCGAGCATTGATCGACACCTACGGTGGTGGTCGGTTCGATGGTTATCTGTGGCTACTCGAGCCCCGGTGTGCCAACCGGCATTACGACTTGCTCCGGTCCGTCGCCGAACGTGACGAAGCGTTTGAGATGTTGTGGGACGACGGGGAGCCGAAGCCGGCTCAGCTGGAAGCGCCGGACACCCGGGTCATTCCCTGGGCTTCGACGGACAACGGGGAGTTTCTCTACTGGCTCGTTCGCCCGGGGAGTCACCCCGATGAGTGGACTGTGATGGTGAACGAGGCCAGGGGCGATTGGTGGGAGCACTTCGAGATCGGTTGTGCTGAACTCCTCGTCCGGCTGCTGGCCGGAGAAGTCCGGTCGGAAATCCTGTCCAGTTCCTTCCCCATGACGGTGCACGAGTTCCGGGCTTCTGGGACCTTCTGAGCCGGCTCGGAGACACAGCGCCCGCTGCGGGGAGAATTCGAGAGGGCAGCGAGCGCCTGTTCGCCCAGGCGACCGGGCGCTCGTGAGACGCTGACTTCGTGATCGCCAAGCTGCAGTGTGTGGTGCTGGACTGTGCCGATGTCGTTGAGCTGTCCCGGTTCTACCAGTCGCTTCTCGGCGGTGCGGTGAACCAGCCGGATCCGCGGTGGTCGCTCGACGACGGCTGGGCGACACTCCACGCCGACAGTGGGTTCGTGCTGGCCTTCCAACGGGTGGAAGATCATCGGCCGCCGCGGTGGCCGGATCCCGCCCGGCCCCAGCAGTTCCACCTCGACCTGGGGGTCAAGGACCTGGACCAGGCCCAGGAGGAGGTCCTCAAACGGGGCGCCACGCTGCTCGACGAGGGTGACGGAAAGCGGAGTTGGCGCATCTTCGCGGATCCCGCCGGACACCCGTTCTGTCTCGTCCGAGACTGACAGGGGGACACCGCAGCGCGCCGCCACTGTTGATCATCGTGAGTTGTGTGCGGCTGGTGCTGGGGCTGCTGTCATACCTGCCGCGCAAGGGCCCGGGCGGCGCGGCGGTGGACCCGGGACTGCCGCTGAGCGCCCCCGGCGCGCAGACGCGATCGACGTCATGGGGTGGACCCTGTCAGCCCCTGAACTGCGTCGATCACGTTGTCCACCACCTCGGTCACCGGCTTGGACGCATCGATGACCGTCGCGCCACCGGTTTCGTGGATCGCTCGCATCCGAGGATTCCACTTCAGGGCCGCCGCGAGCTCTTCGGGATGTCGACCGAAGGTGTTCGTGGTGCGGGTCGCGAGCCGGTGGCGGAGGGTGTCCTCGTCGATCACCAGGCACACGGTGAGGTCGAAGAGATCGCGGACGTCCGCCTCGTTCTCCGCCGACCCGCACAAAAACGCGATGCGGGAACGAGACTCCTCGACGAGGGTCTCGACGCGCTCACGGACGATCGCCCACCCGTATCGATCGAGCCAGCCCCCAGGAACCGGATCCGGAGGATCCACGACAACCTCGCCCGTGGCTCGGTCGATCCAGCGGCAGAAGCCGTCCTCGTCGGCGTCGAGCGCGACGTAGCCACGCGCTCGCAACACCCCGCAGACCGTGGACTTACCAGTTCCTGAGTTGCCCGTCACCCAGACCAATGTCACGCCGCCAGCGTAGACATTGACGGAGGTGCGCACGTCGCGGCCTTCAGTGACGGCTGTCGCCTGTGCGTATCCCTGCCAGGAGGTTCGCGAGGGCGGTGGGGGTGGTGGTGAGGACGGTGGTGGGGTCTTCGGATTCGCGGAGGTGGAGGGTGGTGGGGGTGGAGGCGAGTTCGAGGCAGTTGTTGCCGTCTCCGCCGCCTGAGAAGGTCGACTTCTGCCAGTTGTCGGGACCGGTCATGCCGCGTCTCACAGCTCCTTCGCCAGTCGGTGGATGAAATCACGCGAACGCCCGGGTTCGAGTGACGCAGCCTCCACCTTACGGAAGAGCGTTCGAAATGAGCCGAGTTGGGCCTCGGAGTCGACGAACGCCGTGCCGTGGGGCGCATCCCGTACGACGGTGTCCAGTTTGGGAACAATGCCGCCCGCGTACATCATCGTGCTCCAGGCTCCGGCGAAACCGTCGAGGTCGAAAGGGATGACACGTACGCTGACGTGGTCCGCCTCGGACAGTTCCAGGATGCGCGCGAGCTGTGCGCGTGCCGCGGCGCGGTCGTCCACCCGGATGCGTAGTGCCGCCTCGTGAATCACCGCTTCGTACGGGGTGGGGGTCGAACCCTCGATGATGGTCCGTCGGCGTAGTCGGTGCTCCACGCGCAGTTCCGTGTCCGCTCGCGGGAGTTCCGGAACCCGATACGAGAACACGGCGTGGGCGTAGGCCTCTGTCTGCAGAAGCCCAGGAACGTTGAGGGACTCGACATCGCGCCGGTGAGTGGCGTGGTACTCCAGCTCGGCGAGGTCCAGGAAGGATGTCGGCAGGCGGCCGCGATACTCCTCCCACCAGCCGCGCGTCCGGTCGGTCGCCACGGTCACCAGTGCTTCGATCAACTCCGTGTCCGTACAGGAGTAGTGAGCCGCGAGCTGTCGCACGCGCGCCTCGCTCACGCCCGCGACTCCGGACTCGATCTGGCTCAGCCGTCCCGCGTCGGTCCCCAACAGGGCGGCGGCCTCACGCCCTTTGAGTCCCGCTGCCTCCCGCAGCTTCCGCAGTTCGGTGCCCAGTCTTTCCTGACGTGCGGTCACCTGCGTTCTGCGGCCCACGACTTCCTCCTTGACTCGTTCGGGTCAGATTAGGCCAACGAGTTGCATCGTGCCAAGGTTGGCCCCTACCGTCGGTGACGCGAACCTCACTCAGCGGAAGCGCACCGCGCCGTCATGCCACGACGGCTGCGGCACTGCCACCGCCCCCGATGCCTCAGCCGACTGGAGCCGACCCATGCCTGAAAACGACTGTGACTCCTGGGAGTACTCCCTCTCCATTCCCACCGACCCCAGAGCCGTCACCGTCTCCCGCCGCACCCTCCGCCTGATCCTCACCCTCCATGGCCTCACCGGCCTCATCGAGACCGCCGAGCTCCTCGCCTCCGAGCTGGTCTCCAACGCCGTACTGCACACCAAGGGTCCGGCCTGTCTGCGCCTGCGCCACCAAAACGGCGTCCTGCAGATCGGAGCCTGGGACGCCGACCCCGAACCGCCGGAGCCGCCGGGCGAGTTCGAGGCCCGGGCCGAAGCCGAGAACGGCCGCGGCTTCGCCCTCGTACGGGCCTGCTCGGACCTGTGGGGGTGGCAGCCGCTCTCCCGGTTCGGGCATCGGGGCAAGCTGGTGTGGTGCGAGTTGGGAGCCGCGTAAATGGTCAGTTCCTCGCACGAGGCGATGCACCGCATCTTCCAGAAGGACCCCGGACTGCTCACCCGAGCCCTCCAGCAGGTGCTGCACATCCCCTTTCCCGAGCCGCACGACTTCGCCGCCATGAACGTCGATCTCACCGAGATCGAGCCCATCGAGCGCCGCGTGGACACGCTGATGCGGGCCGAGACCGACAGGGGCACGTATCTCCTGGTCGTGGAGTCGCAAGGAAAGCCGGACGACAGGAAGCGGGGCAGTTGGCCGTACTACCTCGGCTACCTGCGTGAGAAGTACCGGTGCGAGCCCGTCCTCATCGTCGTCACCCAGAACAGCGCCACGGCTCGATGGGCGGCGGAGCCCATCCACGTCGGGGTGCCGGAGCGGCCGTCCATGACGGTGTGGCCCTTCGTGCTGGGGCCGGACAACGTTCCGCTGATCACGGACGAGCGAGAGGCGGCACGGGACGTACCCCTTGCGGTGCTCTCGGCCATGACACACGGCCGCGGGCGCCAGGCTCCGGCGATACTGGAGTCGCTGGAAGCCGCCCTGCGGACCCTGGACCGCGACACCGCCGCGGTCCTCGCTCAATTCGTCGACTCGTGCCTGGCCGACCCCCAGGCCCGGCAGATGTGGAGGGACCTGATGACGGCGATGCAGTACTTCTGGCGGCACCCGTTCGCCGAGGAGGCACGGGAAGAAGGCCGGGAGGAGGGCCGGGAGGAGGGCCGGATCCAGGCGCTTGCCGAGATGACCCTGAACATCCTGCGCTGGCGCGGCATCGACGTCCCCGACCAGGTCCGCGACCGGGTCGATTCCTGCACCGACCTCGACCGGCTCACCACCTGGTCCCAGCGCGCCGTGCACGCCACCACCGCTGAAGAGCTGTTCGAGGGCGAACAACCCTGATACCCGGGCGGGTGCTGGGCCGGCTCACGGATCTCGCCGCCCCGTCACAGGGAGCCCAGCACCCGCACCGGCGTCCCCGCCAGATACCCCCGGACCGCCTCCGCCGCCTGCCCGTAGTACCGCTCGTAGTTCGCCCGGGAGACGTAACCCAGGTGCGGGGTCGCCAGCAGGCGGGGAGCTGTTCGCATCGGGTGATCCGCCGGCAGCGGCTCCACGTCGAACACGTCCACCCTCGCCCCCGCGAAGCGGCCCTCCCGCAGGGCCGCCAGCAGCGGCTCCTGGTCCACGATCGCCGCCCGCGAGGTGTTGATCAGATACGCCGTCGGCTTCAGCAGGGCCAGTTCCGCGGCGCCGATCAGTCCCCGCGTACGGTCGCTCAACGCCAGGTGCACCGACACGAAGTCGGCCTCCGCCAGCAGTTCCTCCTTCGAGGAGGCCAGCCGCACGCCCACCTCCTCCGCCCGCTCCGCCCGCAGGTTCCGGCTCCACGCGCTCACCTCCATCCCGAACGCCGACCCCACCCTCGCCACCAGGCTGCCGATTTTTCCCAGGCCCAGCAGTCCGAGTCGGCGGCCGTGCAGATCGGCGCCGACCGTGGACTGCCACGGCCCGCCCTCCCGCAGGGCGGTGCTCTCCTGGACCAGGCCCCTCGCCAGGCCCAGCAGCAGTGCCCACGTCAGCTCCACCGGCGGAGCCGACGAGCTCTCCGTACCGCACACCGTCACGCCGTTCGCCCGCGCCGCGGCGTAGTCGATCACCGAGTTGCGCATGCCGGAGGCGATCAGCAGCCGGAGCCGGGGCAGCCGGGCGAACAGTGACGCCGGAAAGGCGACCCGTTCCCGCAGGGTCACCACGCAGTCGAAGCCGGCCAGGGCCGCCGCGAGCTCGCCCTCGTCGCCGAAGTGCTCGGTGAAGGACACCACCTCCACCTCCTCACCCGGCACCGACCAGTCGGCGTAGGTCGTGGCGACGTTCTGGAAGTCGTCGAGTACGGCGCAGCGGAACGGCATGGTGTCTCCTCCGGACGGGAGCCGGTCGGATGCGAGGCTACGGTGGGACCGTGAGCGACACCTCCGCGACCGGCGGCGGCCACTCCGGCACCCCCCTCGCCAGGAAGCTCGGCGTCAAGCCGGGCCAGGGACACCGGCTGCGCCTGCTGCACGCCCCGGCCGGGTGGGCCGTACCCGACCTGCCGGAGGACACCGACGTCGCCCCGGGCGGTCCCCGCGGCGCCGACATCACCGTCGCCTTCTACCGCGCCCGCGCCGATCTCGCCGCCGAGACCCCCACCCTCGTCCGCGAGCTCGCCGACGCCGCCGTGCTCTGGATCGCCTGGCCCCGCAAGGCCGCCGGCCACGTCAGCGACCTCGCCGAGAACGACCTGCGCGACCTCTTCCTCCCGCTCGGTGTCGTCGATGTGAAGGTCGCGGCGCTGGGGGAGGACTGGTCGGGGCTGAAGTTCGTACGGCGGCGGGAAAATCGCCGTAAAAGCGGCCCAAAGTGAACCGGTGTTCGGGCAACCTCCGTATCTAGGGCAACATCTTGGTGAACGACGGGCGTCGCGCGACGGGAGCGCGGATGAGTGTCGCCGTCGGCGGACGGAGTGAGGGGCGTTGAGGGACGTGGTGGAGCCGAGGATCGCCGTCGCCGTGGTGACCATGGGCAACCGGCCCGCCGAGGTCGACGCCCTGCTGGAGTCGGTCGCCAAGCAGGACCTGGCCCCCGCCCGCATCGTGATCGTCGGCAACGGCTGTGAGCTTCCCGAGTTCGCCGAGCGTCTCTCCCTGCCGGGCGAGGTCACCACCATCGACGTCGAGGAGAACCTCGGCTGCCCCGGCGGCCGCAACGTCGCCCTCGCCCGGCTGCGGGAGTTCGGGGACGTCGACGTCGTCGTCGAACTGGACGACGACGGGCTGCTCGTCGACGCCGACGTGCTGCGCCGCGTGCGGGATCTGTACGCCGCCGACCCCCGCCTCGGCATCGTCGGCTTCCGCATCGCCGACGAGACCGGCGAGACCCAGCGCCGGCACGTGCCGCGCGTCGGCGCCTCCGACCCGATGGAGGGCGGGTACGTCACCGGCTTCCTCGGCGGCGGGCACGCGCTCAGCATGGCCATGCTCGCCGAGACCGGCGACTGGCCCGCCGAGTTCTTCTTCGCGCACGAGGAGACCGACCTGGCCTGGCGCGCCACCGACGCCGGCTGGAAGATTCTCTACGCGCCCGAGCTGCTGCTCCAGCACCCCAAGACCTCGCCCGCCCGGCACGCCATCTACTACCGCGTCACCGCCCGCAACCGCGTCTGGCTGGTCCGGCGCAACCTGCCCCTGCCGCTCATCCCGGTCCATCTCGGGGTGTGGATCGCCGTCACGCTGCTGCGCACACGCTCGCTCGGCGGGCTCAAGGCCTGGTTCGGCGGGTTCGCGGAGGGGGTGCGGCGACCGGCCGGTCCCCGGCGGCCCATGCGATGGCGGACCGTATGGCGGCTGACCCGACTCGGCCGCCCACCCGTCATCTGACCGGCTGTCCGTTCCCCGGCCGGCTGTCCGTCGTCCGGCCGTTCCCTGTCGTCCGGCCGTTCCCTGTCGTCCGGCCGTTCCCTGTCGTCCGGCCGTTCCCTGTCGTCCGGCCGGCTGTCTGCCGTCCGGCCGACACGCGTAGATACAGGGCGCGAGCCCCGGTCGTTCACCTCCGCCGACCGGGGCCCGGCACGCCCCCCGGACCCGGCCGCGGCGGCGGCACTCCCCCGAGTTGCGCGTTCACACGCGCGCACCGTCGGGCCGGTTCCGATGATGTGATCACATCAGGTTGGACCAACGGATCGCTAACATATTGCCAACGGGTGCCCCTGTCGCCGCTGGTCACATGGCCTGAAGCGACTGTTTGCACAGAGACGGAAAGGCGGCGGTAGACGTGATGCGGCAGGACGAGCTGCGGTTCGGACTGCTCGGGCCGCCGGTCCTCTTCTTCCCCGGCGAGCCGTACACAACCATCCGCAGCCCCAAGATCCGCACCCTCCTCGCCGTCCTCCTCCTCGACGCCGGCCGGATCGTGCCCGTCGAGTCGCTGAAGGAGGCGCTGTGGGGCGGCGCGCCGCCGGCCTCCGCGCAAGCCTCGCTGCACAACCACGTCACCCGGCTGCGCCGGCTGCTCGACGACCCGGAGCGGCTGCGGGCGGTGCCGCCCGGCTACCAACTCCGCGTCGAACAGGGCGAGCTCGACGTCCATGTCTTCGAGCGGCACGTCGCCACCGCGCGCGGGGCGCACGCCGCCCGCAACTGGGAGCGCGTCGTGGCCGAGTGCGCTGCCGCGCTCGCGCTGTGGCGCGGCACCCCGCTCAGCGGGCTCCCCGCCGACCTGGGCGGCTACGCCCTCGTACGGCGGCTGCGGGAGGCCCGGTTGCTCCTGCTGGAGTGGCGCTACGACGCCGAACTCGCCCTCGGCGGCGGCCGGCCGGACCGGATCGTCCCGGAGCTGACCGCGCTGGCTGCCGAGTATCCGCTGCGCGAGGCGTACCACCGTCAGCTGATGCTCGCCCTGCACCACACCGGCCGCCAGGCCGAGGCCCTCGCCGTCCACCGTGATCTGCGCACCCGTCTCGTCGAGGAACTCGGCGTCGAACCGGGACCGGCGGTCCGCGAGGCGCATGTGGAGGTGCTGCGGGGAGGCGCGGAGGGAGACGCCTACGCGGAGCAGCCGGGCAGTGCTGACGGCGGTGAGGGTGGCAGCCAGGCCGGCGGTGGGGGCGGCAGCCAGGGCAGTGGTGAGGGCTGCATCGAGCCCCCCGGAGCCTCCCAGCCCCCCGGCGTCTCCCTCGGTTCGCCGGCCGCCGCCCGCAGTCCGGCCCAACTTCCCCCGCCGCCCGCGCACTTCACCGGCCGGGACGGCATCCTCCGCCGGCTCGTCGGCCTTCTCGCGGCACCCCCACCGGAGGGCCCCACCCCGCTCGCCGTCATCAGCGGCATGGCCGGCGTCGGCAAGAGCGCCCTCGCCCTGCAGGTGGCCCACACCCTGAGGGAACGTTTCACCAGCGGTCAGCTCTATCTCAACCTGCACGGCTCCACCCCCGGCATGACGCCCCTCCCCGCCGCCCAGGCACTCGCCGCCCTCCTGCGCGACCTCGGCACCGAACCCCGGCACATCCCCGAACACCCGGACGCGGCGGCCGCGTTGCTGCGCACCCTGCTCGCACCCACCCGCACCCTGCTCGTCCTGGACGACGCCGCGAGCGCCGCCCAGATCCGCCCCCTGCTGCCGGCCGGTCCCGGCTGCGCGGTGATCGTCACCAGCCGGTCCCCGCTCACCGCCCTCGACGGCGTCCACCGCTTTCCGCTCGCGCCCCTGTCGGGCGAGGACAGCGCCACCCTGCTGCGCGCGCTGTCCGGCCGTGACGACCCCGACGACCCCGAGGGCGACGACGGCCTCTACGGTCTGGACGCGCACCACCCGCTCATCGGACTCACCGGGCGCCTGCCGCTCGCCCTGCGAATCGTCGCCGCCCGCCTGGCCGCCCGCCGGGCCCTCACCCCGGACACCCTCGCCCGGCAACTGGCCGCCACCCAGGGCAGGTTGCACCACCTCGAATACGACGACCTGAGCGTGCGCCGCTCCCTCGCCGTCGCCCACGACGCCCTCGCCGCCTCCGCCCGCGAGGCCGACCAGGACGCGGCCCTCGCCCTGCGCCGCATCGGCGCCCTCGACCTGCCCGCGTACGGTGTGCCCCTGCTGGCCCGCCTCACCGGCACCGACGAGCGCCGCACCGAGGCCGCCCTGGACCGGCTCGTCGACGTGGCCCTGCTGGAGGAGAGCGCCTACGGCCGGTACGCGCCCCACGACCTCGTACGGGACTTCGCGCGTGAACTCGCCTGGAGCGACGGGCGGTCCGGCTCCGTCAGGCGCGACGCCCTCCACTGGTACGCCGCCGTCGCCGAACGCACCCTCACCGCCATCATCGAACCCGGGCCCGACCAGGACGACCGCCGGCGTCCCACCGGCGCGCAGCCTCCCGCCCACGCCGCGCACCTCGCGGCCGCGCCCGCCTTCCCCGGGCCCGAGGAGGCCTTCGCCTGGGCGGACACCGAACTGGAGAACGTCGTCGCCCTGGTGGAGGACGCCGGCGAAGACACCGAGGCTGCCGGCCTCGTCTCCACTCTTCTGCGCCTGCTCTTCCCCTACCTCCAGCGCCGGGGCCGGGTCGCCGAGATGGAGGTGCTCGGGCAGGCCGCGCTGCGCACGGCGCGGCTGCTCGGGGACGAGGCGGCGGAGGCGTACGCGCTCGGCGACCTCGCGGGCCTGCACTTCCTGACCGGCCGCCAGCAGCAGGCGCTGGTCCTCAACGACCGTGCCCTGGACGTGTGGAGCCGGCTCGGCCGGCTCTCCTGGGTCCGCCGCTGCCTCAACAACCGGGGGCTGCTGCTGGAGAGCCTCGGCCGGTACGAGGAGTCCGGCGACGCCCTGCGCCGGAGCCTGGAGTACTCGCGCCGGCTGAACGACCCGCACGGCGAGGCCGTCACCCACAGCCACCTCGGCAACCTCTACGAGCACACCGACCCGCGCGCCGCCATCGAGCAGCACCGCCGCTCCCTGGCCCTCGGGGACCGGATTGGCGCCGTGATCGTGCAGCACTCGGCGCACTGCAACATCGGCTACGCCCATCTCACCCTCGGCGAACCGGCCGCCGCCCTGCCGCACTTCGAGGAGAGCCTGCGCATTCTCGGCGGACACGGCGACTGGCACGGCGAGTCGCAGACCCGGCTGGGGCTGGTCCGCGCCCTGCGCCTGCTGGGCCGTACCGGACCGGCCACGGCGGAGTGCGCCGAACTGCTGCGCCGCGCCGACGCCCGCGCCGACCGTTACACGGGCGGGCTCGCCCGGCACCAGCACGGTCTCCTGCTGCGCGAGCAGGGGCGTACGGACCAGGCCCGCGCGCAGTGGCGGGCGGCCCTCGACGCGCTGGACGGGACGGACGCGCAGGCGGTCGTGGCCGAACTCGCGGAACTGCTGGACGGTTCGGGGTGATCACTTCGCGTCGGCATAGCACTCCACCACCGCCGTCGTGAACGGAAACCGCACCGGGGTCTCCCCGAACGTCAGCCGTCCCGCCAGGCCGGCCGCCTCCCGGATCGCGGCGACGACGGTCTCCGCCTCCTCCTCCGGGCAGTGCACGATCACCTCGTCGTGCTGGAAGAAGACCAGTTCGGCCGCCATGTCCGCACAGGTGCGCCGCAGTGCGGCGAGCAGCAGCAGCGCCCAGTCGGCGGCGCTGCCCTGGACGACGAAGTTGCGGGCGAAACGGCCCCGCGCGCGGGCGTCGGAGGAGGCGTAACCGGGCACCCAGGGCCGGCCCTCCTCCGCTTCCCCGCGCTCGGCCGGACCGGCGGGGCCGACCGGGATGCCCGCCTCCTCCGTCCCGGCGTCGTCCGCGCCGACCGCCGGCGGGCAGGTCCGCCCCAGCCAGGTCCGGACGAGCCGGCCCTCCTCGCCCGCCCTGGCCGCGTCGTCCACGTACGCCACCGCGCGCGGGAAGCGGCGGCGGAGCGCGGCGAGGTTCTTCAGGCCGTCCCCGGAGGTCTGGCCGTACACCGCGCCGAGGACGGCGATCTTCGCCTGGTCGCGGTCGCCGGAGAAGGCGCGGTCGGAGACGGACTGGTACAGGTCCGTCTCCTGGCCGGCCACCTCCATCAGACCGGGGTCGCGGGAGATCGCCGCCAGGACGCGCGGCTCCATCTGGTCGGCGTCGGCGACCACCAGCCGCCAGCCGGGGTCGGCGACCACGGCCCGCCGGATGACCTTGGGGATCTGCAGGGCGCCCCCGCCGTTGGTGACCCAGCGGCCGGTGACCGTGCCGTGCGCCAGGAACTCGGGGCGGAAGCGGCCCTCGCGCACCCAGTCCTGCAGCCAGGACCAGCCGTGGGCGACCCAGATGCGGTACAGCTTCTTGTACTCGATCAGCGGTTTCACGGCCGGGTGGTCGATCGACTGCAGTTCCCAGCGGCGGGTCGACTTCACCCGGATCCCGGCCCGGGCGAACGCCTTGATCACGTCGGCGGGCAGGTCGGGGCGGACCCGGTGTCCGAAGGCGGCGGACACCTCGTCGGCCAGCTCGGCCAGCCGGCGCGGCTCGCCCCCGCCCGCGTACCGCTCGCCGAGCAGGTCCTGCAGCACCGCGCGGTGCACGTCCGCGCTCCACGGCAGCCCCGAGCGGTTCATCTCGGCGGCCACCAGCATCCCCGCCGACTCGGCCGCCGTCAGCAGCCGCATCCGGTCCGGGTGCTCGGCCCGCGCATGCCGCCGCTGCTGCTCGGCGTAGACCTCGGCGAGGTCGGTGAGCGGCAGGGGGGCGGACTGGACGGACCGCGGTTCGAAGAGCGAGGACTGGGCGCCGGGCGCGGCGGAGCGCTGCGGCGGGTCCGGCGGGACGGGTCCGCCGCGCAGCCGGGCCAGGGCGGCGGCGGCCGAACGGGGTTCTCCGTACCGCCCCTCGTGGCCCAGGAGGAGGGTCTCGGCGTCCTCGACGTCGTAGCACCGCTCCACCCGCACCCCCGCGGCGAGCAGTCGCGGATACACCTCGGCCGTGGAGCGCCAGACCCAGCGGGTGACGCCGGGCCGCTCGCGCACCGCACGCGCCAGGTCCGCCTCCCGCAGCACCGGGCCGGCGGGCAGCCCGTCCGGACCGAGGGGGGCGAGCTCGGCGCCGCCGTCCTCGGCCGGGGCGAGGGCCCACCGGTCGGTCATGGTTGCGAGTGTCGCAGGAGGGTCTGACAACGGCCCTCAGCTCTGCTCGTCGAACGTCACCTTGATCTTGTCGAGGGCCGCGAGCAGGTACTCCTCGGCGGCCGGCTTGGTGAGGCCGAGACCCGACAGCACGCCCTCGCCGTTCTCGAACTCCAGCAGGGCGAGCAGGATGTGCTCGGTGCCGATGTAGTTGTGGCCGAGGCGGAGCGCCTCGCGGAAAGTCAGTTCCAGGACCTTCTTGGCGTCGGAGCCGTACGGGACGAGTTCCGGGACGTCCTCGGCGGCGGCGGGCAGTGCGGCGCCGGCTGCCTGGCGCACGTCGTCCAGGAGGAGGCCCTGCGCGGTGATCGCCTTGGCAGCCAGGCCCTCCGGTTCGGCCAGCAGGCCGAGGGCGAGGTGTTCGGGGCGGCCCTCGGTGTTGCCGGCGGCGATGGCCTCGTTGTGGGCGGCCATCACGACGTTGCGGGCGCGCGGGGTGTAGCGGCTGAAGCCCTGGCTCGGATCGAGGTCGGCCGACTCCTTGGGCACGAACCGCTTCTGCGCGGCCTGCCGTGTGACGCCCATGCTCCTGCCGATGTCCGTCCAGGAGGCGCCCGAGCGGCGGGCCTGGTCGACGAAGTGCCCGATCAGATGGTCGGCCACCTCGCCGAGGTGATCGGCGGCGATGACCGCGTCCTGGAGCTGGTCGAGGGGTTCGGGGTGGACCTTCTTGATGGCCGCGATGAGTTCGTCGAGCCGTACGGATGACGTGATGGAGGGGTTCGTCGTCATGTGTCAACCGTAGGTTGACGCCTAGGGACTGTCAACCTCGGGTTGTCAGTGGCGCACGCGCGCGTGTCACCATCGACCGGTGAGCAGCACCAGCACCCCCGACGACGCCGTCGAACGCGCCCTGCGGACCGCCCTCCACGACACCGCCGACACCGCCCTCGACGCCGGCGCCTCCCTTCTCGCCGCCGACCCCTCGGCGGACGCCGAACTCGCCCGGCGCGGAACGGAGTTCGTGGCGGCGGCCTGGCGGCGCGGCTGGCAGCCCGCCGACGTCGTACGGCTCGTGCGGCGCGAACTGGACGAGGTCCACGTACGCCTGCTGGCCGCGCTGATCCGTGCGCAGGCACCGGACGACAGGGCGCGCGGCCCCCGCTGGAGGGCCCAGCTGGCCGGCCTGCCCGCCGAGGCGCCGCCTCGCACCGACCGCTTCTCGCGCGCCACCGCGGTGCTGGAGCTCTACCGCCTGCTGCTGCGCCTGCCCGCGCTCGAACCCCTCGACGAGTCACGGCCGGGGCCGGGCCGCCGCTCCGGCTCGCGCATGCTCACGCGGATCCGCGCGCTGCTCGCCAAGGCGGAGGCGACCGGGTATCCGCAGGAGGCGGAGGCGCTCACCGCGAAGGCGCAGGAGCTGATGGCCCGGCACAGCGTCGACGAGGCGCTGCTCGACGCGCAGGCCCCGGACCCGGACGCGCCCGGCGCCTGCCGGATCGGCGTGGAACCGCCGTACGAGCAGGCCAAGGCGGTGCTGCTGGACGCGGTCGCGGACGCCAACCACTGCCGGGCGGTCTGGAACGAACCCTTCGGTTTCTCCACGGTCGTCGGGTTCGAGGCCGACCTGGAGGCGGTGGAACTGCTCTACACCTCGCTCCTGGTGCAGGCGCAGTCCGCGCTGGCGAAGGCGGAGGCCGCCCAGCGTGCCGGCGGACGCAAGCGGACCAAGACCTTCCGGCAGTCCTTCCTCGCCGCCTACGCGCACCGTATCGGCAGCCGCCTCGGCGAGGTCGCGGCCGCCGCCGGAACCCAGGTGAGCGACGACCTGCTGCCCGTCCTCGCCACCCGGGAGGTCGCGGTCACGGCGGCCACCGACCGGATGTTCCCGGACACGGTCACCACCCGGCTGCGCGGGATCACCGACGAGGCGGGCTGGACCGAGGGCGCCGAGGCCGCCGACCGGGCGCAGGTCGGCTCGCGGCCCCGGCTGCCGTGACCCCGCGGCCGCGGCGTCAGTCGCCGGCCTGCTGGAAAGCCGTCACCGAGGCGTCCGGCACGTCCACGCTCTTCAGCGCCACCGCACCGTAGGACCAGGGGAAGCTCTCGGTCTTGTCGGACCCCGGCAGGCCGTACTTCACCGTCTTGACGGCGAGGCTCTCGGCGTCGCCGCCGCCCCGCACATAGGTGATCGTGAAGGTGAAGGTGCCCTGCTCGGGGACGGTCAGCTTCTGCGCCTCGGCGCCGGCGGCCTTCTCCACGGTCGCGGAGGCCTCGCCCGCCTGGAGGCCGACGGCGGGGAAGCCGTCCAGGGTGCACTCGGCGCCCTTGTTGGTGAGCGTGACGGTGACGTTGCCGGTGTCCCCGGCGGCGGGGGCGGCGTCGACCGGGCCGACCTCCTGGCTCAGCTCGCCGAAGGCGCAGGCGGAACCGGCGGCCTTGCTCCCGGTGTCGCCGGAGCCGCTGTCGTCGTCGCCGCCGGAGCAGGCGGTGAGGAGCAGGGCCGAGGCGAGGGCGGTGACGGTGATCGGAACGGCGCGCATGAAGGGTCCCCTGAGGTTCGTGACGGTGCTCGAAGGATCATCACGCACGCGTGCGCCGCAGTGTCGCGCGCCCCCGTCCCAGACGCCACGCTCCCCAGCGGCACGTCCCTGCGGCGCGGCTCGGGCGTCATGCTCCCTGCGGCAGGTCCCTGCGGCAGGTCCCTGCGGCAGGTCCCAGCGGCAGGTCCCTGTGGCAGGTCCCTGCGGCGCGGCTCGGGCGTCATGCTCCCTGCGGCACGTCCCTGCGGCGCGGCTCGGGCTTCAAGGTCCCAGCGTCCCGCCCCCTGCGGCATGGCTCGGGCGTCACGCCCCTGCGCACCCCGCCAGTGGCACGCCCCACCGGCACGCCCCTGCGGCCGGCTCTGGCGTCCCGCCCCCGCACCCCGCCAGCGGCACGCGCCCAGCGGTATGCCCCTGCGGCGCGCCCCAGCGGTACGGATCAGGCGGCGCGCCCCCTGCGGGCGCGCCCCAGCGGCACCCCGTCGGCGGCACGTTCCCGGCGGCGCGGCTCCGGCCTCCCGCCCCAGCGGCGCGGCTCCTGCGACACGCTCCCCAGCGGGCACGCCCCAGGGTCACGGCTCCGGCGTCACGCAGCGGGCACGCCCCAGGGTCACGGCTCCGGCGTCACGCAGCGGGCACGCCCCAGCGCCACGTCCCCAGCGGCACCGCTCCGGCCCCGGCGCCGCGACTCCCGCCCCGGGTGCGGCGAGTCCTACCCCGCCGTCGGCAGACCCGAAGGCAGCTGGCCGCCCTCGGTCTTGGTGTACGTCTCCTTGCCGGCCGCGCCCGTCCAGGTGACCGTCAGCGAGTCGCCGTCGACGGAGTCGACCATGCCGGTGGTGCGGGCCTTCGAGCCGGTCGGGCACTTGAGGTAGATCATCTCCATGCCCGCCTGCTTGCCGGCCGTCCCGCTGCACACGGTCCCGCCGGTGGCGAAGAGGGCGGCCTGCTCACCGTTGATGATCAGTGCCACGGCCTTGCCGTCCGCCGTGGTCAGCCAGCTGCCCTCCAGCTCGCTCGCGGCCGACGCGGTGGCCCCGCCCGAGTCGCCGCTCGCGCCGCCGGTGTCCGCGGTCGCCGTCCCGGCGGAGACGGACGGTGCGGCCGTGGCGTCGTCGTCGCCCCCGTCGCCCGCTCCGCATCCGGTCAGCGCGAGCGCGCCCGCCAGCGCCGCGGCCACGGCCACGGCCCGCACCGGCCGACGGGACGTGCCGCGCGAGTAGATCGCCGAAGTCACTGCAAGCTCCCAGGGTGTAGCCGGACGGGTCGGACCGGCAGCAAGCTACCAGCACGCCCCGCCGCAACCCTGGGCGCGGCCTGTGACCTGACAGGACGGGCCTGTGAGCTGCTACCAGGACGCCTTCCGCACCCCCGGCAGACATCCGGCGTGCGCGAGCTCCCGCACCCCCACCCGGGACAGCCCGAACGCCCGGAAGTAACCACGCGGCCGCCCGTCCACCTGGTCCCGGTTGCGCACGCGCGTGGCGCTCGCGTCCCTCGGCTGCCGGCGCAGCTCCCGCTGGGCGGCGAGCCGCTCGGCCTGGGCCGACGAGGGCCGCCGGACGATCTCCTTCAGCTCGGCCCGCCGCTCGGCGTACCGCGCGACGACCTCCCGACGCTTCTCGTTCTTCGCGACCTTGCTCTTCTTCGCCATCAGACGCGCACCCCGCGCGCCCGGATCCGGGCCACGGCCGCCTCGACGCCGATCGCGTCCACGGTCCTGATCCCCTTCGTGCTCAGCCGCAGCCGTACGTACCGGCCCTCGCCCGGCAGCCAGTAGCGCTTGGACTGGACGTTCGGGTCGAAGCGGCGGGAGGTCCGCCGGTGGGAGTGGGAGACGCGGTTGCCGAAGCCGGGCCGGGCCCCGGTCAGCATGCAGTGCGCGGACATGGGTGACGTACCTCTCTCGAACCACTATCGCTAATGGGATTCATTTTCAGTAACATAGCAGCATGGCACGCAACGAACTCCGCCCGGTCGTCAGACTCCGGTCCACGGCGGGGACCGGCTTCACGTACGTCACCCGCAAGAACCGCCGCAACGACCCGGACCGTATGACCCTCCGGAAGTACGACCCGGTCGCCGGCCGCCACGTCGAGTTCCGAGAGGAGCGCTGACCATGCGCGAGGGAATCCACCCGGCCTACGGTCCGGTCGTCTTCCGTGACCGTGCCGCGCACCACGCCTTCCTGACCCGCTCGACCATGACGAGCGAGAAGCTCATCGAGTGGGAGGACGGCCGCACCTACCCGGTGGTGGACGTCGAGATCTCGAACGTCAGCCACCCCTTCTACACCGGCACCGCCCGCGTCATGGACACTGCCGGCCGCGTCGAGCGCTTCGAGCGCCGGTACGGGAAGCGGGGCGGGGCGTGAGCCTGTCGGTGGTGATCGTCGGCGGGCTGCACGCCGACGCCCGCCGGGCGACGGTGGCGCGCCTGCTCGCCGACGTCCCCGGCAGCGTCGCACTCCACCACGACCTGGCCGCGGCCGTGGCCGGTACGGTCGTACGGACCGTCCGCGACGCCGGCGGAGTCCTCTCCGCCGGCGAGGCGCCCCTGGTCAATGACTGCGCCTGCTGCGCCCTGCGTGAGGACCTGGTCCCCGAGCTGCGCCGCCTCGCCGACGACGGCACCACCCGGCTCGCGGTCGTCGAGCTCTGGGACTCCGTGGAGCCCAAGGCCATGGCCGAGGTGGTCGTGGCCGGCGGCCTCACCGTCACCGGCGTGATCACCGCCGTCGACCCGGCGCTGCTGCTGCCCTGCCTCGGCAACGGCGACGACCTCGCGGACGTGGGCCTCGCCGCGGCCGCCACCGACCGGCGGACCGTCGCCGACACCTTCGCGCGCCAGCTGGAGTACGCCCCCGTGCTGGCCGTCGTCGACTCCGGGGAGGCCGACGACGAGGACCGCGAGCTGCTCGCCCAGCTCCATCCGACGGCCCGCCGGGTCCCGTTGCCGGCCGGCCACCCCGAGGCACCCGTGGCCGGGTCCGCCCGGCCGCCGGAGGGCGCACGGACCGACGCATCGGCACGTGCATATGCACACGGCACTTCCGAGCTGGCGGCCGCCGCCCTGGCCGGCTTCGACGCCGAGGCGGCCGCGGCCGCGCAGCACCCCGCCTGTGCGCTGCTCCCGGCCGAGGCCGATGCCCACGGCGTCTCCACCCTCGTCTGGCACCGGAGCCGCCCCTTCCACCCGGAGCGGCTGTACGCGGCGCTGGAGGACCTGACCTGCGCCGCCGCCCGCAGCCGGGGCCGGTTCTGGCTCGCCGACAGACCCGAGACGCTGCTCCACTGGGACGCCGCGGGCGGTGCGCTGTGCGTGGAGTCGGCGGGCCCCTGGCTGGCCTCCCTCCCGGACGCGGCCTGGGACATGGTCCCGCCGGTGCGCCGTGCCGCAGCGGCGCTGGACTGGCACCCCGAGCACGGCGACTGCTGCCAGCACCTGGTCTTCACGTCCCCGGGCCTCGACCGCGACGGGCTCGAACGGCTCCTGGAGTCCTGCCTGCTCACCGACGCCGAGTACGCCGCGGGCCGCGACGCCTGGAAGCGGCTGCCGCCCGCCTTCGACACCCTCCTGGAGGTCTGACCCCGGTGCCCCGCAAGACCGACCGCAAGCCCGCCGCTTCCCGCCCCAACCCCCTCGACCGGGCGGGCGTCACCTACATCGACTACAAGGACACCGACCTGCTCCGTGAGTTCGTCTCCGACCGGGGCAAGATCCGCAGCCGCAGGGTCACCCGGGTCTCCGCCCAGCAGCAGCGCCTGCTGTCCCGGGCGATCAAGAACGCCCGCGAGACGGCCCTGCTGCCCTACGCCGGCCGCTGAGCCGGCGGACCGGCGGTCGTACGAGCGGACCCGGCCTCGGCGTCCAGCCGGACCGGACACCGTCCTTCCCGCACCGGGACGAACGGCCGATGCCGGCCGCCCGTCGCCGACCACCCCGATTCGCCCCCGCGTACGATCCCCACGGTCGTACACGGGGGCGACTCTTTGTCGTGCCCGGTCCGATTGGTCAGGACCTGTTCACGCATCCGAGGGCGGCAGTCACGGAACCCCCACGTCCGGAGTCACGTCCACCGGGGGGAGTGGACGGTGGGCTTCCGTCTTCCTGGACTGCCCTGAAACGGAGGTGAACGGCCTGTCGGTGAGGTGCCGACGGAACACGACGGCCATGCCGTGCGTCTGTTCCTAGTGCACGAGTAGTTCGATCCCGGACTACTTTCCGTCGGGTAAAGCGGGCGTCAAAGCTGTAACCGCACCACCACCCCTCGTGCACGTGCATCTGCTCATGCAACTGCACATGAACGGGGTTATGATCCGGAACAGTTGACCAACGGCACCAATGGCCACACGAGCCAGTGCACCACCAGGGAGCGACCTGTGGACCACCACGTTGACGGGGGGCACGACGTGTACAACGGCATGACGGCCACACAGCTGTACGGGGTTGCCTGGCAGAAGAGCCGGCACAGCAACTCGCAGGGATCCTGCGTGGAGTTCGCGCGACTGCCCGGCGGGGACGTGGCGGTGCGCAACTCGCGCTTCCCCGACGGTCCCGCGCTCGTCTACACCCGGGCGGAGATCGAGGCGATGCTGCTCGGCATCAAGGACGGCGAGTTCGACCACCTGATCGCGAGCTGACGAGGTCACCGGCTCCGCGTATCGGTTGTTTCGCGGCGAACAGTCTTACAACGCGCGTAGAACCGCGGCACCAAAGAGTGCCGCGGTTCGTCATTCGGCGGGTGTGTACAGCCGGAACAGCGCCCAGACGACCTTGCCGCCGAGGCTGCCCGAGAGCGGGTGCCAGCCCCAGCCGTCGGTGAAGGAGTCGACGAGGAACAGGCCGCGGCCCGACTCCGCCGAGAAGTCCTCCTCCTCGCGGGGCAGGGGGCTGTCACGACTGGGGTCGCGCACCGCGCACACCAGCCGCTCGGTCCATCGCATCAGATGCAGTCGCACCGCCGGATTCGGGTCCGCCGGGAGCACGGCGGTGTCGGACAGTCCGTGCCGCAGGGCGTTGGTCACCAATTCCGAGACGACCAGACACACGTCGTCGAGGCGATCGCCCACGTCCCACTGGCCGAGGGTTCTCCTGGTGAACTGCCGGGCCTCGCGCACCGCTTCGAGGCGGGCGGGCAGGGCGCAGGACGCGGCGTTGGACACGGCCGCGGGATCAAGCGGCGGAAGGCCCTGCCGTAACGGCTCGAGCATGGTCGATCCATTCGTCCCCATGCGAGGCACTCCCGGGATTCGCGGTCGTTGCGATGCAGCGGTGGCGCGGGACCATGGTTTCGGATGCGCACGGCGGATGCAAGGGCAGATGCACGTGCACGTGACCGAAATAGACCTGCCCGTACCGCTTCTTGGCCATTTTTTCCGCCATCTTCTCGCCGTTCAGGGCCCGTTCCCTTGCTTTCTCCTCACCCTTCCCTTGCGGCTTTCCATGCGTATCCTTTGGCTTCTTTCCATCTCTGTAATCGGACGAGTACTGCTCGGAGTGTTTTAGTGGCAGACTGCGAAACCTGTGGACGGTTGGGGAGGCTGGCAAGGTGAGCGCGGGAGAGCCCGGATCGGTGGTGCGGCGGATGCTGCTCGGCTCGCAACTACGGCGGCTGCGTGAGGCCCGCGGGATCACGCGGGAGGCGGCGGGCTACCACATCCGGGCGTCCGAGTCGAAGATCAGCCGGATGGAGCTGGGCCGGGTGAGCTTCAAGACCCGGGACGTGGAGGACCTGCTGACGCTGTACGGCATCACGGACGACACCGAGCGCCAGGCGCTGGTCGGACTCGCCCGCGAGGCCAACGTGGCGGGCTGGTGGCACAGTTACTCGGACGTGCTGCCCAACTGGTTCCCCACCTACGTCGGGCTGGAGGGCGCGGCCTCACTGATCCGCGTCTACGAGGTGCAGTTCGTGCACGGCCTGCTGCAGACCGAGGCGTACGCCCACGCGGTCGTCGCCCGCGGCATGAAGGGCGCCGGTGCGGCGGACATCGACCGGCGCGTGGCGCTGCGCCTGGAGCGGCAGAAGTACCTCGTCGACGAGAACGCCCCGGACTTCCACATCGTCCTCGACGAGGCCGCCCTGCGCCGGCCCTACGGCGACCGCGAGGTGATGCGCGGGCAGCTGCAGCACCTGATCGAGATCTCCGAGCGGCCCAACGTACGCCTGCAGATCATGCCGTTCAGCTTCGGCGGGCACTCCGGCGAGTCCGGCTCCTTCACCATCCTGAGCTTCCCGGACGCCGATCTGCAGGACGTCGTCTACCTGGAGCAGCTCACCAGCGCCCTCTACCTGGACAAGCGTGAGGACGTCGGCCAGTACGAACAGGCGCTGAAGGAGCTCCAGCAGGACAGCCCCGGGCCCGACGAGAGCCGGGACCTGCTGCGCGGGCTGCTTCAGCTGTCGTAGCGCCCTCCCGGCCGCACATGTGCTCTCCGGCGGGTCCTCAGGGACTCTTGCCCCTGGGGACGCCCCGGATCTCCCACAACTCCCTTGAAACACACGTACGATGACGTGTGATCAGATCGTGATGCATCGCACGTCTGTTTTGACTGCCACCGCAGCAGGGGATCGAGGGATCACATGTCGTCCTACTTCACGGACCTGGCCCAGCAGTACATCGACGGTAAGTGGCGTCCAGGGACGGGGTCCTGGGACATCATCGACTTCAACCCCTACGACGGCGAGAAGCTCGCGTCGATCACCATAGCCACGGTCGACGAGGTCGACGAGGCCTACCGCGCCGCCGCCCGCGCCCAGAAGGAGTGGGCCGCGACCAACGCCTACGCCCGCCGCTCGGTGTTCGAGAAGGTGCTGCGGCTGGTCGAGGAGCGCGAGGCCGAGATCAGCGAGCTCCTCGTCGCCGAGGCCGGCGGCACCCTCGGCAAGGCCGCCTTCGAGCTCCACCTCGCCAAGGAGTTCCTGCGCGAGTCGGTCCATCTGGCGCTGCGCCCCGAGGGCCGGATCGTCCCCTCGCCGATCGACGGCAAGGAGAACCGCGTCTACCGCGAGCCGGTCGGCGTGGTCGGGGTGATCAGCCCCTTCAACGTGCCCTTCCTGCTGTCGCTGAAGTCCGTGGCCCCCGCGCTGGCCCTCGGCAACGGCGTGGTGCTCAAGCCGCACCAGAACACCCCGATCGCCGGCGGCACGGTGATCGCCAAGCTCTTCGAGGACGCCGGGCTGCCCCCGGGCCTGCTGAACGTCGTCGTCACCGACATCGCCGAGATCGGTGACGCCTTCCTGGAGCACCCCGTCCCGCGCGTGATCTCCTTCACCGGCTCGGACAAGGTCGGCCGGCACGTCGCCACGGTCGCCGCCTCGCACTTCAAGCGGTCGATCATCGAACTCGGCGGCAACAGCGCCTTCGTGGTCCTCGACGACGCCGACATCGACTACGCGGTGGACGCGGCCGTCTTCAGCCGCTTCGTCCACCAGGGCCAGGTCTGCATGGCCGCCAACCGCATCCTGGTCGACCGCTCGGTCGCCGACGAGTTCACCGAGAAGTTCGTCGCCAAGGTGAAGACCCTGAAGGCCGGCGACCCGCGCGACCCGCAGACCCTCATCGGCCCGGTGATCAACTCCCAGCAGGCCGAGGCGGTGTCCGGCGCGGTCGAGCAGGCGATCTCCGAGGGCGCCACGGCCCTGGTCCACGGCACGACCACCGACAACCTCGTGGAGCCGTCCGTCCTCGCCGGGCTCCCCCTCGACTCCGCCCTGCTCCAGCAGGAGGTCTTCGGCCCGGTCGTCTTCATCAACACCTTCGACGGCGAGGAGGAGGCGGTCCGCATCGCCAACGACACGCCGTACGGCCTCAGCGGCGCCGTCCACACCGCCGACATCGAGCGGGGCGTCGCCTTCGCCAAGCAGATCGTCACCGGCATGATCCACGTCAACGACGCCACCGTCCACGACGAGCCGATCGTCCCCTTCGGCGGCGAGAAGAACTCCGGCGTCGGCCGCCTCAACGGGGAGACCACCCTGGAGGCCTTCACCACCACCAAGTGGATCTCGGTCCAGCACGGCCGCAGCGGCTTCCCGTTCTGAGGTCACCCGAAGGTCATAGCCTGGGCCCATGTCAGCGATCCGTCTGCTCGTGCTCGGCGCGGTGCGCCAGCACGGGCGGGCCCACGGCTACCAGGTCCGCGGCGACCTCGAGTACTGGGGTGCCCACGAGTGGTCCAACGCCAAGCCGGGGTCGATCTACCACGCCCTGAGGCAGCTGACGAAGCAGGGGCTGCTGCACGAGCACGAGACGGCCCCCTCCACCGCCGGGGGCCCGCCGCGCACCGAGTACGAGATCACCGAGGCGGGCACCGGGGAGTACTTCCGCCTGCTGCGCGAGGCGCTGACCTCCTACGACCAGAGGACGGACGTGAAGTCCGCGGCCATCGGCTTCATGGTCGACCTGCCCCGGGCCGAGGCCGTGACCCTGCTGAAGGAGCGGATCCGGCGCATCGAGGAGTGGCGCTCCACCGTCACCGGGCACTACGTCCCCGAGGGCGGCCCGGAACAGCTGGGCCACATCGGCGAGATCATGGACCTGTGGGTCCACACGGCCGACGCGGAGGCGGAGTGGACCCGGGGGCTGATCGGACGCGTCGAGGGCGGCGCGTACACCTTCGCGGGGGAGGGCGAGCCGTTCGTCGGCGTCCTGGCGGAGGGCGAGGCGAACCCGTACGCGACGGGGGAGCGGCATCCGGGGGACGACCGCTGAGACCGTCCCCGTGCGGCACCGGCGGGCCGGTCCGCCGGAGGCTAGTGGTGGAAGCTGGTCGCGGCCGACTTGCTCCGGCTCAGCGGCCCCTGCTGCTGCCGCAGCTCGGGCAGCAGCCGGGTGAGGTCCTCCATGAACAGGTCCGCGAGGTCCTCCGAGAAGCCGTTGCGGCACACCACCCTGAGGACGGAGAGGTCCTCCCGGTTCGGCGGGAAGGTGTACGCGGGCAGCAGCCAGCCGCTCTCCCGCATCCGCCGCGAGACGTCGAAGACGTCGTACGACGTCACGTCCGGTGCCGTCGTGAACGCGAAGACGGGCAGCTGGTCGCCCCGGGTGAGCAGCCGGAAGTCGCCGAGCGCCTCCACCCGGTCGGCGATGCCGCGGGCCACGTCCCGGGTGGTCTGCTGGACGGCCCGGTAGCCCTCGCGGCCCAGCCGCACCAGCGTGTAGTACTGGGCGACGACCTGGGCGCCGGGCCGGGAGAAGTTCAGCGCGAAGGTCGGCATGTCGCCGCCGAGGTAGTTGACCCTGAAGACCAGCTCCTCGGGCAGCGCCTCCTTGTCGCGCCACAGCGCCCAGCCGACCCCGGGGTAGACCAGGCCGTACTTGTGCCCGGAGGTGTTGATCGACGCCACGCGCGGGAGGCGGAAGTCCCACACCAGGTCCTCGTCGAGGAAGGGCGCGATCATCGCGCCGGAAGCGCCGTCGACGTGCACCGGGACGTCGAGGCCGGTGCGCTCCTGGAGGGCGTCCAGGGCGGCGCAGAGGTCCGCGATCGGCTCGTAGGACCCGTCGAAGGTGGAGCCGAGGATGCCGACGACCCCGATGGTGTTCTCGTCGCACAGGTCGGCGGCGGCCTGCGGGTCCAGGTGGTAGCGCTCGCCCTCCATGGGGACCAGGCGGGCCTCCACCTCCCAGAAGTTGCAGAACTTCTCCCAGCACACCTGGACGTTGACGCCCATGACCAGGTTCGGGCGCGCCCCCGCAGCCGGATTCCGCTTGCTCCAGCGGCGCTTGAGCGCCATCCCGGCCAGCATGCACGCCTCGCTGGAGCCGGTCGTCGAACAGCCGACGGCCGCGGACGGATCCGGCGCGTTCCACAGGTCGGCGAGCATCGCCACGCAGCGCCGCTCCAGCTCGGCGGTGCGCGGGTACTCGTCCTTGTCGATCATGTTCTTGTCGCGGCACTCCGCCATCAGCACCCCGGCCTGCGGCTCCATCCAGGTGGTGACGAAGGTGGCCAGGTTCAGCCGCGCGTTGCCGTCCAGCATCAGCTCGTCGTGCACCAGCTGATACGCCGTCGACGGTGACATCGGGGTGTCCGGCAGCCGGTGCTTGGGCGGTGCCTCGGTCATGCCGCCGACCGGATCGGCCTCGCCGTAGAAGGGATTCAGGGAGAGGGGGCGCTCGTCGGGCTTCTCGGGACCTGTGTGCAACGCCATGAGTGTGCCTCCTGCGGGATCGAACGAGTGTCGGCGGACCGGAGTTCCGGCCGGACGCGCCTGTCGGCCTCGGCGGCTGCCGTGCGGTGCCCTGTGCCACGGGCTCACCATAAACGGGCAAAACGGACACGACATCCGGAGGGGTGAGTGCCTGGCACAGGGCTCGCCGCGGGCCCGTGGCGGGGGGCTCGGTCCGGGCCCGGCGTACGGGCTTGCACCTCACGCGGCGTGAGGGCGCACCGTGGAAGGCGTACGGACCCTTACCGGAAGGAGCGGAGAAGGTGAGCTACTCCGTAGGACAGGTCGCCGCGTTCGCCGGGGTCACGGTGCGCACCCTGCACCACTACGACGAGATCGGCCTGCTCGTCCCCGGCGGCCGCAGCCACGCGGGCCACCGGCGCTACGAGGACGCCGACCTCGACCGGCTGCAGCAGATCCTGTTCTACCGCGAGCTCGGCTTCCCGCTCGACGAGGTCGCCGCCCTGCTCGACGACCCCGCGGCGGACCCGCGCGAGCACCTGCGCCGCCAGCACGAACTGCTGACCGCCCGGATCGAGAAGCTGCAGAAGATGGCCGCGGCCGTGGAACACGCCATGGAGGCACGCACGATGGGCATCGATCTCACGCCCGAGGAGAGGTTCGAGGTCTTCGGTGACAAGGACCCCGAGCAGTACGCGGAGGAGGCGGAGGCCCGCTGGGGCGCCACCGAGCAGTACGCCGAATCGCAGCGCCGCGCCGCCCGCTACACCAAGGACGACTGGAAACGCCTCCAGGCCGAGGCCGACGCCTGGGGCCGGCGGTACGCCGCCCTCGTGGCCGCCGGCGAGCCGCCGGCCGGGGAGGCGGCCATGGACCTGGCGGAGGAGCACCGGCAGCACATCAGCAGGTGGTTCTACGAGTGCCCCTACGGGATGCACCGCTGCCTGGGGGAGATGTACGTCTCCGACGAGCGCTTCAAGGCGTTCTACGACTCCATGCGGCCCGGCCTCGCCGAGCACCTCAGGGAGGCCATCCTGGCGAACGCGGACAGCCGGGACTGACGCGCGGTCCGGCCCGGGGTCACTCCCGGGCCAGGACCACCGCGGTGCCGTACGCGCACACCTCGGTGCCCACGTCCGCCGCCTCCGTCACGTCGAAGCGGAACATCAGTACGCCGTTCGCGCCACGCGCGCGTGCCTGCTCGACGAGCCGTTCCATGGCCTGGTTGCGGGTCTGCACCAGAGTCTTCGTCAGCCCCTTGAGCTCTCCGCCGATCATCGACTTCAGGCCCGCGCCGATCTGGCTGCCCAGGTGCCGTGAGCGCACGGTCAGCCCGAAGACCTCGCCGAGAACCTCCTGCACCCGGTATCCGGGAGCGTCGTTCGTGGTGACGACCAGTACGTCCGGCTGGGGCCCCTGGCCACCACCGAAATCATCGATGCCCATGTGCACAGCTTTGACCGAGGAGAGGCACAGTGCATCCTGGGGGAAGCCTTGGGAACCTGGTCCCGCGGCACCGCGTTGATAGCTTGGGGCGGTCTTCCTCGCCGCACCGACCGCCTTCACCCCTCAGGAGCCCGGAACCGTGACGACTCTTGCCCTCGGACCGAGCTGGCTGGACCCCAACTACCTGCTCGACACGTTCGGCATCTGGGGCCTGCTGCTCATCGTCTTCGCGGAGTCCGGCCTGCTCATCGGGTTCTTCCTGCCCGGTGACTCCCTGCTGTTCACCGCCGGCCTGCTGATCACCTCGAACCAGCTGGACTTCCCGCTGTGGGCCGCGGTCGCCCTGATCTGCGTCGCCGCGATCCTCGGCGACCAGGCGGGCTACATGTTCGGCAAGAAGGTGGGCCCGTCCCTCTTCAGCCGCCCGGACTCCCGCCTCTTCAAGCAGGAGAACGTCACCAAGGCCCACGAGTTCTTCGAGAAGTACGGCCCGAAGTCCCTGGTCCTGGCCCGCTTCGTGCCCATCGTGCGCACCTTCACGCCGATCGTCGCCGGCGTCAGCGGCATGCGGTACCGCTCGTTCCTGGTCTTCAACGTCATCGGCGGCGTCCTGTGGGGCGCGGGCGTGACCCTGCTCGGCTCCTGGCTCGGCAACATCGACTTCGTCAAGAAGAACATCGAGGCGATCCTCATCCTGATCGTCCTCGTCTCGGTGATCCCGATCGCCATCGAGTTCCTCAGGGCCCGCTCCCAGTCCAAGAAGAACCCCCGGCAGGCCGCCGCGGCCCCCGCGCAGCAGCAGCACCAGCAGCCGCAGCACCAGCAGTACCCGGTCATGGACGACGCCACCACCCAGCTGCGCCGCATCGACGACCAGCAGCCCCAGCAGAACGAGTACTACGCCCAGCCGCAGCCGCAGTCCTACGGCAACGACCACTACGGCGGTCAGCAGCAGTACCCCCCGCAGCAGTACCCCCAGCAGCAGTACCCCCAGCAGCAGTACCCCCAGCAGCAGTACCCGTACAACCAGAACCAGGGGTACTAGAGCGTCCCGCGGGGCGGCCGCCCGGCGTCAGAATCCCCGCGTCCGCTTGGCGGCACGCCGCTTCTCGGCGGAGCCGATCCGCAGGCCCAGCCGCGACACCTCGGACCCCAGGTTCACCCCGATGGCGATGGCCATCGCCAGTGCCGCGGCCTTGGTCAGCGAGTCGAGCCCCTGATCCACCTCGTTCTGAGCGATCGCCAGCAGCCCGAAGTACGTGGCCGAACCCGGCAGCAGGGGGCCGATCGCGGCGGTGGTGTACGGCAGCGCCGAGGCGAACCGGTACCGCGACAGCAACTGCCCGAACAGCCCCACCAGCCCCGCCGCGACGGCCGTGGAGGCCACGGGCGAGATCCCGCCTGCGTACTGCATGGCGCCGTACACCGACCAGGCCACGCCGCCGTTCAGGGTGACGGCCAGCACGGTGGACCGTTCCTGCTGCAGCAGCACGGCGAACGTCAGCGACAGCAGCATCGACGCGCCGATCTGCCACAGCGGCCGGTCGACGCTGCCCAGGGCCGCGTCGGGGTTGAGATGCGCGCCGAGCTGGACACCGACGTAGAGCATCACCAGCACGCCCACCACGATGCCCACGAAGAGGTACGTGACCTCCAGGAGCCGCGCGGCGGCGGTGATGTAGAAACCGGTGAGTCCGTCCTGGACGCCCGCCACCAGCGCCCGCCCGGGCAGCAGCGCGAACAGTCCACCGGTGATGACCGCGGACGCCTTCACGTCGACGTGCCCCAGCGTCAGCGCGATGCCCATCGCGGCCGACGGCATCGCGGCGACCAGGAACTGGTAGAACTCCGGCAGCCCGCGCCCCGCACACAGCCAGGCCAGCCGGTCACCGAGCATCGCCCCGAGCATGGCCGCCACGAACACCACCGCGTCACCGCCGACGAGGACCGAGGCGGCGCCCGCCAGCAGTCCGCTCGCCGAGGTCAGCACCCAGGTCGGGTAGGGGTGCCGGTTGCGGCGGATCTCCGCGAGCCGCCGGTAGGCCTCCTCCAGGGAGATGTGGGTCTCCGGGTCGCTCAGGTCGTCCACGAGCCGGAAGACGGCCGCCAGGCGGGTGTAGTCGGTGCCCCGGCGGCGTACCGTCCGGGACGCCGTCACCGGGTCCTCCACCAGCGACGGCTGGTAGGAGATCGACAGCAGCGTGAAGGTGACGTTCGGCTCGCAGCGGTCCAGCCCGTACGAGCGGCACACCGCGAACATCGCGGCCTCCACGTCCTCCGCGCCCTCACCGCCCGCCAGCAGCAGCTCGCCGATGCGCAGCGTCAGGTCGAGCACGCGGGGGACGGCCGGACCGCCCTCCTCCGCCTTGGGCCCCGGCTCCGGCGCGGGACGCTCGGCGACCGGCATCCGCAGCATCGTGCGCATCCGGTCCTGCCAGGGCACGTCCTTGGCCAGACTGACCACGGGTGTCCCGTCGACCGGAGTGAACGCGGCGGGCGCGCTGCGGGCGCTGTACGTACTCGGCGGACTGAACGCCGACCCCTCGGCCTCCGGAGCGGGCGCCACGTCCAGCCCCTTCGGCACGGCGAACTCCGACGTCGTCTCGGGCTCACCGCCCGCTCTGGGGACCGACAGCCCCCGCGGAACGGCGAACTCGGAGGTCACCTCGGGGTCGTAGGACCCCCTCGCCTCGTCCGACTGCGGCTTGCGGTCCTCCGCCTCCGTCACTGCGAAACGCTCCCTGAACGACGCCTTCCGTAGGCCTCAGTATGCGCACAGACACACGAAAGGGCCGCACGCGCGTGCGTGCGGCCCTTTCCGGGACTGCGGAAGGTCAGTGACCGCCCTGGTCCTTGAAGCGCTTGTACGACCGCTCGATCTCGGCCTCGGCCTCGGTACGGCCCACCCAGTCGGCGCCCTCGACGGACTTGCCGGGCTCCAGGTCCTTGTAGACCTCGAAGAAGTGCTGGATCTCCAGACGGTCGAACTCCGACACGTGGTGGATGTCGCGCAGGTGCTCCACGCGCGGGTCCGTCGACGGGACGCACAGCAGCTTGTCGTCGCCGCCGGCCTCGTCGGTCATGCGGAACATGCCGATCGCACGGCAGCGGATCAGGCAGCCGGGGAAGGTCGGCTCGTCCAGGATGACCAGCGCGTCCAGCGGGTCGCCGTCCTCGCCGAGGGTGTTCTCGACGAAGCCGTAGTCGGTCGGGTAGGCGGTCGAGGTGAAGAGTCGACGGTCCAGGCGGATCCGACCGGTCTCGTGGTCCACCTCGTACTTGTTCCGCGAACCCTTCGGGATCTCGATCGTGACGTCGAACTCCACCGGTGGCTCCTCCATGATCAGCACATAGTTCTGGTGGTTAAGTGTCCCTCACGCAGGTGTGTGATCGCGAAAGGGGCTGGTGGTCGTGCCAGAGCTGAGGCCTTGGCGAGCCGCGAGACCGCATGTGGTGCGGATCACGGACGCCGTACGACCGCGTCTGGCACGGGCCGCAGGAATCGTACGGCCCTCTCTCGCGCGTGCGGCGGCGGCCGCCGGGCCGCAGGTCGCACGGCTCAGGCAGGCGGCCGCGCCGCACCTCGAGCGGATCACGAAAGCCGGTCCGAACGTCAGGTCCTGGCAGTACACCGCGGGTGCGGCGACCGCCGGACTGGCGCTGGCCGCGGGCGTGGTGACGGCCGCCGGGCCCTGGGACTCCACCGGTCAGCGTACGGCCGAGCGCGACCGTGCCGCCGCCCTGGAACGCACGGGTGGCACAGATCACGGCCGTACGGACGATTCGTCCCGTACGTCCGACACGGCCGCCGGAGCGCCCCGGCCCGCCCCCAGCGCCGCCTCCGTCCTCGCCGGCCTCGGAGGCGCCGCCGGCACCGGCGGGTCCGCCCCGGACGCCCTGCCGACCAGCACCGGCGTCGCGGCCGTCCTGGACCGGCTGCTGGCCGATCCCGCCCTGGGCGCCCGCCACACCGCCGCGGTGGTCGACGTGGCCAGCGGCAAGCGCCTGTACGGCGCCGGGGCCGACGAGGCGCTGACCCCGGCCTCCACCACGAAGATCGCCACCGCCGCCGCCGCGCTCTCCGCGATGGGCGCCGACCACCGCCTCACCACCCGCGCCGCCCTGGAACCCGACACCAAGGAGCTCGTCCTCGTCGGCGGCGGCGACCCCACCCTCACCGCCCGCGCCGACGCCGACGGCTGGGCGAGCCTGCGCACCCTCGCCGCTTCGACGGCCGAGGCGCTCAAGAAGCGCGGCGTGACCGACGTGACCCTCTCGTACGACACCACCCTCTTCGCCGGCTCCGCGATTCACCCCATCGGGGTCAACCCCAACCTCGCCCCCGTCACCGCCCTGAGCGCCGACGAGGGCCGCACCGACGACTCCACGAGCGGCCCGGTGACCCGGGTGAGCGACCCGGCGGCCGACGCCACCCGGAAGTTCGCCGGGTTCCTGAAGGCCGACGGCATCACGACCACGGCCCCCGGCCCCTCGAAGGCGACCGCGCGCGCGGCGACGCTCGCCACGGTCTCCTCGCCCCCGCTGTCCGCGCTGATCGAACGCATGCTCACCAACAGCGACAACGACATCGCCGAGGCCCTCGCCCGCCAGACCGCCGTCGCGACCGGCGTCCGCGCCGACTTCGCCGGGGGCGGCAAGGCCGTCCGGGCCCAGCTGAAGAAGCTCGGACTGCCCCTGGCGGGCACCGTCTTCAAGGACGGCAGCGGGCTCGACCGGGAGGACCGCCTCACCGCGAACCTGCTGACCGCCCTGCTGGTCGAGGCGGGCGACCCGGACCGGCCCGGGCTGCGCCCCGTCCTCACCGGTCTGCCCGTCGCCGGCTTCACCGGCACCCTCAGCGCCCGTTACGCCGACGGCGCGGCCGGCGTCGTACGGGCCAAGACGGGCACCCTGACCGGCGTGAACACCCTCGCGGGCACGGTCGTCGACCAGGACGGCCGGCTGCTCGCCTTCGCCCTGCTGACCTCCGACACCACCGACCCGACGGCGGCCCAGACGGCACTGGACAGGACGGCCACGGCCCTGGCCGGGTGCGGTTGCCGGTGACCAGCCCCGCCGGGCCCGAAAGTCCTGGTCCGCCCCCGGTCCCGACCCCGACCCGTCCCTGACGCGCCCCTGAGTCCTCCCCGATCGACCCCTCGCGGCCTGCCCCAACCGGCGGCGACCACGTACGGTTGACACATGACGAGCATCGGTGGTGCTGCATCTGCTGGGATGGTCGACTGGAATCTCGCGGTGGCGACCGCGACCCGGCTCGTGCGGCCGGGCCCCGAGGTGAGCCGTGACGAGGCCCGGACCGTCGTCGCGGAACTGCGCCGGCACGCGAAGGCCTCGGAGGGGCACGTCCGCGGCTTCACCCGGATGGGCACCGACGACATCCACGACACGCCGATCCTCGTCGTCGACCGCCCCGGCTGGGTCCGGGCGAACGTCGCCGGGTTCCGGGAGATCCTCAAACCCCTCCTCGACAAGATGCAGGAGCGCCGCGGCAACAGCGCCGGCGGGGCGGTCCTCGGCGCGGTCGGCGGCAAGGTCACCGGCGTCGAACTGGGCATGCTGCTGTCGTTCCTGGCCTCCCGCGTCCTCGGCCAGTACGAGACCTTCGCCCCGGCCACCCGCGAGCTCCCCGCCGGCGGCAAGAACGGCGGCCGGCTGCTGCTCGTCGCCCCCAACATCGTCCACGTCGAACGCGAACTCGACGTCGACCCGCACGACTTCCGCCTGTGGGTCTGCCTGCACGAGGAGACGCACCGCACCCAGTTCTCGTCGGTGCCCTGGCTGCGCGACCACCTGGAGGGCGAAATCCAGTCGTTCCTGGGGGAGACCGACGTCGACCCCATGACCTTCCTGGAGCGGATCAGGGAAGCCGCCCAGTCCCTCGCCGGCGGCCGCCCCGAGGGCGAGGAGGACGACGGCGGCCACTCCCTCGTCGAACTCGTGCAGACCCCCGCGCAGCGGGAGATCCTCGGCCGGCTCACCGCCGTGATGTCCCTCCTGGAGGGCCACGCCGACTTCGTCATGGACGGCGTCGGCCCGGACGTCGTGCCGACCGTCTCCGAGATCCGCGAGAAGTTCCAGCAGCGCCGCGCCAAGGGCGCCTCACGGCTGGACGTCGCCCTGCGCAAACTGCTCGGCCTGGACGCCAAGCTCCGGCAGTACAAGGAGGGCGAGCGCTTCGTGCGGTCCGTCGTCGACCAGGTCGGCATGGACGGCTTCAACCGCGTGTGGACCTCCCCGAACACCCTCCCGACCAAGGCCGAGATCGCCGCACCGGCGGACTGGGTCGCCCGGGTGCACCGCAAGGCCGAGTCGTGACCCCTTGCGGAACCTCGTGCACCAATTCCGGCCTACGGCAGACGAACGCCCCTTCAATCACCCGTCCGAGGGACCGTGCGCCCGCGGCAGGCGTGCGATGCTCGGTGAACGCCCCGGTTCTGTCACCATCTACACACTCTGAGTGACCGGCCTCGGGTTCACCCCCCGAAAACATCATGAAGGGAACCGGACATGGGTCCCCATCCTGCGGTCGCGGCGATACGCCTGGCGGTCCGCCGCGTCCTGCACGACATCCTCAATGATCACCAGGCCCCCGACCCGGGGCCGCACGAGCGCCCGCCCGCGCCGCTCGTCCTCGTGGCGTGCTCCGGCGGCGCCGACTCCATGGCGCTCGCCTCCGCCCTCGCCTTCGAGGCCCCCCGGCTCGGCGTCCGCGCCGGCGCGGTCACCGTCGACCACGGCCTGCAGCCCGGCTCCGACCTGCGCGCCCGGGAAGTCGTCCTGCGTCTGCGCGAACTCGGCCTCGACCCCGTCGAGTCCACCGCGGTGACCGTCGGCCGCGAGGGAGGCCCCGAGGCCGCCGCCCGCGACGCCCGCTACGCCGCCCTCGACGCCGCCGCCCAAGACCACGGCGCCGCCGCGGTCCTCCTCGGCCACACCCGCGACGACCAGGCCGAGACCGTTCTGCTCGGCCTCGCCCGCGGCTCCGGCATCCGCTCCCTGTCCGGAATGGCCGCGGTCTCGGGGGCCGGCGGCCGTTACCGCCGCCCCTTCCTCGAACTCGACCGGCAGACGGCCCGCAAGGCCTGCATGGTCCAGTCGCTGCCCGTCTGGGACGACCCCCACAACGCGGACCCGGCGTACACCCGCTCCCGGCTGCGCCACGAAGGCCTGCCCGCCCTGGAGAAGGCCCTCGGCAAGGGCGTCGTCGAGGCACTCGCCCGGACGGCCCAGCTCTCCCGCGACGACGCCGACGCCCTCGACGCCTGGGCCCGCCGAGCCGAGGCCTCCGTACGGGACGCCGCGGGCCTCCTGGAGTGCGCCAAGCTCTACGCCCTGCCGCCCGCCGTCCGCCGCCGCATCCTGCGCCGCGCCGCCATCGAGGCGGGCGCCCCGGCCGGTTCCCTCTTCGCCCGGCACATCGAGGAGGTCGACCGGCTGATCACCGGCTGGCGCGGCCAGGGGGCCATCAATCTGCCCGGCAAAGTCGTCGCCCAGCGGCAGGGTGGCAGACTGGTGATTCGGCAAGGCTGAATCCCGACCCTCCGCACGGAGGTTCCGGGCCGGCCGGTGGGACGACCGAAAGTGATGCGGGTGGACGCGAAAGACATGGGTGCCGACCTCAAGCAGGTACTCATCACCAAGGAAGAGATCGACGCGAAGCTGGCCGACCTGGCCGCGAAGATCGACGCGGAGTACGCGGGCAAGGACCTGCTGATCGTCGGTGTCCTCAAGGGCGCGGTGATGGTCATGGCCGACCTCGCCCGGGCGCTGTCCACCCCCGTCACCATGGACTGGATGGCCGTGTCGTCGTACGGCGCGGGCACCCAGTCCTCCGGTGTCGTGCGGATCCTCAAGGACCTCGACACCGACATCAAGGGCAAGCACGTCCTGATCGTCGAGGACATCATCGACTCCGGCCTGACCCTGTCCTGGCTGATCTCGAACCTCGGCTCCCGCGAGCCCGCCTCGCTCAAGGTGTGCACGCTGCTGCGCAAGCCCGATGCCGCCAAGGTCGCCATCGACGTCGAGTGGGTCGGCTTCGACATCCCCAACGAGTTCGTCGTGGGCTACGGCCTCGACTACGCCGAGAAGTACCGCAACCTCCCGTTCGTCGGTACGCTCGCGCCCCACGTCTACGGCGGCTGAGCCCCGAGGGGACCAAGCCCGCAGGACGATCGGGAACCCCGGCGGCCCTCGCGCCGTTGGAGCATGCAGACGGGTGTGCCAGCCGGACTGTGCGGCTTCGCGTGACAAAGCTGGGGTACCGTCAGAAGAACTGTCTTATCAAACTCACTATGGCAGGAGGGACGGGGCGACACCGCTCCGTATGGATGGACGTGAAGCGATACTTCCGTGGGCCGGTCATGTGGATCGTGCTGGCCGTCCTTGCCGTGGTCGTGTTGATGCAGGTCGTCGGCTCGTCCGGCGGCTACAAGACGGTGGACACCGGCCAGGTCGTGGCAGCGATCAACGACAACAAGGTCGAGTCGGCCAAGCTCACCACCGGTGACGAGCAGACCATCAAGGTCACGCTCAAGGACGGCGTGAAGGTCAAGGGCAGCTCGAAGATCCAGGCGAGCTACATCGGCGACCAGGGCGTGACCATCGCCAACACGCTGCAGACCAAGTACCAGGACAAGCAGATTCCGGACGGCTACACGGTCTCTCCGACGAAGCAGAACGCCTTCGTCGGGATCCTGTTGTCCCTGCTCCCCTTCGTCCTCATCGTGGTCGTGTTCCTGTTCCTGATGAACCAGATGCAGGGCGGCGGCTCCCGCGTCATGAACTTCGGCAAGTCCAAGGCGAAGCTCATCACCAAGGACACCCCGAAGACGACGTTCTCGGACGTCGCCGGTTCGGACGAGGCCGTCGAGGAACTCCACGAGATCAAGGAGTTCCTGCAGGAGCCGGCGAAGTTCCAGGCCGTCGGCGCCAAGATCCCCAAGGGTGTGCTCCTGTACGGGCCTCCCGGCACCGGCAAGACCCTGCTCGCGCGCGCCGTCGCCGGCGAGGCGGGCGTCCCCTTCTACTCGATCTCCGGTTCCGACTTCGTCGAGATGTTCGTCGGTGTCGGTGCCTCCCGCGTCCGTGACCTGTTCGAGCAGGCCAAGGCGAACGCCCCGGCGATCGTCTTCGTCGACGAGATCGACGCGGTCGGCCGCCACCGCGGCGCCGGCCTCGGCGGTGGTCACGACGAGCGCGAGCAGACCCTGAACCAGCTGCTCGTCGAGATGGACGGCTTCGACGTCAAGGGCGGCGTGATCCTCATCGCCGCGACGAACCGGCCCGACATCCTCGACCCGGCGCTGCTGCGCCCCGGCCGCTTCGACCGCCAGATCGCGGTCGACCGCCCGGACATGCAGGGCCGCCTGGAGATCCTCAAGGTCCACCAGAAGGGCAAGCCGGTCGCGCCCGACGTCGACCTGGCCGCCGTCGCCCGCCGCACCCCCGGCTTCACGGGCGCCGATCTGTCGAACGTGCTGAACGAGGCCGCGCTGCTGACGGCCCGCTCGGACAAGAAGCTGATCGACAACCAGATGCTGGACGAGGCGATCGACCGCGTGGTCGCGGGCCCGCAGAAGCGGACCCGGATCATGTCGGACAAGGAGAAGAAGATCACCGCGTACCACGAGGGCGGACACGCCCTGGTCGCGGCGGCCTCCCCGAACTCCGACCCGGTCCACAAGATCACGATCCTCTCGCGAGGCCGTGCCCTGGGCTACACGATGGTCCTCCCGGACGAGGACAAGTACTCGACCACGCGCAACGAGATGCTGGACCAGCTGGCCTACATGCTGGGCGGCCGCGCGGCCGAGGAGCTCGTCTTCCACGACCCGACCACGGGCGCGGCGAACGACATCGAGAAGGCCACCGCCACCGCCCGCGCGATGGTGACCCAGTACGGCATGACCGAGCGTCTGGGCGCGATCAAGTTCGGCGGCGACAACACCGAGCCGTTCCTCGGCCGTGAGATGGCTCACCAGCGCGACTACTCGGAAGAGGTCGCCGCGCTGGTGGACGAGGAAGTCAAGAAGCTCATCGAGAACGCGCACAACGAGGCCTGGGAGATCCTGGTCGAGAACCGCGACGTGCTCGACAACCTGGTCCTCCAGCTGCTGGAGCGGGAGACGCTGGGCAAGGAGGAGATCGCCGAGATCTTCGCCCCCATCGTCAAGCGTCCCCCGCGGCCGGCCTGGACCGGCTCCTCCCGCCGCACGCCCTCGACCCGTCCGCCGGTGCTCTCCCCCAAGGAGCTCGCACTGACGAACGGCGCCAACGGCGCGACCCCGGCGATCTCCACGGCCAAGTCCACGGCGGCGGAGACCGCCCCGGTGGCCGAGCCGGCCCCGGAGGACCGTCCCGAGAGCTGATCGGGCTCCCAGGCCCCTCACCAGGCCCGGAATGGATGCCGCGCCCCCCAGGTTCTAGCCTGGAGGGCGCGGCATTCGCGTATGACCGATTTTCTACGCTCTTGTAGGACACCTAGGAACGAGGCAGCACATGACCGACCCCGTGACGCTGGACGGCGAGGGTTCCATCGGCGAGTTCGACGAGAAGCGCGCCGAGAACGCCGTGCGGGAACTGCTGATCGCGGTCGGTGAGGACCCGGACCGCGAGGGGCTCAAGGAGACCCCGGCGCGGGTGGCGCGGGCCTACCGGGAGCTCCTGGCGGGCCATACACAGGTTCCCGAGGATGTGCTGACGACGACGTTCGATCTCGGCCACGACGAGATGGTCCTGGTGAAGGACATCGAGATCGTGTCTCTCTGCGAGCACCACATGCTGCCGTTCCACGGCGTGGCGCATGTCGGCTACATCCCGGCCGACACCGGCAAGATCACGGGACTGTCGAAGCTGGCGCGGCTGGTCGAGGTGTTCGCCCGCCGTCTGCAGGTGCAGGAACGACTCACCACGCAGATCGCCGACTCCCTCATGCGGATCCTGGAGGCCCGCGGCGTGATCGTCGTCATCGAGGCCGAGCACATGTGCATGTCGGTGCGCGGGATCCGGAAGCCGGGCGCCAAGACGACCACGTCGGCGGTGCGGGGCCAGCTCCGGGACGCCACGACGCGCGCCGAGGCGATGAGCCTGATACTGGCGCGCTGACGCTTGGGCGCGTTGAGGCCCGTCGGCCTAGGCCGCCGGTGCCGCCCCGGTGTGGTTGTGGTCGTCGTCCTCCGGGAGCTTGCAGACGCGCTCGAGGAAGAGGGCCGCCGCTATGACCGCGATGCCCGCCAGGACAGAGAAGCCGGCGTAGATGGCCTGATCGCGGCGGGCGGGGATGTCGAGGGACTCCAGAAGGAAGACGCCCGTGCCGCCGTACATGCCGGAGACGAGGGCGGCGACCAGGGCGCTGGCCTGGCCGAAGACGACCGCGCGGGCCGCCATGAGGGGGTCGACGCCCTTGGCCTCGGGGCGGCGCTCGCGCTGGGCCTTGAGCCGGGCGCGCAGGGAGAGCGCCGTGGCCATGAGGACCACGGCGATCAGGGCGAGGACGATGGGGGCGGCCAGCGGGACGCTGGGCAGGGTCCCGATCGAGTTCCAGAGGCGGGCGCCCGCCCAGGACAGGACGCCGGCCACGACGAACACGCCGGCCAGCACCCTGATGCGCAGCTCTCTCACGGTGTCCCTTCAGCTCCCCCGGGGTCCGCGGGTCCTCCCGCGGACGGTGTCGTCCTGACCTTAACGACTACGCGGGCAGGTGGAGTTCCAGGTCCTTGCGGGGGACGACGCCCTCGCGCGTGATCGTGTCGAGGAGGTCGGCGACCGCGCCGCGGCCGGGGAGCCGGGCCTCGGGGTCCACGTCGTGCCAGGGGGCGAGGACGAAGGCCCGCTCGTGGGCGCGCGGGTGCGGGAGGGTGAGGTGCGGGTCGTCGTCGACGACGTCGGCGTAGGCCACGATGTCGACGTCCAGGGTGCGCGCGCCCCAGCGCTCGTCCCGGACGCGGTGGAAGGCCTCCTCGACCGCGTGGGCCCGCTCCAGGAGCGAGGACGGCGGCAGGGTCGTCTTGAGGACGACGACGGCGTTGAAGTACGCGGGCTGGGAGCCCGGCTCGACGCCCCACGGCTCCGTCTCGTACACGGGGGAGACGGCCTTGACGCGGACGCCCGGGGTGTCCTCCAGGGCGTCGATGGCCCCCTGGAGGGTCTCCAGGCGGTTGCCGAGGTTGGAGCCGAGCGAGAGCACGGCGCGTCGGGGGTTGTGCAGGGTGGTGTCGGCGGCGTCCACCTGCTGCACCACGGAGGCGGGCACCGGCTGAACGGTCGGGTCGCTGTGGCCCTCGGTGAAGGACGCGGTCATACTCGGCTCCGGGTGATGGTGACGGTCACGTCGTCGAAGGGGACGGTGATCGGCGCGTTCGGCTTGTGGACGACGACCTCGACCTCCTGTACCCGCTCGTGTTTCAGGCAGGCCTGGGCGATGCGCTCGGCGAGCGTCTCGACGAGGTCGACCGGCTCGCCCTCGACGACGGCCACGACCTCCTCGGCCACGATGCCGTAGTGCACGGTCTTCGCCAGGTCGTCGTCGGCGGCGGCGGGCCGGGTGTCCAGGCCCAGGACCAGGTCCACGACGAAGGTCTGGCCCTGCGCGCGTTCCTCGGGGAACACCCCGTGGTACCCGCGGGCCTTCAGGCCGCGCAGCGCGACACGATCCACGCGAATCACTCCTGCAATCGTCGGTTGCGGCCGGTGCGTACCGGGTGCGGGCGGCACGCCGGCCTCGAACGAATCTACCTGCGAGCACCGTCAGGCCCGGGCGGCGGCCGCGGTGGCGCCGGCCCGATCCGGACTTTTCACCCGGCGTTTCCCCTGGGGAATCCGGTGGCTCACGGGTTGGTAGCCGCCCCTACCCGCGGGTTCGTGATTCCAACCACTTCTTGGTCCAGGAGGGGGTGTCTAGGGGGTGTCGTCGTCCTCGGCGGTCTCGGCCTCGTCGTTCTCGGCCAGTACCGGGGAGGCGTGGTGCGACCAGAGCTTCCAGCCGTCGGGGGTGCGGCGGAACACGTTCGTGGCGACCACCAGCTGGCCCACGAGCGGTCCGAGCTCCTCCCCGGCCCGGGGGGCGGGGCCGCCGCTGAGGATGTTCTCCGTGCAGGTCACCAGGGCGGTGTCACCGGTGACCGAGACGTGCACGTCGGTGAGGAAGAACTGGATGTAGTCCGTGTTCGCCATGATCAGCGCGTAGGAGCGCAGCACCTCGCCGCGTCCGGTGAGCACCGGCCAGCCGGGGTGGACGCAGGAGACCACGCCGGTGTCGGCCGGGTCGTGGTACTCCTCGTCGACGCCCAGGTCGGCGGGGGTGAGCCAGAGCGAGGACACCCCTTCGAAGTCGCCCTGCTCCAGTGCCTCGTAGAAGGCGGTGTTCGCGGCCTCGACCTGCTCGACGTCGGTGTGGGGGGCGCTCACCGGGCTCCTTCTGCGCCGTGCGGGCCGTGTGCGCCGGAGTCTTCGGAGCCGGTGTGCGCGCGGGGCGCGACGCTTTCCGCGCGCGCTCCTTCCACGGCGCGCGCGACCCGAACCGCGTCCGCCGTCGCGCGCACCTCGTGCACGCGCACCGCCCACGCGCCGGCGTGGGCCGCGAGCGCGGACACGGCGGCCGTGGCGGCGTCCCGCTCGCGTGCGGGCGGGGGCGCGCCCTCGGGTCCGGCCAGGACCCGGCCGAGGAACCGCTTGCGGGACGCGGCGACGAGCAGCGGGTGCCCCAGGGCGCGCAGCCGGTCGAGGTGGGCGAGCAGGGTGAGGTCGTGGTCCGCGTCCTTGGAGAAGCCGAGGCCGGGGTCGACGACGATCCGGTCGGGGGAGACGCCGCCGGCCAGGACGGCCTCCACGCGCGCGTGCAGTTCGTCGACGACCTCGGTGACGACGTCGTCGTAGACGCCCTTGATCGTGCCGCCCTCCAGGAAGCCGCGCCAGTGCATGACGACGAAGGGGGCGCCGGCGTCCGCGACGGCGGAGATCATCGCCGGGTCGGCGAGGCCGCCGCTGACGTCGTTGACGAGGGCGGCGCCGGCGGCGAGGGCGCGGGCCGCGACGCGGGCGCGCATCGTGTCGACGGAGACGACGACGCCCTCGGAGGCGAGGCCGCGGACGACGGGGATGACGCGGCGCAGTTCCTCGGTCTCGTCGACGCGGGTGGCGCCGGGCCGGGTGGACTCGCCGCCGACGTCGACGAGGTCGGCGCCCTCGGCGACGAGCTGGAGGCCGTGCTTGACGGCGGCCGTCGTGTCGAACCAGCGGCCGCCGTCGGAGAAGGAGTCGGGCGTCACGTTGACGACTCCCATGACCGCGCAGCGGTCCCATTCCGGAAGGCCGGCGACGCGCCCGCGTCCGCTCTGCTTGCTCATACGTTCAGCGTAGGCCCCGCGGGGGGCCGGGACGCCGGGCGGCCCGGGCGCAGGCCCCAGGGCTGGGAGGGGGCGGGGCCCGCGCCCGGGCCGGTCCGGGAGCGCCGTACGGCTATGCGGCGCGTACGTCTCTTTCGGCCAGCCCGTGCGCGCAGGCGCGGGCCGGCCTGGCCCGGCGGCGCAGGAAACGCGGCAGCGGGAGGGCGAGGTCGACGAAGCCCTCGGCCTGCATGGCGGCGAAGCCGATGCGGGGCAGGTCGCCGGAGGCCCGGTAGACGACGAAGCGGGGCTCCCAGCGGGGCTGGAACTTGGCGTTGAACTTGTAGAGCGACTCGATCTGGAACCAGCGGGACAGGAAGACCAGCAGCCCGCGCCAGGCACGCAGCACCGGCCCGGCGCCGATCTTCTCGCCGCGGGCCAGCGCGGAGCGGAACATCGCGAAGTTCAGCGACACGCGCGTGATGCCGAACCGCGGCGCGGCCTGGAGGGCGGCGACGATCAGCAGTTCGTTCATGCCCGGGTCGGCCGCGCGGTCGCGGCGCATCAGGTCCAGGGAGGCGCCGTCCGTGCCCCAGGGCACGAAGTGCAGGATCGCCTTCAGGTCGCCGTACGGCCCGGGCACCTCGTCGGCCTTGTGCGCGGTGGCGATGAGGCAGTCGCCGTCCGAGGCGTCGCCCACACGGCCCAGGGCCATCGAGAAGCCGCGCTCGGTGTCGGTGCCGCGCCAGTCCTCCGCGGCCAGCCGGATGCGCTCCAGTTCGGCCTCGCCCAGGTCACGGACACGACGTACGCGGGTCTCGTAACCGGCGCGCTCGATGCGCTTGACCATCTGCCGGACGTTGCGCATCGCGCGGCCGGCGAGCGAGAAATCCGCGACGTCGACCACCGCCTCGTCGCCGAGTTCGAGGGCGTCGAGGCCGGTCTCACGGGTCCAGACCTCGCCGCCGGTCTCCGAGCAGCCCATGACGGCGGGCGTCCAGGAGTGCGCCCTGGCCTCGTCCATGAAGCGTTCGATGGCGCCGGGCCAGGCCTCGACGTCGCCGATGGGGTCGCCGCTGGCGAGCATCACACCGGAGACGACGCGGTAGGTCACCGCGGCCTTGCCGCTGGGGGAGAAGACGACGGCCTTGTCGCGGCGCAGCGCGAAGTGGCCGAGGGAGTCGCGGCCGCCGTGCCTCTCCAGCAGGGCACGCAGGCGTGACTCGTCCTCCTCGGTGAGGCGGGCGGCCGGGTGTTCGGGGCGGAAGGCGAGGTAGATCGTGGTGACGGCGGTGATCCAGCCGAGGGCGCCGAGGGAGAAGGCGACGGTCCAGGAGGTGTTGCCCTGGTAGTCGACCGGGCCCTCGAAGCCGAAGAGGCCGTACAGGACGTGCGTAAGGCGATCGGCCAGGCTCGGGTCGCCGATCATGCGCCGCGGGTGGACGCTGACGATGACCAGTCCGAGGACGAGGGAACCGGCGCCCATGAGGACGAAGTTGGCGAGCGCGCGCCAGCGGCTGCGCGGGTCGGGCAGGGCCGCGAACTGGTCGCGGTGGACCACCAGCGGCACCAGCAGCGCCAGTGAGATGAGCGCGCCCACGAGCGAGTGGCGGTACACGAACTGCGCGACCGCGCCCGCCGGGAGCAGCACGACCGCGGCCCGCCACGCCCGCCGCTTGGCGCGCTTGAGGCCGTGGGCGAGCAGGAGCAGCAGGACGCCGGCGCTGAGCGAGAGGGCGGCCGCGAACGGGCCGAACGCGCCGGGCAGCACCTCGGCGAGGGTGTGCATACGGCTCTGGCGGAACCGCGGGAAGATGCCCGCGGCGACGTCCAGCAGGCCCACGAGGGCACAGGCTCTGCCGACGAGGGCGGGCACGGACTCGGGGCGCGGGCCTCGCATCAGCCGCCGCACCCGGCTTGATCGGTTCGGAACCCCGCCCGACATTTCCCCATCTTCCCTGACAGACATCGCATCCCGTAGTTCCGCGAGAGACCTTGAACCCGGCGCCATTCGGGGCATCCGGCGACATTGCGCCCTCTAGGACGGTGTCTCGGGGAGAGAGGTTCACTCGTCTCTTCAAAGCCGCTGAAAAGGCCAGGGAAAGTCCGGGACAAGCCCTCGCCAAGGAATCGGGGAACGGGCGTGCGCCCGGACGGAGAGAGCAGGCAGGAAACCACCTCATGGGTCTCACGAGCAACACAGTGCTGCTGTTGTCGGTCCTGTTCGCCTTAGTGCTGTTCGTCGGCACGGTATGGCTGTGGCCGCGGCTGGCCCGGCGTTCCTGGCGGGCCGTCGGAGGGCGTGTGGGTCTGCTGCTGTCGACGCAGCTGGCCCTCTTCCTGTCGGTCGGGCTGTCCGCCAATCAGGCCTTCGGTTTCTACGCCAGCTGGGCGGACCTGTTCGGCCGGGAGACGGAGCCGGGTGTGGTCGTCGACCACACGAACGGCGCCGCGGGCGGGCCGGTGCGGGTGGTCGACACCCGGCGGGTGGACGGCGGCGGCGGGCGGCCGGAGTTCGGCGGGCAGATCCAGAAGGTGACCCTCGACGGCCGTACGTCGGGCATCGCCACGCCCGCCTTCGTGTACCTGCCGCCGGAGTACTTCGACCCGGAGAACCGCTCCCGCACCTTCCCGGCGGCCGTCGTCCTCACGGGCTACCCCGGTACGGCGGAGGCGCTCGTCGACAAGCTGCACTACCCGCGCACCGCCCGCAAGCTCGCCGAGGACGGCCGGATGCAGCCGATGATCCTGGTGATGCTGCGGCCGACGGTGGCGCCGCCGCGGGACACGGAGTGCGTGGACGTCCCGGGCGGACCGCAGACCGAGACGTTCTTCGCCAAGGACCTGCCGGACGCCGTCACGGCCCACTACAGGGTGGGGAAGAAGCCCGGGAGCTGGGGCATCATCGGGGACTCCACGGGCGGTTACTGCGCACTCAAGCTCGCGATGCACCATCCGGAGGTGTACGCGGCGGGCGCGGGACTGTCGGCGTACTACAAGGCGCCGACCGATCCGACCACGGGCGACCTCTTCCACGGCGACAGGACGCTGCGCAACGAGGCGGATCTGCACTGGTTCCTGAAGAACCGTTCCGCCCCGGACACCTCGCTGCTCGTCACCAGCAGCAAGGCCGGTGAATCCAACTACAGGGCCACGCTGAAGTTCATCGACCTCGCGAAGGCCACGGACCGGACCAGGATCTCGTCGATCATCCTCGAAAGCGGGGGGCACAACTTCAACACCTGGCGGCGGGAGATCCCCCCGACCCTGGAGTGGATCAGCGGGCGGCTGAATGATTGATCTTGATGTTCTTCGCCGTGCTCTGTGAAGACTTCGTCATGGCTGTGTTTTTGCGGGGCGGGGCGCCAACATTCGCCTACGCGCGGTAAGTTTCTGGCCATGCCACGTGGACGTCACCGCCATTCCCCGCCTTTGCACAGGCTGCTGCCTCCCTCGGCGATCGCAGGCGTCTCCGTCGTCTGTGCCCTCGGCCCCTGGCTGTTCGCGGAGCCGGTCGTGCTCCGGGGTCTGGCCGCGGCCGCGGCGGTGACGGCGGTCGTCGGCGCGGTCGTCATGCGCCGCTGGGACACGCAGGCCGGCCGGCAGGTCGCCGACCTCACGCGCGCGCGTGCGAGCGACGAGTGGCGCTTCGAGGAACGGGTCGCCGAACTGGAGACGGACCTCGACGAATCGCGCGAGCTGCGCGTCAAGCTGGAGCAGCGCCTGCGCGCCAAGCGCGCCGAACTGGCGGGCCTGCGCAACGAGCACGCCGCCCTGCTGCGCCGCTACGCCACGGCGGAGACCGAGCGGGCGAGCGCCCTGGAGGGCCGCCGTCTGCTGGAGATCGAGGCCGTGACGGAGATGCACGCGCTGCCTGCCGCACGCGTGTCGGAGGAGCAGGAGCAGCCGGAGCCGCCGGAGCAGTCCGAGCGGGAGGCGGCCGCGGAGGTCGCGGTCTCCCGGACGGCGGAGACGGCCGACGAGCCGGAGGCGACCGGGTCGGCGGAGGCGAACGCCGAGCCGGAGGAGAACGCCGAGCCGGAGGAGAACGCCGAGCCGGAGGAGAACGCCGAGGCGGAGGAGAACGCCGAGGCGGAGCCCGGCGCTCCGGCGGTGTTCTCCCCGGAGGGCTCGCGGCTCTTCCTCAAGGCGCAGGTGGCGCTGGCCAGACTCGACCCGGACGCCGCGCCCGCCGCCGGGAGCGGTGCCCCCGGCGGGGAGGAGCCCGTGAAGGTCACGTCCGGGGAGCCCGCCACCACGCAGGCGGCTCAGGAGGACGAGGCCGAGGGGAAGCCCGAGGCGGTCGACGAGCACGCGCGCGCGGCCGCCGCCCACCCGGCTGACGACGAGAAGGAAAGCCCGGCGCAGGAGCCCGCTCCGGAACCGGCGCAGGCCACCGCCCGTCAGGACGACCCGGCCGAGCCCGCCGGGACGTCCGGTTCCGGGACGTCCGGTTCCGGGATGTCCGCGTCCCGTACGTCCGGTGCCGTGACGCCCGCGTCCGAGGTGCCCGGCTCGGGGACGTCCGCGTCCGTGACGCCCGGTTCCGGGGCCTCCGGCGCTGTGACGCCCGCGTCTGAGACTGAGGCACCCGGCTCCGGGGCCGTTGACGCCGGATCCGCCGCGTCCGAGCCCGAGCGCGACCTGGCTGAGGCCGCGTCCATGCCGGCCGCATCCGTGCCCGCCGGGCCCGCGCCCGCCGCGCTCGTTCCCCGGCCCGCCGGCCCCGTGCAGCGGCCCACCGGGCACTTCACCGTGCCGACCGCCGTGGCCGTCGTGCCCGCCGCCCAGCCGGTGCGGCGACCCGCGGTCGAGGGCGGGTTCGACTTCTTCGGTACGAAGAGCGCGACGCCGTCGGACGCCCTGGAGGCCGTGCAGAACGAGGACCTCGCCGACGTCGTCGGGCAGGAGGCGCTCGCGCTGCACAAGGCCGAGGCGGAGGCGGAGTTCAAGCCGGCCGGCGAGGAGGCGCGCGGCGTCGGCCAGGTCATCGACCTGACCGCGCACGACGAGACCGAGGTGATCGACCTCCAGGGCCTGCGCAGCGCGGTGTCCTGACCCGGCGTCACCTTCGCCGCGACCTGAGGGCCGTGCGCCCGCCGTCTCCGGAACGGCGGCCGCACGGCCCTCGCGCGTCCGGGAACGGGCCCAGGGCCTGCCCGGCGGGTCATGCCGACGACGCAGGGTCCGGCACGCTCCTGCGGCGTCGGCGGCGGCGGAGTCCCACGCCCCGTCCCGCGCTCCCTACGCCATCCAGCGGTCCGGGCGGGCGGCTCGGCGGCCGGTTCGGGAGCGCTCGGCCTGGGAGCGCAGCAACTGCTCGGCCTCCTGTACGTCCCTCAGGCGGGCCGTGACGGTCTTGTCGGCCCCTGTGTCCACATGGACGGTCGCGAGGCGCCAGAGGCGCTGCCAGGGGCCCTGGGTCAGCCGTACGCTCTGGACCTTGGCGTGCGGCACGAGCGCGAGGCTCCGGTGCAGCAGCCCGTGCCGGGTGGCGAACACGGTGTCGGTGTCGGCGACCCCGTAGCCCCGCCACCACAGCGGAACACACCGTCCGGCCCGGCGCGGCGGGCGGGACAGCGAGTCCGCGGCCGGCACGGTCACGCCGGGCAGCACGCGCGCGACGACGGCCTCCGCGACCCCGCGCGGGGCGACCGGTACGAGCACGGAGTTGGCCGAGCCCGCCACGTCCAGCTCGACGCGCACCCAGCCCCGCCGCCGCCACAGCAGCGGCTGCACGATCCGCACGGTCTGCACGCGCCCCGGCGGGACCGTCTCGTGCGTGCGGTCCAGCAGGCCGCGGTCGATGCGCAGTCCGTCCGGGGACTCGCCGACGGTCCAGTCGTACTCGCCGACGAACCGCCCCGCGCTGCGCGCGGCCGCCGCGCCGAGCAGGGGCAGGCCGGTCGCGAGGACCGTGACCACGCTGTGGGTGACCAGCCACAGGACGGGCGGCACGACGAGGGCGGCGGCCAGGGCTCCCCAGGTCGCGCCGGTCAGCGCCAGCGCGGTCGCGAGGTGGCGCGCCGGTACGCGCAGCAGTTCGCGCGCCGGAGCCTCGCCCACCTCGTGGGCCGTCCCGGGCGCGAAGCCCGCCGCGCGCGCGAGCAGTTCGGCCCGCAACGCGCGGGCCTCGTCCTCGCCCAGGAAGGCCAGTTCGTCCTTCTTGTCGGCGCCGACGACGTCGAGCCGCAGTTTCGCCACCCCCGCGATGCGCGCGAGCAGCGGCTGGGTGATGTCGATCGCCTGGATGCGTTCGAGACGGATGTGCGCCGTGCGCCGGAACAGCAGCCCGGTGCGGATGCGCAGCTCGCTGTCCGTCACCGCGAAGTGGGTGAACCACCAGCTCAGGAACCCGTAGGCGGCCGCCGCCGGGACCAGTGCGGCCAGCGCGATCAGCAGGGTCGTCGTGGTCAGCCGGGTGAGCTGTTCCTGCGTCTGGCGGGGGTCGTGCACCGCCCAGCCGACGAGCACCGCGACCGGCGCCCAGGCCCGCCGGAACGGGGTGACGGGGTGCAGCCGGTGCTCGGCGAGGGCGCGCCCCCCACCCTCGCCGGCGGCGCCGGGGGCCGTCACAGGCCCGCCGATCGGGCCTCGCCGAGCTCGGTGAGCCGGTCGCGCAGCCGTTCCGCCTCGGCCGGGTCGAGGCCCGGGATGGTCGCGTCGGTGGCGGCGGCAGCGGTGTGCAGCTGGACGCTGGCGAGGCCGAAGTGCCGCTCGACGGGACCCGAGGTCACCTCGACCAGCTGCATGCGCCCGTACGGTACGACGGTCTCCTCGCGCCACAGCACGCCCCGGCTGATCAGCAGGTCGTCGGCGCGCTCGGCGTACCGCCAGGAGCGCCAGTTGCGGGCGAGGAGCCGCCAGCCGGACGCGATCCCGATCAGCGGCAGCAGCGCGAACGCCGCCCACGCCGGTCCGGCGAGCAGTCCGAGGAGCAGGCCGAGGCCGACGGCCGCGAGCCCCAGCCACACCACCAGCAACAGCCGCCGCATCCGCAGCAGCCCCGGCGGCAGCCCGGTCCACACCGGCCCCGCCTCGGACGTCCGCGGTCCCGCCTCGGTCGTGTCCGCGCCCCCAGGGCTCCCCGTTTCCATACGGCCAGCGTACGTAGGGGAGACTGGGTGCCATGACTCCTACGACGGAGACCACGGTCGGGATCGGCGGCGCCGCGGAGAGCACCGACATGGTGCTCAACATCGGTCCCCAGCACCCCTCCACGCACGGTGTGCTGCGGCTGCGACTGGTGCTGGACGGCGAGCGCATCCGGCATGCCGAGCCGGTGATCGGCTACATGCACCGCGGCGCGGAGAAGCTGTTCGAGGCGCGCGACTACCGGCAGATCGTCATGCTGGCCAACCGCCACGACTGGCTGTCGGCCTTCTCGAACGAGCTGGGCGTGGTCCTCGCCGTCGAGCGGATGCTCGGCATGGAGGTCCCCGAGCGCGCGGTGTGGACGCGCACGCTCCTCGCGGAGCTGAACCGGGTGCTGAACCACCTGATGTTCCTGGGGTCGTATCCGCTGGAGCTGGGCGGCATCACCCCGGTCTTCTACGCGTTCCGTGAGCGCGAGGTGCTGCAGAACGTGATGGAGGAGGTCTCCGGCGGGCGCATGCACTACATGTTCAACCGGGTCGGCGGCCTCAAGGAGGACCTGCCGGCCGGATGGGCCTCACGCGCGCGGGCGGCCGTCGCCGCCGTGCGCTCCCGCATGGACGTCTTCGACGACCTCGTGCTCGGCAACGAGATCTTCCGGGGCCGCACGCGCGACGTGGGCACGCTCTCGCCCGAGGCCGTGCACGCGTACGGCGTCAGCGGGCCGATCGCGCGCGCCTCGGGTGTCGACTTCGACCTGCGCCGCGACGAGCCCTACCTCGCGTACGGGGAACTCCAGGACACCCTGGAGGTGGTGACCCGCACCGAGGGCGACTGCCTCGCCCGCTTCGAGTGCCTCCTCGCCCAGGCCCACAACGCGCTCGACCTCGCGGACGCCTGCCTGGACCGCCTCGCCGACCTGCCGCCCGGCCCGATCAACCAGCGGCTGCCCAAGGTCCTCAAGGCGCCCGAGGGGCACACGTACGCGTGGACCGAGAATCCGCTCGGCATCAACGGCTACTACCTCGTCAGCAAGGGCGAGAAGACGCCGTACCGCCTGAAGCTGCGCTCGGCCTCCTACAACAACATCCAGGCCCTCACCGAGCTGCTGCCGGGCACGCTGGTCGCGGACATGGTGGCGATCCTGGGGTCGATGTTCTTCGTGGTCGGGGACATCGACAAGTAGGCCCGGCACGGTGCCTCACCGCAGGGGGTCCGCGATGCCCACCGGCTGGAGCAGCCAGCCGAAGTCGCCGAGCCCGCCCGGTGCGGTGAGCTCGGCGGCCTCTCCGGCGCCCGCGAGGGCGCGGACGTAGGCGGCCGGGTCGGCGGAGGCGAGCGAGAGCGGGGGGCGTGCGCCGTCGAGGCCCAGGGCGTGCAGGGCGGCGCGCTGGGTGAGCAGACGCGGGACGGGCGGGTCGTACGCCGTGGTGTGCGCCGTCGCCCTCGCGCCGGCCCGCGCGCACGCGTCGAGCGCCACATGCGCCGTGATGTCGCACGTCCCGTCCGGCACGGGTGCCGTCTCCCGGCCCTCGCGGAAGCCGGTGAGCGTGCCGAACGGGGGGCGCGCGTCCGCCGTGTGCGCGTAGTCGACGGCCACCGCGAGCCCGCGCGCGACGGACGCGACGGCGGACGCCCAGGCCGTGTCGCGGGGCAGCCCGATCTCCGCCCGCAGCCCCTGCTCCTCCGGCAGCGGCCACCAGCGCGCCAGCCACGCCGCCGCCGCGCCGGACACCGGTTCCCCGAGCCGCTCGGTCCCGTCGGCGCGGACCAGCACCAGGCGCGGCACGCCCGCGGAGTCGACCTCGGCGACCTCGACGGGCACGTTGTCGAGCCACTCGTTGGCGAACAGCAGCCCGGTGATCCCCGGCGGCGGCTCCGCCAGCCACTCGATCCGGGGAGCGAGCCCTTCGGGACGGTCGGCGAGCTCGACGGCGTACGCGCGGGTGCGGTCGGCCACGTCGGCGGGGAGCGCGGCGAGCACCCCGGTGACCAGTTCGCCCCGTCCGGCGGCCATGTCGACGAAGTCGAGTCCCTCGGGCCGGCCCAGTGCCTCGTCGACGCGGCACAGCAGGCGGGCGACCGCCTCGGCGAAGAGGCGGGACGCGTGCACCGACGTGCGGAAGTGCCCGGCGGGGCCCTCGGGCCGCCGGTAGAAGCCGCCCACGCCACCCCTGCCGTACAGCGCGTCCCGCATGGCCGACCGCCAGCCGCTCCAGTCGTCGCAGTCGCTCACTTCGTGCGTCATCCGGTCAGACTAGGCGTACAGGTGATCACGGCCTCCACCTTGCGGAGTATGCGCGCCGGGACCGGATCGACCCTCCGGTTGACCCCTGCACACAGCGCGCTTCCCTACGCTGGGTTACGTGCAGCGCCTCTATGACTTCCTCCGCAGACACCCGACCGGGGTGGACGGCTTCTGGGCCGTCGTCCTGTTCGGGATCACCGCGGCTGCCGGAACCGCGGGTCAGGACCGGGGCGGCACCGACTCCGCGGCGCTGCTCGTGCCGGTCGTCTTCCTCCTGTGCCTGGTCATCGCGCTGCGTCGGCTCATGCCCGAGAAGATGCTGGTGCTGGCCGCCGCGCTCGGCCTGGCCCAGCTGGTGCTGAACGTCGGGGTCACGGCCGCCGACTTCGCCCTGCTGGTGATCGTCTACACGGTCGCCGCCACCGGCGCCCGCTGGGCCTCCCGGCTCGCCCTGGTCATGGCCCTGAGCGCGGCCACCCTGGCGCAGGTGCGCTGGCCGCACGAGCACGCGAGCGTGCCGGGCCAGTTCGCGGTCATCGTCTTCCAGACCGTGCCGTTCGCCCTCGCCTGGGTGCTCGGCGACTCGATGCGCACCCGGCGTGCCTACTTCGCGCAGCTGGAGGAGCGCAACGCGCGTCTGGAGAAGGAGCGCGAGGCGCAGGCGAAGGTCGCGGTGGCCGCCGAGCGCGCCCGGATAGCGCGGGAGCTGCACGACGTCGTCGCGCACAACGTGTCGGTGATGGTGGTGCAGGCCGACGGCGCCGCGTACGTCATCGACGCCGCGCCCGACCAGGCGAAGAAGGCTCTGGAGACGATCTCCTCCACCGGCCGTCAGGCCCTCGCGGAGATGCGCCGTCTGCTGGGCGTGCTGCGCACCGGGGAGCACCAGGAGGGCGGGGAGTACGTGCCGCAGCCGGACGTGGAGCAGATCGAGGATCTCGTCCAGCAGTGCCGCGGCTCGGGCCTGCCCGTGGACTTCAAGATCGAGGGCACCCCGCGGCCGCTGCCCAGCGGCGTCGAGCTCACCGCGTACCGGATCGTGCAGGAGGCGCTGACGAACACGCGCAAGCACGGCGGGCCGAACGCGGGTGCGAGCGTCCGCCTGGTCTACTTCGACGACGGCCTCGGGCTGCTCGTCGAGGACGACGGCAAGGGCGCCCCGCACGAGCTGTACGAGGAGGGCGGCGCCGACGGGCAGGGCCACGGCCTGATCGGCATGCGGGAGCGGGTCGGCATGGTCGGCGGCACTCTGGACGCGGGCCCGCGTCCCGGCGGAGGATTCCGCATCAGCGCGCTGCTCCCGCTCAAACCGGCGCATTGACGCTGACGCGCGCCCCTCGTTGACACCTGTCACGCCCCCCCGGGCGTCGACCCGCACTGAGAACCGACCCACGGAAGAGGACCCGATGACGATCCGCGTGATGCTCGTCGACGACCAGGTGCTGCTGCGCACCGGGTTCCGGATGGTGCTCGCCGCCCAGCCGGACATGGAGGTCGTGGCGGAGGCGGGCGACGGCGTCGAGGCCCTGCAGGTGGTGCGCTCCACAGCCGTCGACGTCGTCCTGATGGACGTGCGCATGCCGAAGCTGGACGGGGTGGAGGCCACCCGGCGGATCTGCGCGGAGCCCGACCCGCCGAAGGTGCTGATCCTGACCACCTTCGACCTGGACGAGTACGCGTTCTCCGGGCTGAAGGCGGGCGCGTCCGGCTTCATGCTGAAGGACGTGCCGCCCGGCGAGCTGCTCGCCGCCATCCGCTCGGTGCACAGCGGCGACGCGGTGGTCGCCCCGTCCACCACCCGCCGCCTGCTCGACCGGTTCGCGCCGATGCTGCCCGCCACCGGCAAGGAGCCCCGGCACAAGGAGCTGGAGCGGCTCACCGACCGGGAGCGGGAGGTCATGGTGCTGGTCGCCCAGGGCCTGTCCAACGGCGAGATCGCGGCCCGTCTGGTGCTGTCCGAGGCCACCGTCAAGACCCACGTCGGCCGCATCCTGACCAAGCTGGGCCTGCGGGACCGGGTCCAGGTCGTGGTCCTCGCCTACGAAACGGGCTTGGTCCGGGCCGGCGGCCATTAGTTCAGGGCCTGTCCTGTGGATCACACCGCAGACGCGGGGTCAGGCCGGCCCGACGACATCGTCGCTTTCCTGCGGCCTGATCCAGCGACAGGCCCTATTGTCTGCGCATGCTCCTGTGGATCAACGGCCCTTTCGGGGGCGGCAAGACACAGACCGCGCATGAGATCCGGCGCCGCCTGCCCGGCAGTGTCGTCTGCGACCCCGAGCACGCCGGGTTCGGGCTGCGCCGGATGCTGCCGCCGGAACTGCGCGGGGACTTCCAGGATCTGGTGTCCTGGCGGCAGGGCGTCGTCGAGGTCCTGGACCTGGCGCTGAGCAAGCACGACGGTGTGGTGATCGCCCCCATGACGGTCACCGATCCCGCCTGCTTCGCGGAGACCGTCGGCAGGCTGCGTGAACTCGGGCACGACGTACGCCACTTCACCCTGCTCGCCGAGCGCGGGACGGTCCTGCGACGGCTGCGGGAGCGGGGCTTCAGGCACCTGCTGCGGTACGTCGCGGGGAAGAACGCCGGTCTGCGCGGGGAGAGCTGGGCCGTGCGGAGGCTCGACCACTGTCTGGAGCGGCTGCGGGAGCCGGAGTTCGCCGAGCATCTGTGGACCGACCACTCGACCGTGCCGAAGACGGCGGACCGCATCGCGGTGCTGGCCGGGCTGACGCTCAGACCGAACACCGAGGGCGCGCTGCGGACCCGGCTGCGGCAGACAGGGGTCGGGATCCGGCACATCCGGTTCGACTGAGCGGCCCGCTCAGCGCAGGAGGCCCTCCAGGAAGTCGCTGCCCAGCCGCGCCACCACCGTCACGTCGAGCTGGTGCAGCACGTACCGGCCGCGGCGGCGGGTGGTGATCAGGGACGCCTTCTTGAGGACGCCGAGGTGGCGGGATATCTCGGGTGCCGTCATGCCCAGGGACTGGGCCATCTCGCTCGTGGTGTAGGCGCTGCGGGCCAGCAGACGGCAGATCCGCATCCGTACGGGATGGGAGAGCGCGGTGATGCGCAGCGTCAGCTGTTCGACCGAGGGCGGCGAGGCGAGCTCGGGGGAGCCGACCGGGTAGTGCAGGACCGGCTGCCAGCCGTACCGGTGCAGGACCATCAGGTGGGGCCAGCCGAGGCTCGTCGGGATGAGGAGGAGCCCGCCGTCCGCCGTGGCGGTGCGGCCGTGGGCCATCTTGTCCACGGAGATCAGCGCGGCGCCCTCGTCCAGCGACACGGCGGTGGACACCGAGGTGAGGGCTTCCGCGAGGCCCTTGCGGCGCAGCAGGTCCGTCTTGTGGCGGGCGTCGGCGGCGAGCGGGTGGCTCACCCGGGCCCAGACGTCGGCGAAGAACGCCTCCTCGCAGTCCTGGAGGAACTGGCGCAGCCAGGCGCGCACCGCGGGCGGGTCGTCGAGCAGCCGCCGGGTGAAGTGCACCTGCCGGGGGCCGCGTGCCGCGGCCAGGTCCAGGGCGCGGCGGTGCTGCGCCGGGTCGGCGAGGACGTCGAGGCCCGGCGCGTCGTAGCCCGGAGTGCACATGAACTCCGTCGCGGCGTTCACGAACTGTTCGTCCGTCAGTTTGTCGAGGAGGTCCAGTTCCTCGGCGAGGGTGGCGCCGGGCAGGGTGTCGCGGCCCGGGAGGCCGGCGTACGGCAGGAAGAGGTCCGAGAACGTCGTCCGCCACAGGAAGTCGGCCTCGCACATCCGGTCGGCCAGATACGGGTCCAGGCGGGCGGTGACACCGGTGACCCACCCCTGGAGACCGGGGTGGTGGCCGGGCTCGGAGAGCGCGTGCAGGGCCATGCCGAGCTCGGCCAGGGGCGAGGGCACGACGGCGATCCGCTCCGGCCGCAGACCCGCGATGTCGATGCTGACGCTCATGCCCTCATGGTGCACCCCGCCACTGACAACCCCCGCCCGATTGACGAGGGCCGTCAATCGGGCGGGCGGGAGCGGTCCGGTGTGAGACCGACCCGTGCGGTCTCAGTGCGCGGCGTCCAGCTTCGCCCGCTGCTCCGCCGTCAGTTCCAGGTCGACGGCCGCCAGACTGTCGTTCAGCTGCTCGACCGAGGACGCGCCGACCAGCGGCAGGACCGGGATGTCGCCGCCCATCAGCCAGGACAGCACGACCTGGTTGACGCTCGCGCCGGTCTCTTCGGCCACCTCGCGGACGGCCTGGAGCCGGGCGGGCGTGCCCGCGTGCTCGAAGCCCGGGCCCAGCGGCTTGTCGTCGCGCACGTACGCGCCGGACAGCAGCGGCGAGTAGGCGACCTGGGTGAGGGAGGGGTTGGCGCGGACGTAGCTGAGCAGGTCCGCGCTGACCAGGCCCTGGTTGCCGTCGGGCGAGCGCAGGCTGGGGATGTCGGCGCGCTGGCGCAGGTAGCTGTGGTGGTGCTGGAGGACCTCGTAGCCGGGCAGTCCGGCGGCCCTGGCGAGGTTGCGGGCGGCCTCGATCCGCCAGGCCCAGTGGTTGCTCGCGCCGAGCAGGCCGGCGACGCCGTCGGCGACGACCTCGGCGAAGCCGGTGACGGTCTCCTCCAGGGGCGTCTTCTCGTCCATGATGTGCGCGTACAGCAGGTGGATGCGCTCGATGCCGAGGCGTTCCCTGCTGCGCTCGGCGGATTCCCGGATGGATTTGGCCGAAAGTCCCTCGACGTCAAGGCTGAAACCGGTCGCCGGCGCGTTCGGCCGGGCGCCGAGTTTCGTCGCGATGGTGATCTCGTCGCCGATGCCCCGGCTGCGGATCCAGCGGCCGAGCAGTTCCTCGCTTTCCCCGCCCTGCGTTCCATTGACCCAGAACGCGTAGTTGTTGGACGTGTCGATGAACGTGCCGCCCGCCTCGACGAAACGGTCGAGAATGGCGAAGGAGGTCGCTTCGTCGGTCACCGTCCCGAAGAGCATGGAGCCCAGGCTCAGGACACTCACCTCACGGCGGGTGGCCGGATCGCTGCCGATGACGCGGTATTTCATGAGAGTCCTCTTCATGGCTTCGGGTCGGGCTTGGAGACTTTGCTGCGAAAACCGGAATCGTTAATTCCCGGTGAACAGTTGGCGGTCGCCGGCCGGGTCCAGGGCGGTGGCGACGATCTCCACCATGGCATCGAGATGCGGTACGAGAAAGAAGTGGCCGCCCTCGTACTCGTGGAGCGCGAACCCCTCGGTGGTGTGCGTGGCCCAGGCGCGGGCCATGGGGGCGTCGACGCGCGGATCGGCGTCCCCGATGAACGCGGTCACGGGACAGTCGAGCGGGGGCGCGCCCCGGTAGCGGTAGGTCTCCGTGGCCACGTAGTCGCTGCGCACCGCGGGCAGGATCGCCGCGAGCAGTTCGGGGTTGTCCAGCATCCGGCTGTCCGTGCCGCCCAGGAGCTTCATGTCGGCGATCAGCTTCTCGTCGCTGGCCAGGTGCACCGAGCCGGGCGCGGGCACCGAGGGCGCGCGCCGCCCGGACACGAAGAGGGCGCTCGGGCGGACCCCGGCGGTGTGCAGCCGGCTGCCCACCTCGAACGCGAGCGTGGCTCCCATGCTGTGGCCGAACAGGGCGAACGGCCCCTCCCCGGCCCACTCGGCGAGCTCGGCGGCGACGGTGTCGGCCAGCTCGTGCAGGTCCTCGACGCAGGGCTCGTGGAACCGCTCCTGACGCCCCGGGTACTGCACGACCAGCACCTCGGCCCGTGGCGCGAGCCGTGCCGAGAAGGGGTGGAAGAACGAGGCGTTGCCGCCGGCGTGCGGGAAGACGAACAGCCGTACCGCGCCCGGTGCGGCGGGGTGGAAGCGGCGCAGCCACGGGGTGGCGGGCGCGCTCACGGCCATCCCCGTCACCCCGCCCGGCCCGCGCCGGACCGCACGCGGGCGGTGATCGGCACGTGCTTCCAGCCGGAGACGAAGTTCGAGGCGAGGCGTTCCGGCTTGCCCGCGGGCCGGAAGTCCTCGAACCGGGTGAGGAGTTCCTCGAAGAGGATGCGCAGGGTCACCCGGGCCACGCTGTGCCCGATGCAGTAGTGCGGGCCGATGCCGAAGGCGATGTGCTTGTTGGGCTTGCGGCGGATGTCGAAGGTCCCCGCGTCGGGGAAGACGGCGTCGTCGCGGTTGGCGGAGCCGAGCCAGACGACCACCGCGTCACCCGCGCTGATCTTGGTGTTCCTGACCTCCACGTCCCGGGTGGCGTAGCGCAGGAAGTGGTTGACGGGCGAGGCCCAGCGCAGCGCCTCCTCGGTGGCCGAGGTGTTGATCTCCGGGTGTGCCGCCCAGTCCTCGAGCACGCCCTTGTCGATGAACTCCGCCATCACGTAGTTGGGGGAGTGCGGGGTGGTGACGTTCGCGCCGAGGAGCAGGCTGTAGCAGTTCGCGACGATCTCGCCGGGGTCCATGTGCCGGCCCTCGAACTCGGTGGAGATCAGCACGCTCAGCAGGTCGTCGCCGATGTTGCGGCGGCGGAAGCGCATCAGGTCCTGGAAGTAGGCGAACAGGTCGCGGTGGGCGCGCTCCAGGGTGGCGGCCTTGCCGCCCGGGTCCTGGTACTCGGGGTCGTCCGCGGCGATGCAGATGGTCGTCAGTCGGCTCAGCCAGGGCCAGTCCGCCCGGGGCAGGCCCATCATGGTGCCGGTCACGGACATCGGCATGGCCAGCATGGCCTCGGCGAAGTCGAACGTGCCGCCGTCGCCGAGCGGGGTGATCAGGTCGACGACCAGGGGTCTGATCATGTCCTTCTGCCGCTCGACGGCCTTCACCGCGAGGGCCTTCTTCAGGCGCGTCTGCATCTCGGTGTGGCGCGGCGGGTCGGTGACGGCGAGCTGCTTGCCGCCGGCCGGGTCGTCGGTGCCGAGGAGGTCGAGCATCGTGCCGCGTTCCGAGGTGAAGGTCTCGGTGTCGCGCAGGACGCGCTCGGCGTCGTCGAACCCGACGATGTTCCAGAACCCGCGCTTCTCGTCGACGTCCTGGCGCGTCAGGGTCTCCTGGGCCCGCATCCACCGCCATACGGCGTGTGCGTCGCCGCCGCTGTACAGCCAGGGGTCGACGAGATCGGCCGTCGCCCCCTGGTGCACGGGGCATCCGGAAATCGCTGCGCCGGGTAGGGCGGCGTCATGGACTCGCAAGGGGTTGTCCTTTCGTCCGGTAGGGATGCCGCGGGACAACGTACACGAAGGATGTCCGGTGAAGCTTAATTATTTGACCAACCGATTGCAGGCTTCGCGAGAGCGTAATGAATCAGACACGTTCCGATGGCTGGAATTGTTTTGGTCAGGTGGCCAAAAAGCACCGCGCGTGGTCTGACCGGCAGGTCCGAGGTGTGCAACACGCCAGGCCAGGGAAACCCTTGACATGTTCATCGGGCCCCGCCTACGGTCATTCAGCCATTCACCGGCGATCGCCGTCCTGCCTTGACGGAAACGCCTTTTTTGCTTTCCGCTGGTTCGTACAACGTTTTACCACGTGTTATTCGTGGTTCCGGTAAGCGGTTCCATTGTTCACATGAGTTTCGGGGGAATCTCTCGTGTTGTCCGTTTGGTACCCGGCCACCCGCATGCAGCAGGGCCTGTGGGTCCTCGACCGTGACGAACTGCAGAGACCCACCCAGCTCGTCCCGTCCGTCGTCGAGTTCACCGGCGAGGTGGACCACGGACAGCTCGTCGAGGCCGCCCGGCTCACCATCGCCCGGCACCCGTCCTTACGGGCCCGGTTCCGCTTCGACCTCAAGCGCCGCAGGGTCGAGTACAGCACCGACGGCGAGCCCGGCGAGGCCCTGCTGCGCGACGCCGAGGCCGAGGGGCTGTCCGAGGCCGAGGTCGACGCCTACGTCCGCACGCTGTGCAGCACCCCGTTCGACCTCGCCGTCGACGCGCCCGCCCGGGCCGTCGTCGTCCGGCTCGACGCCCGGCGCACCCTGCTGGTCCTCGTCTCGCACCACATCGTGGTCGACGGACTGTCGCGCACGATGCTCCTGGAGGAGATCTTCGCCGTCTACCGGGCCCGGCTGGCCGGCACCCGGCCGGAGCTGAGCGACCCGCCGCATCCCGCCTCCGTCGTCGCCGACCGCCCGCCCGAGGAGGTGGCCGCCCAGGTCGACGAGGTCGTCGAGCGGCTGAGCGGCGCCCCCCTCGACGTACCGCTGCCCTTCCAGCGCGGTGCCGGCGACGACCTGGAGGCCGCCCGGCTCGGCGCCACCGTCACCACCCGGCTCGACGCGGAACGCACCGCGAAGGCCCTGGCGGTCGCCTCCGAGGAGGGCTGTACGACGTTCATGCTCGGCGTCGCCCTGCTCGCCGGCACGCTGGCCCGCGGCAGCGGACAGCGCGACTTCCTCATCGCCTTCGCCTGGCCGGGCCGCGACCATCCGGACGCCGGCGAGGTGATCGGCATGTTCATCACCACCGTGGTGCTGCGGGTCTCCCTGGAACCGGACACCAGCTGGCGGGAACTGCTGGGCAACGCCCGCATCGGTGCCATGGAGGCGTTCATGGACGCCGACGTGCCACTGGACGCGCTCGCCGCACGGCTCAACCCCGACCGGACCCGGATCTGGCCGCCCCTCACCCCGGTCCTGCTCAACCTCGACGACGCGCCGCACACCCCCGTCCTCGCCCCCGGCGTCACGGGCCGGCTGCGTCCGCTCGACCCCCTCTACGTCAAGTACGACCTCGCGGCGTTCGTCCGGATCGCCGACACCGCCGAGGGCCGGCAGCTGGAGCTGTCCCTCGACCACCCGACGGACGTCACCGACCACTCCGCCGTGTCCGCCTTCCTGACGGATCTGCGGCGCAGCGCCGCCGACCTTGCCACCTCACCGGAGGAACCCGTGCTGGAACAGCCCGTCGAGACGATCAACCTGGACGACCCCGAGGAGCGGATCGGACTCGTGCGGTCCATATGGTGCGAGGTCCTCGGCCTCGAGGACACCGCCGACGACTTCGACGACGATGTCAGCTTCTTCGAGGCCGGCGGCGACTCGCTGCTCCTCGTCGTCCTGGTGGAGCGCCTCAGCCAGGCCTCCGGGCGGACCCTGCGCACCATCGACCTGTTCCGCTCCGCCACCGTCAGCGGCCAGGCCGAGCTCCTCGCGAAGCCCGCCGAGGCCGTCTGATGACGCCGACCCGCGAAGCGCTGGCCGTCTCCGTCCTCGGCGACGGGGTGGACCCGGAGAGCTTCGCCACGGAGACGTTCCTCTCCCTCGGCGGGGACTCGCTGCGGGCCATGCGCCTGGCCGCCCAGGCCCAGGAGCAGCTCGGCCTGCGCATCCCCGTGCTCGAACTCCTCGGCGGCCGGCCGCTCGCCGAGGTGCTCGCCGGGGCGCGGGTCGAAGAGGCACCCGGGGCCGCCGGGGAAACCGGTCCCGGCGACGACACCGCCCTGTCGCCCGCCCAGCGCGGCATGTGGCTCATCGAGCGGGTGGCCGGCGGCTCCCCGTACAACCTCGTCTTCACCGCCCACGCCGAGGACGGCGGCCGGATCGACCGCGGCGCCCTCGCCAAGGCGCTCGCCGAGACCGCCGCCCGCCACGAGGGGCTGCGCACCGTCTTCCGGGAGAGCGTGCGCGACGGCGAGGACGACGTCGTACGGGAGGTGCTGGCCGCGCACACCCCGCAGCTGACGGAGATCGCGCACGAGGGGCCGGCCGAGGACTTCGAGGAGTTCGTGCGCCGCGAGGGTCGCGAGCAGGGCCGGCGGCCGTTCGACCTGTCGGCCGCGCCCGCCTGGCGGCTGCTGCACTTCTCGCACCCCGCCGGCCGCGACGCCGTCGTCCTGGCCGCGCACCACATGGTGCTCGACGGCTGGGCGGTCGGACTGCTGCTGCGCGAGCTGTTCGCCCGGCACGCCGCCCTCACCGGCACCGGCCCCGAACCGGACGACGGCACCGCGCCTCCCGTGCAGGTGCTGGCCGCCCGCCAGGAAGCCCTGCGCGCGAGCGGTGTGTGGGACACCCAGGCCGCGTTCTGGAAGGCCCACCTCGACGGGGCGCCCACCACCCTGGAACTCCCCGCCGACCGGCAGCGCCCCGCCCTCCAGGACGCCACGGGCGAGCGCACCGGCCTCGACCTCGGCCCCGAGGTGTCCGCCGCCCTCACCGAGCGGGCCCGCACCCTCGGCATCACCCCGTACGCCTTCCTGCTCGGCGCCTTCGGCCTCGCCCTCGGCCGCCGCACCGGGGCCCGGAGCCTGCTCGTCGGCGTGCCGCTGCTCGGCCGCCAGAGCAGCGAGCTGGAGCGGCTGATCGCCGTCGCCGGCAACCTCGTACCGGTCCGTGTCGACATCGACGACGAGGCGAGCCCCGCCGCCTACCTGCGCTCCGTGCACGCCTCGCTCGGGCGGAGCATCGACGCGGGCGACCTGCCCTTCGAGGAACTGGTCTCCCGGCTCGGCGTCGAACGCAGCCTCGGCTGCCACCCCCTGGTCCAGGTCTGCTTCGGCATGCACGACCAGCTGGTGCCGCAGACCCTCGACGCGGGCACCGCACGCCTGCGGGTCGAGGAAGGACACGGCGGCGGCTCGCAGTTCGACCTGACGATGCTCATCGGGCACTCCGACCCGTCCTACGCGGGCCACGTCGAGTACGCCACCGCCGTGTGGACCGAGGCCGAGACCCGTGCCTTCGTCGCCGACTTCCTCGCCGGCGTCGCGGAACTGGCCGGCACGGACGCGTCCCGCCTGGAGGACGTGCGCTGCATGTCCGACGCGGGCCGCGCCCGGCTCGCCGAACTCAACGACACCCGCCGCGAGTTCCCCGACACCTCCCTCGACGCGCTGTTCCGCGCGGCCGCCGCCCGCACCCCGGACGCCGTCGCCGTACGCGACGGGTCGGCGCACCTGACGTACGCCGAACTGGCCGACGCGGCACGGGAACAGGCGCGGCTGCTGCGCGCCGCCGGGGTCCGCCCCGGCGACCGCGTGCTGGTCGGCGTCGAGCGCTCGGTCGCCGAGGCCGTCGCGGTGCTGGGCGTGCTGTGGGCGGGCGCCGCCTACGTCGGCGTCGAACCGAGCGCCACGGAAGCCCATCTGGCGAGGATCGTGGCCCGCGCCGAGCCGTCGGCCGCCCTCGTCGGACCGGTCGGCGGGGAGACCGCCGCCCGCTTCCGCGCCCTCGGCACCGCACCGGTCGCCGTGTGGGAGCCGACGTGGCGCCCCGCCGGGGCCGGGGCCGGCGCCGCCGAGGGGGACCGCCGCGGCCCGGACGGCCAGGCCCGGGACGAGGACGGTGCTGCCGCCGAGGGCGCGGCCGACGGCTTCGCTCCCGAGGACCCCGCCCGGCTCGCCTACGTCGCCTTCACCTCCGGGTCCACCGGTGAGCCCAAGGGCGTCGCCGTGCCGCACCGGGCCGTGATCCGGCTCGTGCACGAGGCCGGGTTCGTGCGCCTGGGCCCGGGCGAGCGGATGCTGCGCCTGTCGCCGCTGGCCTTCGACGCCTCCACCCTGGAGGTGTGGGGCGCGCTGCTCACCGGAACGACTCTGGAGGTGCACCCGGCGGGCCTCGCCTCGCCCACCGAACTCGGCGCGTTCCTGCGCGAGCACGGGATCACGGTGGGCTGGCTCACCGCCGGCCTGTTCCGGCTCGTGGAGGAGTTCGCACCCGACTCGCTCGGCGGCATGAAGCAACTGCTGACCGGCGGGGACGTGGTGCCCCACGAGCACGCCGCGCGTGTGCTGGCCCGCCACCCCGGCCTCGTCCTGACCAACGGCTACGGCCCCACCGAGAACACCACCTTCACCACCACCCATTCGGTCTCCTCGCCCGACGAGATCGACGGCCCGCTGCCCATCGGCCGGCCCGTGCCCGGCACGCGCGTGTACGTCCTCGACGCGCGCCGCAGGCTGCTGGCGCCCGGCGCGGTCGGCGAGCTGTACGCGGCGGGCGCCGGACTCGCCGACGGCTACCTCGGCAACCCGGACGAGACGGCCCGCTCCTTCGGCGTGTTCTCACCCGACGTGCCCGAGCGGCTCTACCGCACCGGAGACGTCGTACGCCTCGACTCCCGGGGCCGGCTGACCTTCCTCGGCCGCGCCGACGACCAGGTCAAACTGCGCGGCTACCGGGTCGAGCTGAGCGCCATCGGCGACGTGCTGACCGGCCACCCCGCCGTGCAGGACGCCGTCGTGCTGGTCACCGAGGGGGACAGCGCCGACAAGCGGCTGATCGCCGCCGTCGTGCCGGCGCCGGGCGCGGCCCTCGCCGCCACCGAGCTGCGGGCGCTGCTCCAGCAGAAGCTGCCCTCCTACATGGTCCCCACCCTGTGGACGATCGTGGACGGCATCCCGGTCACCGCCAACGGCAAGGTCGACCGGCGCGCCCTCGCCGCCTCCGCCGTCCCCGCCGGACAGGCGAAGCGGGCCGCGGCGGACCCCGGCGCGGCCGTGACCGCGCGCATCGCCGAGCTGTTCGCCGAGGTCACCGAGGGCTCCGAGGGGGCCGGGGCCATCGACGCCGACACCGACTTCTTCATGGTCGGCGGCAACTCCCTCGGCGCGGTGCGCCTCATGCGCAAGGTCAAGGAGCACCTCGGGGTGACCGTCCGGCTGCGCGACTTCCTGCTCTCACCGACCCCGGCCGGCCTGCGGGCGCTCGTGGAGAAGGAGGCCGGCGGCGCGTGAACGGTACGCCCCCGCTCGCGTGGGACGAGGGCCTCGAATGCTGGGTGGTCGCCGATCCGCGGCTCGCCCGGCAGGTCCTCAACCACCCCGGCTTCACATCCGGGACGTTCGAGCGCTCCTTCCAGCTCTACATGTCCGAGCCCGCCCGCGAGGAGTACCGGGAGCTCACCGAGTTCCTGCGGCTGTGGTTCGTGCAGGCCGACGCCCCCGAGCACACGGCACTGCGCCGCCCGGTGCAGCGCGTGATGTCAGCGTCGTACGTGCGTTCCCTCGCGCCGCGCGTCGAGGAGATCACCGACGAGTGCCTGGACGCGCTGGCCGCGACCGCGCCGCACGACGTCGTGCCGGCCGTCGCCGACGGGATCTCCGGCAAGGTGATGGCCCACGTCGTCGGCGTCACCGAACCGCCCGAGGTGCTGCACCGCTGGGCGCGCACCCTGTCGCTGTTCATCGGCGCGATGTACCGCCGCGACTACGCCCGGGCGGCCCACCGCACGATGACCGAGATGACCGAGGCGCTGTCCCGGGCCACCGCACCGAAGGCCTTCCCGCAGGAGACCCCCGAGGACCGGGCGCGCACCACCGCGACCTGGGCCATGAACCTCTTCGGGGGCCTGGAGACGACGTCCTCGCTGCTCGCGTCCACCGTCATGGACGTCCTGGGCGAGCCGGCCGTCTGGGACGCGGTGCGCGAGGGCCGGCCCGGCGCGGCGGAGGCGTTCGTGGAACGCGTGCTGCAGCGCCGGCCGCCGCTGCGGCACCTGGGGCGGGTCGTCGCGTACGACCAGGAGATCGCCGGGGAGCGGATGAAGGAGGGCGACCTGGTCCTCGTCAGCCTCACGGGGGAAGGGCTCCTCGACGACGCCGACGCGCCGGACGTGCCGGCCGCGGGCTGTCCCGTCACCGGGGCGACGGCCGGGGCCGGCGGTCCGGAACAGCACCTCGTCTTCGGGTTCGGCCCGCACTACTGCGTCGGCGCGCCCCTCGCCCGTCTGGAGGCGGCCGTGCTGCTGCGCCGGTTCGCCGCCCGCTTCCCGGGCGCGCGGCTCACGGACGAGGCGGCGGTGTGGGGACCCAACCTCTCGTACGTCGGCCTCGACCATCTCTACCTGGACCTGGGGGTGTGACCGTGCCGAACGCGGTGGAGCGCGGGGCCGGCGCCGTGGCCGTGGTGGGCATGGCCTGCCGGCTGCCCGGAGCCGACGACGTGGACCGGTACTGGGCGGCTCTGACGGCCGGCGCCGACGGCATCAGCCGCTTCGACCTCGAACGGCTGATCGCCCGGGGCGCCGACCCCGGCTACGTCCGCCGGGAGAACTTCGTCCCGGCGATGGGCGTGATCGCCGGGTCCCGCCGCTTCGACCACGCCTACTTCTCCTACAGCCGGGCCGAGGCCGCCGCGACCGACCCGCAGCAGCGGGTGTTCCTGGAGGCCGCGGTCACCGCGTTCGACGACGCGGGGCTCGACCCGACCCGCTTCCGGGGCCGGATCGGGGTGTACGCGGGCGCCGACCGGGTGGGCGAGCACATCGACCCCGAGCTGGGCGAACTCGCCCGCTACATCGGCCGGGAGAAGGACTTCCTCGCCACCCGCACCGCCTACAAGCTGGGCCTGCGCGGCCCCGCGCTCACCGTGCAGACCGCCTGCTCCACCTCGCTGACCGCCACCCATCTCGCCGTCCGCGCCCTCGTCGGCGGCGAGTGCGACGCGGCCCTCGCCGGGGGCGTCACCGTGATGCCCGACGGGGAGTGGGGCTATCTGTACGAGCCCGGCGGCATCCTCTCGCCCGACGGCCGCTGCCGGCCCTTCGACGAGGACGCGGCGGGCACCGTGCCCAGTGAGGGCGTCGCCGTGGTGGTCCTCAAGCGGCTCGCGGACGCGCTGCGTGACGGCGACCGGATCGCCGCCGTGATCACCGGTACCGCGGTCAACAACGACGGCTCCGACAAGATGGCGTTCACCGCGCCGTCCCCTGCCGGGCAGAGCGAGGTGGTCCGCGCCGCGCAGGCAGTGGCGGGGGTGGACCCGGCCGACATCGACTACGTCGAGGCGCACGGCACGGCCACCCGGCTCGGCGACCCGGTGGAGGTGCAGGCCCTCGCCGACGTCTTCGGGAGCGCCGGGGCGGGCCGGGCGCGGTGCGCGCTCGGCGCCGTGAAGGGGAACATCGGACACACCGGTGCCGCGTCCGGCGTCGCCGGGCTGATCAAGACCGCGCTCATGCTGGAGCACGGCCGGCTGGTGCCCACCGCCCACTACACCAGGCCGAACCCGCTGCTCGAACTGGACGCCACGCCGTTCCGGATCGTGCGGCGGGGCGAGCCGTGGGAACCCCGCCGGGGCGACGGCGCCCGCGTCGCCGCCGTCAGCTCCTTCGGGGTGGGCGGCACCAACGCCCACGTCGTCCTGGAGTCCGCCCCCCGCCGCGCCCCGCTCCCGGACCGCGCCGGACCACGCCCCCTGCTGCTCTCCGCGGCCGCACCACACGCCCTCGGCGAGATGGCCGCGGCCCTGGCCACCCGCCTCACCGCACCCCCCACGCCCCCTGCGGACCCCTCCGCCGAGGTCTCCGGCGCCGTCGCCGAGAGCGCGTCTCGTGCCGGGGTCTCCGGCGCCGCTGTGGAGAGCGGCCCGTCTCTCGCCGGGGTCTCCGAAGCCGTCGTGGAGAGCGCTTCGTCCGTCGCCGAGGCCTCCGCTGCCGTCACCCGGAGCGCGCCGTCTCCCACCGAGGCTTCCGGTGCTGACGCGGGGGACGGGCCCGCCCTTGCCGAGGCCCCCGGTGTTGTCGGCGGGTCTGGGTCTGTGCTTGCCGATGCGGCCGGTGTTGTCGGCGGGTCTGGGTCTGTGCTTGCCGATGCGGCCGGTGTTGTCGGCGGGTCTGGGTCTGTGCTTGCCGATGCGGCCGGTGTTGTCGGCGGGTCTGGGTCTGTGCTTGCCGATGCGGCCGGTGTTGTCGGCGGGTCTGGGTCTGTGCTTGCCGATGCGGCCGGTGTTGTCGGCGGGTCTGGGTCTGTGCTTGCCG
>NZ_JBIAZE010000006.1:414429-469696 GCF_042898825.1 Streptomyces sp. NPDC000345
CGATGCGGCCGGTGTTGTCGGCGGGTCTGGGTCTGTGCTTGCCGATGCGGCCGGTGTTGTCGGCGGGTCTGGGTCTGTGCTTGCCGATGCGGCCGATGCTGTCGGCGCGTCTGGGCCCGCCCTTGCCGAGGCCCCCGGCGCTCTCGGTACGTCCGTACCCTCCCTCGCCGAGGTGGGCCGCACTCTTGCCGGGCGGCGGGTGTATCGGCATCGGGCGGTCGTCGTGGCGCGGGATGCCGGGCAGGCGGTGCGGCTGCTGCGCGGGGTCGCCGAGCGGGAGGCCGCCCGGGACGCCGGTGCCAAGCCGCGCAAGCTCGGCAAGGTCGCGTTCGTCCTCCCCGGCCAGGGCACCCTGCGGCACGCCGCCGGCGCGGCCGCGCATCGCGCGCTCCCCGGATTCCGGGCGGCGTTCGACGCGCTGCGCAAGCACGTGCTCGACGAGCACGGCATCGATCTGACGCCCGTCGTCGAGGATTACCCCGGGGACGGCACGCCGGACGACTGGTTCGCCGACACCGTGCACCAGCAGCTCGCCCTGTTCGCCCTCGGCCACGCCTTCGGCAGCCAGCTCAGGGAGTGGGGCATACGGCCCGCCGCCCTCCTCGGCAACAGCGTCGGCGAGTACGCGGCCGCCGCCCTCGCCGGCGTCTGGTCGCCCCAGGACGCCGCCGACCTGGTGTTCCGCCGGGCACGGGCCATGTGGGACACCGAGCCCGGCCGCATGGTGAGCGTCACCGGCGACGCCCGCGAGATCGCCGCCCGGCTCCCCGCCGGCGGCGAGGTCACCGTCGCCGTCGAAGGCGCCGGCTCCGTCGTCCTGTCCGGCCCCGAGCGGGCCGTCGAAGACCTTCTGGCGGGCGACGCGCTTGCGGGCCTGCCCCTCACGCCGGTGCACACCCGGCGCGCCTTCCATTCGAAGGCCATGGAACCGGCAGCCGAGGCGGTGCGTGCGTACCTGTCGTCGGTGCCCGCCCGCCCGCCCCGGCTGCCACTGATCTCCAACTCCACCGGCGACTGGGCCGACCCGGCCCGGGTGGCCGAGCCCGGCTACTGGGCCACCCAGCTCCGCAGCCCCGTGCTGCTGGCCCGCGCCATGGAGACCCTGCTCGCCTCGGGCTGCACGACGTACGTCGAACTCGGCCCCGGCAGCTCGATGCTCGGCGGACTGCGCCGCAGCCCCGGCTGGGACGCCACCGCGTTCACCGCCGTACGGCTGACCGGCCGCCCGGACGAGCCCGCCGACGACGCCCTGCTGGCGGCGCTCGGCACGCTGTGGGAACTGGGCGCCGACCGCGCGCTCGGGGACGTACTGGAGCCCGCCGGGCCCGGGGCGCCCCGCTGCTCGCTGCCCGGCTACCGCTTCCAGGGCGAGGACCCGCGCGGCGAGCGGCGCCCGGCGCGTGCGCCCGCGCCGGGCGCGTCGGCCGCGCCCCGGGCCCTTCCCGCGCGAGGCGGCACACGGGCGGTGCTCGAAGAGGTGTGGTGCCGCACCCTCGGGGTGGCCGCCGTCCGCGACGACGACGACTTCTTCGCCCTGGGCGGCGAGTCCCTGATGGCCGTCACCCTGATGTCCGCGGTCAGGGAACGCACCGGCCACGCGCTGTCCGTCACCGACTTCTCCCGCCGGCCCCTCTTCGGAGAGCTCGTGGCCGCGGTCGCCGCCGGCGCCGTGACGCCGTCGGTGCCCGGCGTGGCCACCCTCGCCGAGGGGCGGCCGGGACAGCGCCCGCTGTTCCTCGTCAGCGACGCCGTCGGCAACGCCCTGCCCTACCGGGAACTCGCCGGTGAGCTGGCCGTCGCCGGCAGCGGCAGGCCGGTGCTCGGCCTGGAGGACACCGACGACCCCCGGGGCACCCCGCGCACGGTCGGCGCCCTCGCCGCCGCCCACCTCGCGACCCTGCTGCGGGCCCAGCCCGAGGGCCCCTACACGCTCGGCGGCTGGTCCTACGGCGCCGTCGTCGCCCATGAGCTCGCCCGGCTGCTGATCCGGCGCGGCGAACACGTCGATCTGCTCGTCTGCCTGGACGGTTTCGTGCCCGACACCGCCGGTCTGCCCGTCGGCCTCGCCCCCGAGTTCCTCCGCGCGGGCCTGCGCCACCAGGCCGAGGCCCTGCTCGGCGTCGGCCCGCTCGCACGGCGGCTGCGCACGGACCCGGTGCTGCGGCGGCGGTTCGCGGCCCGGCAGGCGGGCCTGCTGCGCTACCGGCCGCGCCCGCTGCCCTGCCGAGCGGTCCTGTTCAAGGCGGCCGAGGGCCTCCCCCCCGGCGGCGCGGACCGGCTGCGGGCCCGGCTGGACGGCCTGTACGGCGGCGGACTGCGGGTCGAGCCGGTCCCCGGCGACCACTGGTCGATGCTCGCCGCCCCCCACGCGGCGCCGCTGGCCCGCGGGCTCCTCGGCGTGCTCGACCCGGGGGAGCAGTTGTCCGGCGAGAAACGGAGCGACCATGGCTGACGCGATCACCCAGGAAGAGGCGCAGACCCGGCAGGAGGAGCCCAGACCCCTCCTGCGCAACGCCGACTTCCAGGCGCTGTGGACCAGTGAGGCGTTCGCCGCGCTGGCCAAGGAGACCGCCGAGGTCGCGTACCCCCTGCTGATCCTCGCCACCGGCGGCTCCGCCTTCTACGCCGGTGCCGTCGGCTCCGCGCAGCTGATCACCGCGAGCCTGATGTCGATCCCCGGCGGCACCCTCGCCGACCGGGTCGACCGCCGGCTGCTGCTGATCGCCTGCAACATGGTGCGCGTCGTCCTGCTCGGACTGCTGGCGCTGCTCGTGTCCACCGGGCACACCCACCCGGCCGTCATCTTCGCGGTGGCCGTCGGGTCGGCCGCCTGCCTCGGCATCTCCAACCCCACCGGCCTCGCCGTCATCAAGCAGCTGGTGCCGCCCTCGCAGCTGACCCAGGCCACCGCCCAGAACCAGGTCCGCTACTTCGCGGCCACCATGGGCGGACCTCCGGCCGGCGGCGCGCTGTTCGCCGTCGCGCGCGCCTTCCCGTTCCTCACGGCGGCCCTCGCGTTCCTCGCCTCCTCCGCGCTGCTGCTGTTCATCCGCAAGCCGCTGAAGGTGGAGAACGCGGCGCCCGGCGAGAAGCGCAACGCCGCCGAGGGCTTCCGCTTCCTGGCCCGGCAGCCCGTCCTGCGGCTGCTGATCGTCTGGATCATGGGCTCGAACATGGCGTTCACCCACACCGGGGTCTTCCTGGCGCTGATCGCGACCGCCGAGAGCCGGGGCGCCTCGTCCACCTTCACCGGTCTGCTGCTGTCCATCGCCGGCATCGGCGGAGTGGTCGGCTCGCTCCTCGCGAGCCCCATCATCAAGCGGGTGCCGCCGCCGGTGGTGTTCCTGACGGCCGCCTGGATCGGGCCGGTCGCCGCCGTGCTGCTGGCCACCGTCTCCGGGCTCGTCCCGCTCGGCATCATCGTCGCCTGCGTGTTCCTGCGCGGGCCGATCACCAGCGCCCTGTTCCTCGCCTACCTGGCGGCCATGGCGCCGGACCGGACGCAGGGCCGCGTCCTCGGTGCCGTGATGTTCATGTCGATGGTGGCCGCCCCGCTCGGCGTGTTCGGCGTCGGCACCCTCTTCGACCTGGCCGGATCCACCTGGGTGTTCACGGCCATGGGCATCGTCTCGGGCCTCGCCGCCCTGCCCACGCTCAGCCCCCGCATCCGCAAGCTCGCCCCGCCGGAGGAGTACGCCGTCACCACGGCGGACCCGGCCGGGGACCCGGACTCCCCGACCTCCCCGACCTCCAAGGAGACGTGATGCCCGCCGACACCACACGGCCGACCTCCGCCCCCGAGACCGCCGCCGCCACCCTCCCGGCCCAGCCGGCGGCCGGCGCCGCTCCCGCGGACGACACCGACCCCGCCGTCGCGAAGCTCGCGGCAGCCACGGGCAGCGGTGACCGGCTGCCGCCGGAGTTCTTCACCGACCCCGACCCGGCACCCGGCGCCACCCACGCCGCCAACGCCCGGCTGCGGGCCACCGGTTGCCCCGTGCACCCCATCAACTACCCGCCCGGCGGCGACGCCTACGTGGTCTCCGAGTACGAGACCGCCCTCAAGGCGTTCGGCGACCCGCGGCTGTCCAAGTCCGTCGACAACGCGCCCGGCTGGTTCCGCGACCTGCTCAAGGACAGCAGCCCGGTCCTCATCCGCAACATGATCACCGCGGACGCGCCCGAGCACACCCGGCTGCGCCGCCTGGTCAGCCGCGCCTTCGTGCCGCGCCGGATGGCCGTGCTGCGGCCCCGCATCCAGGAGATCACCGACGAACTCATCGACGGGCTGCCCGAGTCGGGCGAGATCGACCTGATGGAGTTCGCGTTCACCCTGCCGATGCGGGTCATCTGCGAGTTCCTCGGCGTCCCCATCGAGGACCGCCCCGATCTGCACGCCTGGGGCTACTGGCTGAGCGGTGCCCCCTTCGCGGACGAGGAGTCCAACCGGCAGCTGAAGGTGGCCAGCGACAGCATCGAGCAGTACCTCGTCGGGCTGCTCGACCGGCGCCGCGCCGAGGGTCTCGGCGACGACCTGGTCTCCATCCTGCTGCGGGCCGCCGACGAGGAGGACGTCTTCACCAACGACGAGCTCGTCTCCACCCTCGTCCTGCTGATCATCGCCGGCCACAAGACCACCGCGAACCTCATCGGCAACGGCTTCCAGGCCCTGTTCGCCTTCCCGGACCAGCTGGAACTCCTGCGGTCCAAGCCGGAGCTGGTGGAGTCGGCGGTCGAGGAGTTCCTGCGCTTCGAGCCGCCCGTCTACCGCGGCACCCTGCGCGTGGCCACCGAGGAGATGGAACTCGGCGGCTGCCCCATACCCCGCGAGGGGTTCGTCCACATCCTCATGGACTCCGCCAACCGCGACCCGGAGGCCTTCGAGGACCCCGACCGCCTCGACATCACCCGCGGCAACAACCGCCACTTCGCCTTCGGTCACGGCGCGCACTTCTGCGTCGGCGCCCCGCTCTCCCGCGTCGAGGGCTCGGTCGCCTTCCCGACCCTGCTGCGCCGCCTGAGGGGACTCGAACTCGCCGTCCCGCACGACGAGCTGGAGTGGGTCTTCGACAACTCCACCAGCCGGGGCCTGAAGAGCCTCCCGGTGCGCTACACCGCCCGGCTGGCCGCCGACCACCCGGAAGGGGCCCACTGAGATGACCGCCACCACCCTGGTCTGCCTGCCCTTCGCCGGCGCCGGCGCCTCCTTCTTCCGCCCCTGGCAGCGCGTCGCCGGCGAGCGGCTGACGGTCCTGCCGCTCCAGCTCCCCGGCCGGGAGCGCCGGATCGACGAGGACCCGTACACCGACGCCCGTACGGCGACCGACGGACTCCTCGCCGACCTGCGCTCCACGCTCGCCGACGACCCGGGACTGCCGCGCCGGATCGCCCTGTTCGGGCACAGCCTGGGCGCCGTCCTCGCCTACGAACTGGCGCACCGGCTGGCCGCCGAGCCGGGCGGCACCACCCTCGTACGCCTCTTCGTCAGCGGCTCCCCGCAGCCCGCCGAACAGCGCACCCGCCGCGCGACGGGCCTGCCCGACGACGCGTTCCTCGCCCGTGTCAACGAGTTCGCCGGCTACACCCACGAGGCGCTCGACGACCCGGAGATGCGTGAGCTGATCCTGCCGACGCTGCGCGCCGATGTGGAGATGCACGAGAACTACGCGCCCTCCACCGACCTGCCGCTGCCCGCCCCGCTCACCGTGCTGCGCGGCAGCGACGACGAGCTGGTCAGCCGTGACGAGGCGGAGGCCTGGGCGAAGGTCGCGGGCGCCGGCTTCACGTCCGTGGAACTGCCCGGCGGCCACATGTACCTGACCGAGTCGGCGGCGGGGCTGATCGACGTCATCGCCGCCGACGTCAAGTAGCAGAGATGGGGGAGCGCGCCATGCGCCTGACCGGGAAGACCGTCGTCGTCACCGGGGCGTCCCGGGGTCTCGGCCGGGCCACGGCGGTGGCCTGCGCCGCCGAGGGCGCCGACCTGGCGCTGCTCGACCTCTGCGGCGACCTGCCCGGGGTGCCGTATCCGCTGGGCACAGCGGGCCAGCTGGAACACACCGCCGCGCTGTGCCGCAAGGCCGGTGCGGCGGTGCTCACGGCCCGCTGCGACGTGCGCGACCTGCGTTCCGTGGAGGAGGCCGTGGCGCTCGCCGAGGACCGGTTCGGGGCGATCGACGGCGTGGTCAACAACGCGGGTATCGCGGCGCCCTCGGGCCGTCCCGCCCACGAGATCGGCGAGGAGGAGTGGGCGCTGATGATCGACGTCGACCTCTCCGGGGCGTGGCGGATGATCCGGACCGTCGGCAAGGCGATGAGCGCCCGCCGCTCGGGCAGCATCGTCAACATCGCCTCCACGGCGGGCCTGGTCGGCTACCGGCACTTCGCCGGGTACGTCGCCGCCAAGCACGGCCTGATCGGGCTCACCAAGGCCGCGGCGCTCGACTACGCCCCCCGCAAGGTGCGGGTCAACGCCGTCTGCCCCGGCTCGGTACGCGACGACCCGGCCGCCGAGGGCCGGATGCTCGCCGAGATCGCGCGCGCCCTCGACGTGCCGGTGAGCGAGCACGAGGAGGAGTTCGTGGCCGCGCAGCCGATGAACGCGCTGATCGAGCCGGAGGACGTGGCGGCGGCCGTGGTCTACCTGCTGTCGGACGACGCCCGGCAGGTGACGGGCACGACCCTCACGGTGGACGGCGGCTTCTCGGCCCGCTGAGCGGCACCGCGGGGATCAGCACAGCGACAGCACAGGAACAGGACAGGGGAGGACACCCGTGCCGGGTGCACAGTGCCATGCGGTCCGCGTCCCGGTGACCGGGACCGGCGTACGACAACTGCAGGACCGGCTGGCCGCGGCGGGCCCGTGGCGGCTGTGGGCGGACGACGTCCCGGCCGCACCGGCCGCGCCGCTCGCCGTACGCCGCCGCGAGGCCGAACTGCACCGCTCGGTCTCCCGGGACGTGCGGTGCGTCCTGCTGCGGTACGCCGACGGCACCGCGGACCTGGTCCTCGTGGCGCACCGGGACCGACTGGACGGGGCGGGCCTGCGCCACCTGGCGGAGGTGCTGACGGGCGAGCGCCCGCCGTCCCCCTGCCCGGCCCCCGCCGCGCCCCGCGCCCCCCTGCCGCCCGCGGCCCCCGCCCCGGAGTGGGGCGACGGCGACCCCTCCGCCGCCGCGCTCGGCACCTGCCGGCTCGACCTTGGCGTCCCGTACGCCGCCACGCCCGTGTCCCTCCGCCTCCCCGCCCTCGCGCTGACCCTCACCCGCTACGACGGCCACGGCTCGACGGGGTCGGCGACGGTCGGGACCGACCGCGGGGAGGCGTGGGAGTACGCCGTCCCCGAGTCGGCCGCCCTCCGGGACCTGGCCGCGGCGCAACCGGCGCGGGTGGAACGCGGTGTGGTCGCGGGGATCCTCGACGAGCCGGAGGACTTCGGCCCGGGCGAGCGGCTCCCCTGCCTCGCGCCGCCCTTCCCGCTCACCTTCGTCTTCTCCCCCCTCCCCGACGGCGGCACCCGCCTCACCTGCTTCTTCCGGACCACCCATGTCTCGCTGGCGATCGCCGAGGGGTTCACCCGGCACTTCGGCGAGGTGTACCGGCAGTCGGCGCTCGCGGGGGAGACGGTCGTCGCCGACGTGGACCTGCTCGACGCCGGTGAACGGGCCCGCGTGGCGCGGCTCGGGCGGCCCGGCGCCGCCCTGGTGTCCGAACCGGACACCCTGCCCCGGGTGTTCGCGCGCGTGGCGGCCGCCACGCCCGACGCCGTGGCCGTCTGCGACGGCGGGACGGAGCTCAGCTACCGGGAACTGGACGAGCGTTCCGCCCGGGTCGCCGCCGGGCTGCGGGCCCTCGGCGTGCGCCGCGGCGACCGCGTCGGGGTCTGCCTGGAGCGGACGGCGGAACTCGTCGTCACCCTGCTCGGCGTGGTCCGGGCGGGCGCGGCCTACGTCCCGACCGACCCGGCGTACCCCACCGACCGGCTCGCCCACACCGTCTCGGACGCCGGGCTGCGCGTGGTCGTCACCCGTCTCGCCGAGTTCCCGCGCGAGGGCGGGGCCACGCTGGTGACCCCTGATCGACTCGCCGAGGCGGAGGGCGACCCCGGCGCTCTCGACGTGGTCCCCGACGACCCGGCGTACGTCATCTACACCTCCGGTTCCACGGGCCGCCCCAAGGGCGTGACCGTCCCGCACCGCAACGTCGTCGCCCTGATCGACGCCACCCGGGACGAGTACGGGCTCGGCCCCGACGACACCTGGACCCTCTTCCACTCGGCCGCCTTCGACTTCTCGGTGTGGGAGATCTGGGGCTGCCTGCTGACCGGCGGGCGGCTCGTCGTCGTGCCGTACTTCGTCAGCCGCGACCCGGACGACTTCCGCGACCTGCTCCTCGCCCGGCACGTCACCGTGCTCAGCCAGACGCCGTCCGCCTTCTCGCAACTCCTGCGGACCGACCACGCCCGGCTGCCGGTCCGGCTCGTGGTGTTCGGCGGCGAACCGCTGGACAGCCGCATGCTGCTGCCCTGGTTCGACGTCCACCCCGAGAACACCTGCCGCATGGTCAACATGTTCGGCATCACCGAGACGACCGTGCACGTCACCGCCCAGACGGTCACACGGGAACTCGCCCTGGCCGGCTCCCGCTCCGTGGGCCCCGCCCTGCCGGGCTGGCACCTGTACGTCACCGACGACCGCGGCCGCCTCGTGCCCCCGGGCGTCACGGGCGAGATCCGCGTAGGCGGCGCGGGCGTCGCCGCCGGCTACCTCAACCGCCCCGACCTGACAGCCGAACGCTTCCTGCCCGACCCCCACACCCTCGCCCTGGACACCCGCGGCCATTCCGCCCCCACCCCGGACGCCCCGGGTCTGTCCGCTTCCGGCGCGGCTGCCCCTGCCGCGGATGTTCTGGGTCTGTCCGCTTCCGGCGCGGCTGCCCCTGCCGCGGATGTTCTGGGTCTGTCCGCTTCCGGCGCGGCTGCCCCTGCCGCGGACGCCCCGGGGCTGTCCGCCGCCGCCTCGGCCGCTCTCCTTCCGGATGCCCCCGGCCAGTCCTCCGGCGCCTCGGACACTCCGGGTCCGTCCGCCACCATCCCGGGCGCCCCCGTCGCATACGCCCCCGGCGCGCCCGCTCACACCCCGGATGCCGGGGGCCCGTCCGCCCCCGGCACGCCCGCCCCCGCCTCGAATGCTCCCGGCGCGCACGCCCCGGCGCCCGCCCCCGGCACGCATTCTCCCGGCTCGGACGCCCCCGCCCCGTCCGTCCCCGCCCCGTCCGCGCGTCTCTACCGCAGTGGTGACCTGGGGCGGTTGCGGGCCGACGGGCGGTTGGAGCATCTTGGCCGGATCGACAGCCAGGTCAAGATCCGGGGCTTCCGTATCGAGCTCGACGAGATCCGTGCCGTGCTGCTGGAGGACCCGGTCGTCGCCGCCGCGGCCGTCGTGGTGCGCCGCGACGACCCCGCCGACCCGGCCACGGCCCGGCTGGACGCCTACGTCGTCCCGGCCGACGGCGGCTCGGCCGCCGACCCGCAGGGCATCCGCAAGCGCGCCGCCGGCATCCTGCCCGAGCACATGGTCCCGGCCACGGTCACGCCCCTCGACGCCCTCCCGCTGACGACCAACGGCAAGCTCGACCCGGCCCGGCTCCCGGCCCCGCTCCGCTCGACGACGGCGTCCCCGCGGCCCGGAACGGCACCTTCCGCACCGGCGGGCGAAGGTGATTCGGGTCTCGCCGAGGCCCTGCGGGAGATCTGGGAGACGGTCCTCGGCACGCCCGTCGGCCTCGACGACGACTTCTTCGAGCTCGGCGGAAACTCCCTGTTCGCCGTCCGTGTCAGCGCCGCCCTGCGGGCCCGCGGACTGCCGTCCCTGCCGCTGCGCGACCTCTACCGGACCCCCACGATCCGGGCCCTCACCGGCTGACGCCGCAGCGCTCGCCGGGCGCCGACCCGGCCGTCCCGAACTCCAATCGCGTTAACATGACGAGAAATCGTCCGGTACCCCGCGCGGACTGGAACGGGAAGGCCGCCCTCGCGTGAGTGCATTTCAACAACCAGATCCCCAGGACCGCCCCGCGCGGCTCACCGTCGGCGTCGTCGGCGCCGGCCGCGTGGGACCCGCCCTGGCCGCGTCCCTCCAGCTCGCCGGACACCGCCCGGTGGCCGTCTCCGGTGTCTCCGACGCGTCCCGGCGGCGGGCCGCGCAGATGCTGCCCGACGTGCCGCTGGTGCCGCCCGCCGAGGTCCTGGAGCGGGCCGACCTGGTGCTGCTCACCGTCCCCGACGACGCCCTGCCCGGACTGGTCCAGGGCCTGGCCGACACCGGCGCCGTGCGGCCCGGCCAGCTCCTCGTGCACACCTCCGGGCGCTACGGCGCGAAGGTCCTCGACCCGGCCCTGCGCGCGGGCGCGCTGCCGCTGGCCCTGCACCCGGCGATGACGTTCACCGGGACGCCGGTGGACGTGCAGCGGCTGGCCGGCTGCTCCTTCGGCGTCACCGCGCCCGACGAACTCCGGCTGGCCGCCGAGGCCCTCGTCATCGAGATGGGCGGCGAACCGGAGTGGATCGCCGAGGAGAACCGCCCGCTCTACCACGCGGCCCTCGCCCTGGGCGCCAACCACCTGGTCACGCTGGTCGCCCAGTCCATGGAGCTGCTGCGCGCGGCCGGCGTCGAGGCCCCCGACCGGATGCTCGGCCCGCTCCTCGGCGCCGCCCTCGACAACGCGCTGCGCTCCGGCGACGCAGCGCTCACCGGCCCCGTCGCGCGCGGGGACGCCGGCACCGTCGCCGCGCACGTCGCCGAGCTGCGCCGGCACGCCCCGCAGACCGTCGCCGGGTACCTGGCGATGGCCCGGGCGACCGCCGACCGCGCGCTCGCCCACGGACTGCTCAAGCCCGAACTCGCCGAGGACCTCCTCGTCGTCCTCGCGGGCCGGCCCGACGGCGCCCCCGGCACCCACGGCACCGAAGGAGACGCCGGATGACCACCACCCTCCTGCGCACCGCCGCCGAACTGCGGGCACGCGCGCGTGCCGGCCGCCGGGCCGTCGTGATGACGATGGGCGCCCTGCACGAGGGCCACGCCACCCTCGTGCGCACCGCCCGCGACCTCGCCGGACCGGACGGCGAGGTCGTCGTCACGGTCTTCGTCAACCCGCTGCAGTTCGGCGAGGGCGAGGACCTCGACCGCTACCCGCGCACCCTGGACGCCGACCTCAAGGTCGCCGGGGAGGCGGGCGCCGACGTGGTGTTCGCGCCGTCCGCCGACGAGGTCTACCCCGGCGGCGAGCCCCAGGTCCGCGTCAGCGCCGGCCCGATGGGCGAGCGCCTGGAAGGCGCCTCGCGCCCCGGCCACTTCGACGGCGTCCTCACGGTCGTCGCCAAGCTGCTCCACCTCACCCGGCCCGACGTGGCGCTGTACGGCCAGAAGGACGCCCAGCAGCTCGCGCTGATCCGCCGTATGGTCCGCGACCTGAACTTCGGCATCGAGATCGTCGGCGTCCCGACCGTCCGCGAGGCCGACGGCCTGGCCCTGTCCAGCCGCAACCGCTACCTGTCCCCCCAGGAGCGCCGCACCGCGCTCGCGCTCTCGGCGGCCCTGTTCGCCGGCCGCGACCGGCACGCCGCCCAGGAGGCGCTGCGGGCACGCGCGCGCGAGGTGCCCGCCACGCAGGCGCGCGCCGAGGCGCTCAGCGCGCTGGGGGAGTCCCGCGCGGCGGCCGACGCGCACGCCGTCGCCCAGGCCGCCCCAGGCAACCCGGCCGCCGTCCGCGCGGCCGCCCGCCTGGTCCTGGACGAGGCCGCCCGGTTCGACCCGCCGCTGGAACTGGACTACCTCGCGCTCGTCGACCCGTCGGACTTCACGGAGATCACGGACCTCGAGGACGACTTCACCGGCGAGGCCGTCCTCGCCGTCGCCGCCCGGGTCGGGACGACCCGGCTGATCGACAACCTCCCCCTCACCTTCGGAGCCGCCTCGTGACCAGCACAGGCATACGACTGCACGCGCCCGCGCCCGGGTGGAGCATCGACGCGGACGTCGTGGTCGTCGGCTCCGGCGTGGCCGGTCTGACCGCGGCCCTGCGCTGCGAGGCGGCGGGACTGAACACCGTCGTCGTCACCAAGGCCCGGCTCGACGACGGCTCCACCCGCTGGGCGCAGGGCGGCATCGCCGCGGCCCTCGGCGAGGGCGACACCCCCGAACAGCACCTGGACGACACGCTGGTGGCGGGCGCGGGCCTGTGCGACGAGGACGCCGTCCGGATCCTCGTCACCGAGGGCCCCGACGCGGTGCGGCGGCTGATCGAGACCGGGGCGCACTTCGACGAGTCCTCCGAGGGCGGTCTGGAGCTCACCCGCGAGGGCGGCCACCACCGGCGCCGTATCGCCCACGCGGGCGGCGACGCGACCGGCGCGGAGATCTCCCGCGCGCTCGTGGAGGCGGCACGCGCGCGGGGCATCCGGATGATCGAGAACGCGCTCGTCCTGGACCTGCTCACGGACGCGGACGCCCGGACGGCGGGCGTCAGCCTGCACGTCATGGGCGAGGGCCAGCACGACGGCGTGGGCGCCGTGCACGCCCCGGCGGTCGTCCTCGCGACGGGCGGCATGGGCCAGGTCTTCTCGGCCACCACCAACCCGTCGGTGTCGACGGGCGACGGCGTGGCGCTCGCGCTGCGGGCGGGCGCGGAGGTCAGCGACCTCGAATTCGTGCAGTTCCACCCGACCGTGCTGTTCCTCGGCCCGGACGCGGAGGGCCAGCAGCCGCTGGTCTCCGAGGCCGTGCGCGGCGAGGGCGCCCACCTGGTCGACGCGGACGGCGTGCGCTTCATGGTCGGGCAGCACGAGCTGGCCGAGCTGGCGCCCCGGGACATCGTCGCCAAGGGCATCATGCGGCGCATGCAGGAGCAGGACGCCGAGCACATGTTCCTCGACGCCCGCCACTTCGGCGCCGAGATGTGGGAACACCGCTTCCCGACGATCCTGGCCGCCTGCCGCGCCCACGGCATCGACCCCGTCCACGAACCCATCCCGATAGCCCCGGCGGCCCACTACGCCTCCGGCGGGGTGCGCACCGACTCCCGGGGCCGTACGACCGTCCCGGGCCTGTACGCGTGCGGCGAGGTCGCCTGCACCGGCGTGCACGGCGCGAACCGGCTCGCGTCCAACTCCCTTCTGGAGGGTCTGGTCTACGCCGAGCGGATCGCCGCCGACATCGCAGCCGGTCACGCGGACGACGGCCTGCGCGCGCGGGTGCCCGCCCCGGTGGAGCAGCCGGACAGGCCCGCCCACCCGCTCCTCGGCGCCGAGGCCCGGTTCGCGATCCAGCGGATCATGACGGAGGGCGCCGGCGTGCTGCGCTCCGCCGAGTCCCTGCACAAGGCCGCCGACCAGATCCAGCGGCTGCACGCCGAGGCCCGCGACGCCCTCGACGAGAACGGCAAGACCGCCGAGCCCGGCGTCGACACCTGGGAGGCCACCAACCTCCTGTGCGTGGCCCGCGTCCTGGTCGCGGCGGCCCGGCGGCGCGAGGAGACCCGCGGCTGCCACTGGCGCGAGGACCACGCCGATCGCGACGACACGACGTGGCGCCGCCACATCGTCGTACGGCTGAATCCCGACCGGACGCTCGCCGTACACACCACCGATACCGCAGACTTCCCCCCTACCCGGCAGCACCAGCAGGAGCAGTGACAGACGTGAGCACCCCCGACCTTCCCCTCGCCTCCAGTGGCGGCTGCGGCGACGGCTGTGCCTGTGGCGCCGACGGCGACCTCACCGGCGAGGACTACCTGGAGTGCGGTCTCGACCCCGCGCTCGCCCAGCTCCTGGCCGACGCCGGGCTCGACCCCGTCGAGGTCGAGGACATCGCCAACGTCGCCATCCAGGAGGACCTGGACAACGGCGTGGACGTGACGACGGTCGCGACCATCCCCGAGGAGGCGGTGGCCACCGCCGACTTCACCGCGCGCGAGGCGGGCGTCGTCGCGGGCCTCAGGATCGCCGAGGCGGTCGTCTCGGTCGTCTGCACCGACGAGTTCGAGGTCGAGCGGCACGTGGAGGACGGGGACCGGGTGGAGGCCGGGCAGAAGCTGCTGTCGGTGACCACGCGCACGCGTGACCTGCTGACCGCCGAGCGCAGCGCGCTCAACCTGCTGTGCCGCCTCTCCGGGATCGCGACCGCCACGCGCGCGTGGGCCGACGCCCTGGACGGCACGAAGGCACGCGTGCGGGACACCCGCAAGACCACCCCGGGCCTGCGCTCCCTGGAGAAGTTCGCGGTCCGGTGCGGAGGCGGCGTCAACCACCGCATGTCCCTGTCGGACGCGGCGCTGGTCAAGGACAACCACGTGGTCGCGGCGGGCGGTGTGGCCCAGGCCTTCAACGCCGTGCGCGAGGCCTTCCCGGACGTGCCGATCGAGGTCGAGGTCGACACCCTGCACCAGCTGCGCGAGGTCGTGGACGCGGGCGCCGACCTGATCCTGCTCGACAACTTCACGCCGGGCGAGTGCGCGGAGGCGGTGGGCATCGTCGGCGGGCGCGCCCTGCTGGAGGCCTCGGGCCGGCTCACGCTCGAGAACGCCAAGGCGTACGCCGACACCGGCGTCGACTTCCTGGCCGTGGGAGCCCTGACCCACTCCTCGCCGATCCTGGACATCGGCCTGGATCTGCGGGACGCGGAGTAGGGAGCGGGTGCCGGCCATGCTGCTGACGATCGACGTGGGGAACACGCACACCGTGCTCGGCCTGTTCGACGGTGAGGACATCGTCGAGCACTGGCGGATCTCGACCGACGCCCGCCGTACGGCCGACGAGCTCGCGGTGCTGCTGCAGGGCCTGATGGGCATGCACCCGCTGCTCGGCGTGGAGCTGGGCGACGGCATCGACGGCATCGCGATCTGCGCGACGGTCCCCTCGGTGCTGCACGAACTGCGCGAGGTGACCCGCCGCTACTACGGCGACGTGCCCGCCGTCCTCGTCGAACCGGGCGTGAAGACCGGTGTGCCGATTCTCTTCGACAACCCCAAGGAGGTCGGCGCCGACCGCATCATCAACGCGGTCGCCGCGAACGAGCTCTACGGCGGCCCGGCGATCGTCGTGGACTTCGGCACGGCGACGACGTTCGACGCGGTGAGCGCGCGGGGCGAGTACGTCGGCGGCGTGATCGCGCCCGGCATCGAGATCTCGGTGGAGGCCCTGGGCGTCAAGGCGGCCCAGCTCCGCAAGATCGAGGTGGCCCGCCCGCGCAGCGTGATCGGCAAGAACACGGTCGAGGCCATGCAGTCCGGCATCGTCTACGGCTTCGCCGGCCAGGTCGACGGTGTGGTCACCCGCATGGCCCGCGAGCTGGCCGAGGATCCCGACGACGTCACGGTGATCGCGACGGGCGGCCTGGCCCCCATGGTCCTCGGCGAGTCCTCGGTGATCGACGAGCACGAGCCCTGGCTGACCCTGATCGGCCTGCGCCTGGTCTACGAGCGCAACGTCTCCCGCATGTGATCCGCTGATCCGCCGATCAGCAGCTGACCGCGGAAGGAGCCGGGGGGCGGATTTCAGGCGCGCCACACCTGCCCCCTATGTCGAATTTGTCCGATTAGCGCGTATCGTCGCCGCATGCCCACGCCATACGGATCCCGCGGCGGCATGGCGTTCGGCGCGGCGGAGCTGCGTGTGCTCCGTCGCGCTCTCGCCCTCGCCCTCCACCCCGGTCCCGCCTGCGCCGAGGACGTCCAGGACTGCCATCGCCTAGCCGAGTCCCTCGACGAGGCGATGCGCGAGGCCGCCCGTCTGCGGGCCTTCCTGGTGGCCGACCTCGCCCGCTACCGCGCCGCCCTCCCCGGCACCGCGGTCGGCTACCTCAGGCTCCTGGAGGAGGTCCTGGCGGAGGGGCACCTGCCCGGCCCCGACGACCTCGCCGCCCTGCGCGCCCTGCGGGGCAACCCGACGGCCGCCGCCCTCCTGGACCGCTGCCAGGCGCTCGCCGAAGCGGACGTACGGGCCCGTCTCGCCCGCCGTGCGCACCGCGAGGCCCCCGTGGCCGCCCCGGCCGTCCCGGCGTCCCGTACGCGCCTCCTGGCGCTTCCCGGGGGCCGTTCCAGCGAGGCCGGCGACCCCCTCACGGCCGTCGCCGAGGATCCGCGCGAGGAACCGCGCGAGAAACCCGCCGAGAAGCCCGCCGCGCCCGCTCCCGGCCCCGGTCCCGTCCCCGTGAAGCCCTCCGCCCCCGAGCCCGGGCGCCGCCCCATCCCCACCCCGGGCGAGGTCTTCCCGCGCCGCAAGCCCGCTCCGCGGCCGGCGGAGCCGGAGGAGCGGCAGCCGCGCACGCTGGCGGCCGGCTGAGGCGTCCGCTCCCGCGGCGCGGCGGCCCCGGTCGACCCCGCCCCTTCGTCCCGTTCCTCCCTGGCTACCCTGGATCCATGGACTATGTCTCCGCGCTGGTGCCCCCCGTCGTCATGGCCGCGTTCTTCATCGGTCTGATCAGGGTGATAGTGAAGACCCAGGGGGGCGCCAACAAGGCCAAGGAGGACGCGGCCGTCGACGCCGCCCTCGCGCGCGCGGAGGGCGCCCGCCGGCCCTCCGCCGGCCCCGACGCCTGACCCCGCGTCCCGCGGCACCCCCCGGGCGTACGGCTCCCCTCGGAGCCGTACGCCCCTTTTGTGTCTGTTTGACATCGAAAGTGCCCGTCCGGCACGCCATTGGCGGGATCTCCCACTATTGTGCTGAGAGTGCCTCGCCCATTGGGAGAACTCGAAGACGCGGTCATGACGCGGGTGTGGAAGTGGAACCGCCCGGTGACCGTTCGGGAAGTCCTGGAAGACCTTCAGCAGGAACGGTCCATCGCCTACACCACGGTGATGACCGTTTTGGACAATCTCCATCAGAAGGGCTGGGTACGCCGCGAGGCCGAAGGCCGTGCCTATCGATATGAGGCGGTCTCGACCCGCGCCGCCTACGCCGCCGCCCTCATGAACGAGGCCTGGTCGCAGAGCGACAACCCCGCCGCCGCACTCGTCGCCTTCTTCGGGATGATGAGCGACGAACAGCGACAGGCGCTGAGCGACGCCGTACGCATCGTCCAGGGTCCGGAAACATCCGAAGCCGCGACTGCGGGCAGTGGCGGGGAGAACCCCGGCTCGGCGGCGGGAGGCCGCGGGCGATAGCGTCCGCACATGTCCGCAGAGAGCCCCTCCGCCGAGAACCCCGAAGTCACCGCTAAAGCCATCACCGTCCGCCGGGCCCGGACCAGCGATGTCCCCGCCGTACGCCGGCTGCTTGACGCCTACGTCAGGGGCGGCATCCTGCTCGACAAAGCGACGGTGACCCTTTACGAGGACATCCAGGAGTTCTGGGTCGCCGAACGCGACGACAACGCCGAGGTCGTCGGCTGCGGCGCGCTCCACGTCATGTGGGAAGACCTGGCTGAAGTGCGCACTCTCGCGGTGAAGCCCGGCCTGAAGGGCGCCGGCGTGGGCCACCGGTTGTTGGAGAAGTTGCTGCACACCGCGCGCTGGCTCGGCGTTCGCCGGGTTTTCTGCCTGACCTTCGAAGTGGACTTCTTCGGCAAGCACGGCTTCGTGGAGATCGGTGAGACGCCGGTTGACACCGATGTCTACGCCGAGCTGATGCGTTCCTATGACGAGGGCGTAGCGGAGTTCCTCGGACTCGAACGAGTGAAACCGAACACCTTGGGCAACAGCCGGATGCTTCTGCATCTGTGATCGTGGGCGCCCATTCCCGCGGACCGGCCTTGCCCGGTGCCCTATGTCCGAAACGCGCACGTTTCCGGGCGAGGGGCGGGTCGTCGGTCTCCGCCAGGGGTTTGTGTTTTCCCAGCAAAAGCGGTTTGCTTTCCGACGTACTGCAGTACTGCATATAACAGGGCGCGGCTAAACGGCGGACGCCGCGGACCCCCGTCCCTCACGTTATCGATGAAAGGAAATCCGGTGGCACAGAAGGTTCAGGTCCTTCTTGTCGACGACCTCGACGGCGGCGAGGCGGACGAGACCGTGACGTTCGCGCTGGACGGCAAGACCTACGAGATCGATCTCACGACTGCCAATGCGGACAAGCTGCGCGGGCTTCTCGAGCCCTATGTGAAGGGTGGCCGTCGTACCGGAGGCCGTGCTTCGGGCGGGCGCGGAAAGGCGCGTGCCGCTGCCGGCAGCAGCCAGGACACCGCTCAGATCCGCGCATGGGCGAAGGAGAACGGTTTCGAGGTCAACGACCGTGGCCGTGTTCCGGCGAGCATTCGCGAGGCTTACGAGAAGGCCAACGGCTGAGCGCGGGAGCGCCGCAGCCGGACACGGTGACAGTGCGTCGCCAGCGTGTCCACCAGCCGCACCAGGTCGGGGGCGTCTCCCACGCCCCCCAACGCCGGCATCGCCGGCAGCGAGGCCTCACCCTCGCACCCCGCGACGGGGGGCCGCACCCACACGGCGGCCCCCTGCAACGGTCCGGAGCAGTGGTCCTCCGGGACCGGCGCGGCCTCTGACCCCGGCGGCAGGGGGGCTCGCGGGCCCGGGTGGAGGGCCGCCCGCGGACCCGGGGGCGTCCGCGGACGCGGGGGCAGGGGCGCCTCCATGAGGCCGCCCGGCCCGATCGCCGCGAGATCCAGGGGCAGCGTGCCCCACTCCAGCCACTGAAGGATTCCCGGCAGCTCCTCCGCGCTGCCCGCGGCCACCAGCAGCCGCATGCGCCCGCCCCGTACGGCCACGGGGGAGTGCGGCGCCAGCCGCCCGAGCGCCGCGCGTCCCGCCTCCGCGGGCACGTCCAGGACGTCGAAGCGCTCGCCGACCAAAAGTCGTACCGGTCTCCCGGGCACCGTGGGCCACCCCAGTTCGTTCTCGTACCAGCCGCGGACCCGGTCGTCCGGGTCGGCGGCGTCGAGCGGCCGCCGGGGGAGAGGCACTGAGCCAGCCATGCCGAGTAGAACCGTTCCCCAGGGCCGCGAGTTACGCTGGGTGGTCGTCCGGCCGCGCGCAGTGGCGAAAAGGGGGGCGCGCGGAGAGCCAGGGAGGCGCAAGGTTGTTCGCCCGTAGCGGAGGGAAAAGGCGTGCACGGCATGGACTGTCCGTGCCGGCGGGTAAGACATCCCTAGTGGGAGGGGGCGACACGCAGGAAAGGGCGTCTCACGTTCGCCATCGGCGTACTGATGGTGAGGGTAACCACCTGGCCTGCGGGAACATCGTCTCGCACCATCGGGTTGGAGCAGATGTCGGCGTTCGGGGTCAGGAGGCCATCGACGGTGTCGGCAGTTGGAATGAGCGGTCCCCGCTTGCGGGACTAAGCTGCGGAAGGACAGGGAGGGGAAGTTCCCCCCACTGCCTGACCGCTCTGAGGAGCGATTAACGATGTTCGAGAGGTTCACCGACCGCGCGCGGCGGGTTGTCGTCCTGGCTCAGGAAGAAGCCCGGATGCTCAACCACAACTACATCGGCACCGAGCACATCCTCCTGGGCCTGATCCACGAGGGTGAGGGTGTCGCCGCCAAGGCCCTTGAGAGCCTCGGGATTTCGCTCGAGGCGGTCCGCCAGCAGGTGGAGGAGATCATCGGCCAGGGCCAGCAGGCTCCCTCGGGCCACATCCCCTTCACCCCCCGTGCCAAGAAGGTCCTGGAGCTGTCGCTCCGCGAGGCCCTTCAGCTGGGCCACAACTACATCGGCACGGAGCACATCCTGCTCGGCCTGATCCGTGAGGGCGAGGGCGTCGCCGCCCAGGTCCTGGTCAAGCTGGGCGCAGATCTCAACCGGGTGCGGCAGCAGGTCATCCAGCTGCTCTCCGGTTACCAGGGCAAGGAGACCGCCACCGCCGGCGGGCCTGCCGAGGGCACCCCCTCGACGTCCCTGGTCCTCGACCAGTTCGGCCGGAACCTCACCCAGGCCGCTCGTGAGTCCAAGCTCGACCCGGTCATCGGGCGCGAGAAGGAGATCGAGCGGGTCATGCAGGTGCTGTCCCGCCGTACCAAGAACAACCCGGTCCTGATCGGTGAGCCCGGCGTCGGCAAGACCGCCGTCGTCGAGGGCCTCGCCCAGGCCATCGTCAAGGGCGAGGTGCCCGAGACCCTCAAGGACAAGCACCTCTACACCCTGGACCTCGGCGCGCTGGTCGCCGGCTCCCGCTACCGCGGTGACTTCGAGGAGCGCCTGAAGAAGGTGCTCAAGGAGATCCGCACCCGCGGTGACATCATCCTGTTCATCGACGAGCTCCACACGCTGGTCGGTGCGGGTGCCGCCGAGGGCGCCATCGACGCCGCTTCGATCCTGAAGCCGATGCTGGCCCGCGGTGAGCTGCAGACCATCGGTGCGACCACGCTGGACGAGTACCGCAAGCACCTGGAGAAGGACGCGGCCCTGGAGCGCCGCTTCCAGCCCATCCAGGTCGCGGAGCCGTCCCTGCCGCACACGATCGAGATCCTCAAGGGTCTGCGCGACCGGTACGAGGCGCACCACCGTGTCTCCATCACCGACGAGGCGCTGGTCCAGGCCGCCACCCTGGCCGACCGGTACATCTCGGACCGCTTCCTGCCGGACAAGGCGATCGACCTGATCGACGAGGCCGGTTCCCGGATGCGCATCCGCCGGATGACCGCTCCGCCGGACCTGCGCGAGTTCGACGAGAAGATCGCCGGCGTCCGCCGCGACAAGGAGTCCGCGATCGACTCGCAGGACTTCGAGAAGGCCGCCTCCCTGCGCGACAAGGAGAAGCAGCTCCTGGCCGCCAAGGCCAAGCGGGAGAAGGAGTGGAAGGCCGGCGACATGGACGTCGTCGCCGAGGTCGACGGCGAGCTGATCGCCGAGGTCCTCGCCACGGCCACCGGCATCCCGGTCTTCAAGCTGACCGAGGAGGAGTCCAGCCGCCTGCTCCGCATGGAGGAGGAGCTGCACAAGCGGGTCATCGGCCAGAACGACGCCGTCAAGGCGCTGTCGAAGGCGATCCGACGTACGCGCGCCGGTCTGAAGGACCCGAAGCGTCCGGGTGGCTCGTTCATCTTCGCCGGCCCGTCCGGTGTCGGTAAGACCGAGCTGTCCAAGGCGCTCGCCGAGTTCCTCTTCGGTGACGAGGACGCGCTGATCTCCCTCGACATGTCGGAGTTCAGCGAGAAGCACACGGTCTCGCGTCTCTTCGGTTCCCCGCCCGGATACGTGGGCTACGAAGAGGGCGGCCAGCTGACCGAGAAGGTCCGCCGCAAGCCGTTCTCCGTCGTCCTGTTCGACGAGGTCGAGAAGGCCCACCCGGACATCTTCAACTCGCTGCTGCAGATCCTGGAGGACGGTCGCCTGACCGACTCCCAGGGCCGGGTCGTGGACTTCAAGAACACGGTCATCATCATGACGACCAACCTCGGCACCCGGGACATCTCCAAGGGCTTCAACCTGGGCTTCGCGGCCTCGGGTGACACGAAGTCCAACTACGAGCGCATGAAGAACAAGGTGTCGGACGAGCTCAAGCAGCACTTCCGTCCCGAGTTCCTCAACCGCGTCGACGACGTGGTCGTCTTCCCGCAGCTGACGCAGGAGGACATCCTGCGGATCGTCGACCTGATGATCGGCAAGGTGGACGAGCGCCTGAAGGACCGGGACATGGGCATCGAGCTCTCCCAGTCCGCCAAGGAGCTGCTGTCCCAGAAGGGCTACGACCCGGTGCTGGGCGCGCGTCCGCTGCGTCGCACGATCCAGCGCGAGATCGAGGACTCGCTGTCGGAGAAGATCCTCTTCGGCGAGCTGCGCCCCGGTCACATCGTGGTCGTGGACACCGAGGGCGAGGGCGAGACCAAGACCTTCACCTTCCGCGGCGAGGAGAAGTCGGCGCTGCCCGACGTCCCGCCGATCGAGCAGGCGGCCGGCGGCGCCGGACCGAACCTGAGCAAGGAGGCGTAAGCCTCCCGGCCCTGGAGCCGACGTGAAGAGGGCCGGTGCTTTCCAGCACCGGCCCTCCTCGCATGCCCGGCTCGCGGGACGCGCCGCAGGACTACGACAGCTGCCCGTCGTAGTCCGGCAGCTTGTACGTCTTCTCGGCGTGCCCGCCCGACAGGTCGGTGGCGCTGTTGCCGATGTTCGCGATGATCGTGTAGCCCTTGTTCTCGATGTCGACGCGCTGGGCGGTCTTGTAGGCGGCCACGTCCTTGAAGAGGTCGAGCAGACCGCGGACGTAGAGCCCGGAGACGCGGTATCCGACGTGCTTGAGGTTGTAGTCGGTGAACCCGTAGATGATGCCCGGGCGCGCCGTGACGAAGAACAGCGAGACGCCGTGCTCCTGGGCGTACTCGGCGACCTCGAGGACGGGCTCGTTGGCCGGCTGCGGGTAGCTGAAGCCGAAGTCGGTCTCCAGCGTGGTGTTGTCGATGTCGAGCACGATCGCCTGCTTCTCGCCCGGCTTCGCGGCGGCGATGCGCTGCTTCAGGTACGGCAGGGCCGTGTCCATCACGGCCTGGCAGTCCGTCTGCCAGGTGTCGTAGTCGACGTCCTCCGCGGCGGTCGCGGAGGCGACGGCGGAGGTGCTGGTGGCCGTAGCCGCCTGGGCGCCGGCCGGAACGGCCATCGCGGTGACGGCGGCCGTGGCCGCCACCGTCAGGGCTGTGCGGCGCTTCCAGGTGCCTCTGGTCATGTGGGGTCCTCTCGCGTCCTGGCCTGCCTGTGTCGTGGGCATGCTGATCTGTGGGGATGGCCTGCGGGGAACCAGCGGGTTACCGGGGGAAACCTGCGGGTTACTGGACGGTAGAGGGTGGTGAGACTCCGCTCACAGACCCGTGCACGTGTCGTGACCGGGGTCACAAGTGGCCTGCGGGGAGGGCGAGTAGCCCCCGTCACATCCCGAAGTCCCCTGAGGGGGGCGGTCGGTGACATGGTGCACAGGTCATCTGTCCGGTACTAGGGCGGATAGTGGCAGCGCAAAATCAGGCAAATGGGACATAGGTTGCGCGACTGCCGGATGGCGGGAGGCCTCCGGCATGGAACGCCGCCAAATGGGGCATGAAGGGCGCTCTGTCAAGAAGTGGTCTGTTTCGGGGTGAAGTACTAGCTTCCGTCGTACGTCACACGTTTGGGGGTCTATCGCCCTCGGGGTTACCAAGGGATGGCCCACCCGGCAGGCGTTCCTGCCCCGGGTGGTCTCTCTGTCCCCGAACCACGAGGTCTTCGATGTTCAAGCGCGTCACGTTCCGCTCTTCCCGTACGTCCCTGCTCCGCACCCGCCTGGCCGTCGGGGCCGCCGCCGTGGGCGCCTCGGTCGTGCTGGGAACCGGAGTGGCGTCCGCCGCCGCACCCGCCGCCGCGCCCGCCGCCGCCAAGGCCGCCTCGGCCACCGGCTGGGTCAAGCCGGTGGCGCACTACGCCAAGTCCGCCAGCTTCCACCAGGCCGGCGCCATGTGGCAGTCCACCCACAGCGGCCAGGACTTCGCCGTGCCGAGCGGCACCAAGGTCGTGGCCGCCCACGGCGGCACGGTCGTGAAGGCCGGCGGCAACGGCGCCGGTGACGGCCCGGCCTACGGCAACGCCATCGTCATCAAGCACGGCAACGGCACGTACTCCCAGTACGCCCACCTGTCCCGTGTCGACGTGAAGGTCGGCCAGATAGTCAAGACCGGGCAGCGCATCGCCCTGTCCGGCAACACCGGCAACTCCAGCGGCCCGCACCTGCACTTCGAGATCCGCACGACCGCGAACTACGGCTCCGCGATCGACCCGGTGGCCTTTCTGCGCGCCAAGGGCCTGACCGTCTGACGACGACGGGTGATCAGGCGCCCTGATGCGCCTGGGTGACGAGATCGACGGCGACCTCGAGGACTGCTGCACGCTTGTCCTCGGGGTCGCCGTCGAGGTCCTGCAGGAAGAACATGCCGGCGTGCAGCGTGAAGATGGCGCTCACGCAGCGGACCTGGTCGGTGAGGGGGGCGTCCGGGTCGATGATGATGTCCCGCAGTGCGCGCATACGGTCCTTGAAGGAGTCGCCGATCTGCAGTTCCCGCACCGTCGCCTGGTTCTCCTGCATGAAGCGGAAGAGCGGGGTCGCGCCGGCGAGGGCCTCGCTGTAGCGCCGTACGATCTCCCGCTTGGTGTCCAGGGTGTGCGGCTGGTGCCTGCCCCACTCGATCAGCTCTTCGATCGGCTTCGTCAGATCCGTGAAGATGCTGACGACGATGTCTTCCTTCGTCTTGAAGTGGTAGTACAGGGCCGCCTTGGTGACCTCCAGACGCTCCGCGATCTCGCGGAGGGAGGTCTTCTCGTAGCCCTGCTCGGCGAAGAGTTCGAGCGCGACGTCCTGGATGCGCTGGCGGGTGTTGCCGCGGCGCTGCTGCTTGGTGCCGTCCATGGTGACGTCCATCCTCGTACTCCTCGAGCTCTCCTGGAAAGTTACTTGCCGCCCGGCTAGTTCGACACCATAAACTTACTTGACGACCGGCTAGTGACGGGGCTACTTTCCCCAGTGTAGTGAACTAGCCGGGCGGCAAGTAAGTGGGCGGCCCGCAGTGGTACCCAGGGGAGTGGGAACGATGGCGGACACGAAGACGGTAGAGACGAAGCCCGAGAAACAACCGAAGAGCGTGCGGGTCGTCCTGCTCGCGCTGATGATCACGATGATGCTCGCGATGCTCGACAACATGATCGTGGGTACCGCGATGCCGACGATCGTCGGCGACCTCGGAGGCCTGGAGCACCTGTCCTGGGTCGTGACCGCCTACACCCTCGCGACCGCGGCCGCCACGCCGATCTGGGGCAAGCTCGGGGACATGTACGGGCGCAAGGGCGCCTTCATGACCTCGATCGTGATCTTCCTGATCGGCTCCGCGCTCAGCGGCATGGCCCAGAACATGGGCGAGCTCATCGCCTTCCGCGCCGTGCAGGGCCTCGGCGCCGGCGGTCTGATGGTCGGCGTCATGGCGATCATCGGCGACCTGATCCCGCCCCGGGAGCGCGGCAAGTACCAGGGCATGATGGCCGGCGTCATGGCGCTCGCGATGATCGGCGGCCCGCTCGTCGGCGGCACCATCACCGACAACTGGGGCTGGCGCTGGTCCTTCTACATCAACCTGCCGCTCGGCGCGGTGTCGCTCGCCCTGATCAGCGCCGTACTGCACCTGCCGAAGAAGCGGGCCAAGGCGGGCATCGACTACCTCGGTGTCGTGCTGCTGACCGTGGGCATCACCGCCATCGTCCTCGTCACCACCTGGGGCGGCACGGAGTACGCCTGGACGTCCGCGCGGATCATGGAGCTGATCGGGATCGGCGTCGCCGCGCTCATCGGGTTCGTGTTCTGGCAGACCCGGGCCGCCGAGCCGATCGTGCCGCTGCACATCTTCCGCAGCCGCAACTTCACCCTGATGTCCCTCATCGGCTTCGTCACCGGCTTCGTGATGTTCGGCGCGACCCTCTTCCTGCCGCTCTACCAGCAGTCGGTGCAGGGTGCCTCCGCGACCAACTCGGGGCTGCTGCTCCTGCCGATGCTCGGCGCGATGCTGGTGACCTCGATGGTCGCGGGCCGCATCACCACCAACTCCGGCAAGTACAAGGTCTTCCCGATCGTCGGCAGCGTCCTGATGGTCATCGGCCTGTACCTGCTCTCCACGATGGACACCGGAACGTCGCGCCTCACCTCCGGCGTGTTCATGGCCGTGGTCGGCCTCGGCATGGGCTGCCTGATGCAGATCACCATGCTGGTCGCGCAGAACAGCGTGGAGATGAAGGACATGGGCGTCGCCTCCTCCTCCACCACCCTGTTCCGTACGCTCGGCTCGTCCTTCGGTGTCGCGATCATGGGCGCGCTGTTCAACCACCGCGTCCAGGACGTCATGGCCGAGCGGGCCGGCGCGCTGGGCTCGAAGATCACCGAGCAGTCCGCGCAGCTGGACGCCGCCAGCCTGGCGAAGCTGCCCGTGGCCGCCCGCGAGGCCTACCAGCACGCGGTGTCGGCGGGCACCCACTCGGCGTTCCTGCTGGGCGCGGTGGTCGCGGTCACCGCGCTGATCGCGGCGGTGTTCGTCAAGGAGGTCCCGCTGAAGGGCGCGGGCCCCCAGAAGGCGGGCGAGGAGCCGACGGACGCCGCGGGTGTCACCCCGCCGGTCGTCGAGGCCGTCTGACCCCACCCCAGCCAGTCACCGAAGGCCCCCGGCAGGTGTCCGCCCCGGGGGCCTTCGCCACGCCCGGGAACACGGCGGGGCGCCCAGCCCCGGCAGCACCCCGCCGTCGACGCGGCGGTCCGCTCCCGGGCGTTCGTCTCGGGCGGAGTCGTGTGACTCGCACCGGGCGTCCGACCTCGGCGGCGGCCTGCCGTGGCAGGCCCTGACGGTCCGTGTCCGCCCTCTGGACGTTCGTCCTGGGCAACCCGGTGTCGGGCGCCCCTGCCGTGGCAGCGGCGGTTGCCGGGGGCTTCCGGTGGGTGTCGGCACCGGGGCTTTCGCCGTGCGTGGGGGCGCGTCGGGCGCCGAGTCCCGGCAGCGGCCCGCCCTCAGGGCCGCTCACGGTCCGTTCCCGCGCGTTTGTCCCGGGCGGAGTCGTGTGACTCGCACCGGGCGTCCGACCTCGGCGGCGGCCTGCCGTGGCAGGCCCCGGCGGTCCGTGTCCGCCCTCTGGACGTTCGATCCTGGGCAACCCGGTGCCGGGCGCCCCTGCCGTGGCAGCGGCGGTTGCCGGGGGCTTCCGGTGGGTGTCGGCACCGGGGCTTTCGCCGTGCGTGGGGGCGCGTCGGGCGCCGAGCCCCGGCAGCGGCCCGCCGTCGAGGGCCGCTTACGGCCCCGGCAGCGACCCGCCGTCGAGGGCCGCTTACGGTCCGCTCCCGGAGGTTCGTCCCGGGCGGAGCCGCGGCCGTGGCCCCGCCCCGGACCGACCGTGGTGGCAGCGCCCCGGGCCGGCCGTTCCGTCTTCCGGCGGCATGGGCGGCGTGGGCGGCGTGGGCGAATCCCGTGCCGCGACCGGTTCTGGGCGGGCCACGGCCGTCGCGGGGGCCCGGGATGACAGGGACCGGCGTGGGGCGAAGGCCTACGGCATCATCGGGTAGCTTCCCGTGTTCGTCGGCGCGTGCTCCGGCAGCCACAGAACGGCCACCGCGCCCTCGGCCGGTATGTGTCCGGGCGCCCCCGCGGGCCGTACGTTGCGGAAGGTCAGCCGGGCGCCCAGTACGCGGGCCTGGCCCGCCGCGATGGTCAGACCGAGCCCGTGGCCGTGCCCCGCCCGGTCCGCGCTGCCGGTGCGGAACCGGCTCGGGCCCTCGGCCAGCAGGTCCTCGGGGAACCCGGGGCCGTGGTCGCGCACCCGGATGACCCGGCCCTCCACGGTGACCTCGATCGGCGGCTTGCCGTGCCGCGCGGCGTTGGCCAGGAGGTTGAACAGGACCCGCTCCAGACGCCGGGGGTCGGTCGTGACCATCGACTCGTGCACCACCCGCACCTCGACGTCCGGGTCCTTGGCCGCCACCCGCCGCACGACGAACTCACCCAGCACGATGTCCTGCAGCTCCGCTCGCTCCGAGGCACTGTCCAGACGGGCCACCTCCAGGACGTCCTCCACGAGCGTGCGCATGGCCTTCGCGCGGTCCAGGACGAGTTCGGTGGGCCGGCCGGGCGGGAGGAGCTCGGCCGCGGTCAGCAGCCCGGTGACCGGGGTGCGCAGCTCGTGCGCGATGTCGGCGGTGACCCGGCGCTCGGCCTCCAGCCGCTGCTGCAGCGCGTCCGCCATGGCGTCCACCGCGCTCGCCAGGTCGTCGGTCTCGTCCCGGACGATCCCGCCCATCGCGTCCCGGACCCGCACGTCCGACTCGCCCTTGGCGACCTGGTTGGCCGCGGCCGCCGCCTTGCGCAGCCGGCGTGAGAGCTGTCCGCCGATGAGCACCCCGAGCGCGCTGCCGCCGAGGACGACCGCGATCGACCCGATCACCAGGGCCTGGTCGAGGTCGTTGAGGATGTCCGTGCTCCGGTCGGTGAACCCGGTGTGCAGGGACATCACCCGCCCGTCCTTGAGCGGCACGGCCGCCCAGATGTCCGGCGCGCCCCCCGCGCGGTCGGACACGAACGTCACCCGGCGCCCCTCGGCGACCTTCTCGCGCACCTCCGCCGGCAGCCGGGAGTCGTCGATCTTGACCTGGGGGAAGTTCGGCCGCCCGGTCATCTCGAAGTTGCGCTGGGCGATCTGCACGCGCTCGTCCGCGAGGTCACGCGCGTTGTCCAGCATGGACACCCGGGCGGCGTTGTGCACGACCAGGCTGAGCGCGATCGCCACCAGCGCGCCGACCAGCGCGATCGCCGCGCTCAGCTTCCACCGCAGCCCCGTGCGGATGCCCGCGCCCTCCGCGCGGGCCGGAACCAGGTGCCGGATCATCCCCCTCACCCCCCGCCCGCTCAGGCCTTCAACTTGTAGCCGAAGCCACGGACCGTCTCGATGCGGTCCTGGCCGATCTTCGTGCGCAGCCGCTGCACATGGACGTCCACGACCCGGGTGTCACCGCCCCAGCCGTAGTCCCACACACGCTCCAGCAGCTTGTCCCGCGACAGGACCGTGCCCGGAGCGGAGGAGAACTCCAGCAGCAGCCGCATCTCGGTGGGCGTCAGGGCCACCGGCTGTCCGGCCCTGCGGACCTCCATCCCCTCGGTGTCCACCTCCAGGTCGCCGAAGGTGAGCACACCGCCCGCGGGGGCGGCGTCCTCGCCCCGCTCCCCGCCGCCGGCGTGCCCGAAGCGGCGCAGCACGGCGCGGATCCTGGCGACCAGCACGGCCCCGTCGAACGGTTTGGTCACATAGTCGTCGGCGCCGGCCTCCAGGCCCAGGACGACGTCGATGGAGTCGGCTCGCGCCGACAGCATGATCACGGGAACGGTGGACTCGTCCCGGATGCGCCGGCACAGGCTCACCCCGTCGAGACCGGGCACCATGACGTCCAGCAGCGCGATGTCGGGGCGGTCCGCCCGGAAGGCGTCCAGGCCGGACAGGCCGTCGGGCATCGCCGTGACCACGAAGCCGTCCCGCTCCAGGGCGAGCTGGGTGGCCTCGCGGATGACGTCGTCGTCCTCGACGAACAGGACGTGGGTCTGGTCTGCCATCCCGGTGCTCTCAGTCCTCGTGTTCGGTGGTGCGTATGTCTGGGTGCTTCTAGAGGGGACGCGCGGGACGTCCGCCGCGTTCACTCCCGGTGCGCCCACTCATTGATCGGAACGAGCGGCCCGATCGGTTCACGCTCCCGGAGATTTTCTCCGGCCGGCCCGGCCGGCCGCAGGCTTCCGGTCGGTCAGCCGCCCGTCCGCCGCCGGTCAGCCGCTCTTCGGCAGCGGCGTCGCGTCCCCGCCCCCGGTGCTGCTGTACTCGTTGTGGATGCTGAACTGCTTGACGAAGCGGTCCGCCGTGGTCCAGCGGTAGGTGATCACGTTCTCGCCGGAGGGGTCGGAGACGGGGTCGCCCTTCGCGTACACCTGCTTGGTCACCACCAGGTCGCCCCGGTCTATTTCCGCGTAGACCGGGGGCTCCTCGGCCTTGAACACGTTCTCGTACCGGCCGTCCTTCTTCCGGTACACGTACGAGCCGACGCCGACCGCGTCGCCGCAGGTGAGCACGTTCACGACGACGTCCGTGGCGGGGCCGCCGGTCAGGTCGCCGTAGGAGACGTCGATGGGGTACTCGTCGCCGACGCAGGGCTCCAGCTCGCCTTTGACCTCCGCCGAGACCTCGGGGTCGTCCTTGACGAGCCGGACCGCGTCGACCCGGGAGGGGGTGTCGGTGGGCGCGGCCGAGGGCGCGGTCGTCGCGCCGGCCACCGCGTCGGCGTGCGCGGGACCCTCGTCACGGGCGCCGGTGCCGCCGGTGCCGCACGCGGACACGAAAAGGCCGAGGGCGGCGAGCACGGTCACCGCCGTGATCGCCGCCTGGAAGGTGCCTCGGGCCGCTGTGGGCCCTGACAGGGCCGGTGTCGGCCCGTGGGTGGTGCCCAAGGGCCCACCCGGGTCGGTCAGGCCGCCGCGCAACGCTCCCGCTCCTCACGCTCCAGCGCGCGTGCGTCCAGATCGCGGGCTTCCAGCTCCTCGCGGAGCCGGGCGAGCGCCCGGTGCAGCGTGCTCTTGACCGTTCCCGCCGACATACCGAGGGCGGCGGCCGTCTCCTCCGTGGACATCTGCTCCCAGTGTCGCAGCACCACGACACTGCGCTGCTTCGGAGCGAGCACCTTCATGGCGTCCATCAGCAGGGCGCGGTCCGCGTGCTGTTCGGTGGAGTCGTCCACACAGGCGTCGGGCAGCTGCTCGGTGGGGACCTCCTCCAGCTTGCGGGCCCGCCACCACTCGGTCCGCGTGTTGATCATGACCCGGCGCAGATAGGCGTCCGCGAGCCGCTTGTCCGCGATGCCCTCCCAACGGCCGTACGTCCGGGCCAGGGCCGTCTGCAGCAGGTCCTGCGCGTCGACCGGGTCCGGGACCAGCCGGCGGGCGCTGCGCAGCAGCGCGTCCTGCCGGGTGCGGACGTACTCCTCGAACTCGAGCACCTCGCCCTGCGCCATGGTCAACCCCTCCGTTTTCCCCGTTTCCGGCTCGCGGTCGTCCGCCGGTTCCGTGCCTCTGGTCTGTCGCCGTCGTGCCCTCGCCGGGCACGCAACAGAAGCTACGGAGGTGTTGTCACGGGGCTGTCCGAAGCAGCCTGCGGCCAGCGCTCGGCTGTCCGTCGGTTGTGTAACGGAAATGAGTTCTGGGTAAAGGGGCGGGCCGAAGAATGGGTTTATGGGCGGATCTGTCCGGCCGGGGGCCGTGACAAAGCCTGGGCGCGGGCTGTGATGGAGCGCGTTGTCTGTGAAGTGACCGTGCGTCAGGTCAGCGGCAGCCGGTACAGCCCGTCCGGCAGCGGCTCCACCAGACCGTCCGCGACGAGGCCGTCGAGGGCACGCGTGCGCTGCACCGGCTCGTGCCACACCCGGTCCAGCGCCGTCTGCGGCACGGGCGCGTGCGCCTCCCGCAGCACGGCGAGCAGCTTGCCCCGCACCTGCCGGTCCGTCCCGGCGTACGTCTGGCCGCGGCGCGGCGGTCCGTCGTGCTCCGGCTTGCCCGCGAGCCGCCAGGCGCACTGCGCGGCGATGGGGCAGCGCACACACGTCTCGTTCTTCGCCGTGCACACGAGCGCGCCGAGCTCCATGGACGCGGCGGCCCAGCGGGCGGCGGTCCCCTCGTCCTCGGGCAGCAGGGCGCGCGCCAGCCTGCGCTCGGCGGCCGTGGTGGCGTTCGGCGGGTACTGCACGCCGGTGACGGCCCGCGCGAAGACCCGGCGCACGTTGGTGTCCAGCACGGCGTGCCGCTGCCCGTACGCGAAGGAGGCGACGGCGGCGGCCGTGTACTCGCCGATGCCGGGCAGCGCGAGCAGCTGCGCGTGGTCCGACGGTACGTCGCCGCCGTGCCGTTCCGTTATGGCGACCGCTGCTCCGTGCAGCCGCAGGGCGCGGCGCGGGTAGCCGAGCCGCCCCCAGGCGCGCACGGCCTCGCCGGGCGCCTCAGCGGCCAGGTCGGCGGGGCGCGGCCAGCGGGCGAGCCACTGCTCGTAGACCGGCAGGACGCGGCTGACCGGCGTCTGCTGGAGCATGAACTCGCTGACCATCACGCCCCACGCGCCGGCCTCGGGGCGCCGCCAGGGCAGGTCGCGGGCGTTCTCCTCGAACCAGTCGATGACGGGGGAGTGCAGGTCCGCACCGGGGACGGCGTCGGCGGCGGGGCTGCTGTGCGGGGTCTTCGTGGGCGCAGTCATGGCTCTTCCGATCCTGCCATGCGCGATGGGGCACGCGTGCGTACCGCCACTCGTCCGGGGTGCGGCCCCGGAGTGTCGTCCCCGCGCGCGCCCCCACCCGCGGCCGGAGGCGCGGGGGGCACCTCGCGAACGGCCGGGGCGTGCGCGGGGAGTGAAATCAGGGGCGGGAACCCGGAGTCCGGGATGATGATCCGGAAAAGTTGTACCGCGGGCGGCGGGTGGGACCAGCGAACGCGGCGATCTCTCGTACAGTTTGCGCCGTGGGATCTCTGCGCAATCCGATCGGGCCGCTTCCCTCCTCCATCTACTGGCGCCGGAGGGTCGTACTGCTGTCCGTGATCGCCCTGTTGGCGCTGCTCATCACGTGGATCGTCACCTCGGGCGGAGGTGGCGGCGACAACGGAGCCAAGGGGTCCAGCGGCAAGAATCCCGCGTCCTCGATCACGCCGGGTCCGTCCGGCTCGGGGCCCGCGATCAGTCAAGCCCCGGGCGGACGTGACGAGTCGAGCGAGGGCGCCACCAGCGGTCCGGGCTCCGGTTCGGGCTCCGGCTCGGACACGGGTTCGGGGGACGGTGGCTCGGGCTCCGGCGGCTCCGGCTCCGGCGGGAGTGGCGGCGGCATCGACGACGGCGCCAACGGCAGCGGGTCGAGCACGACCCTCCCGGCCGGCACCACTCTGCCCAACTGCACCGCCAGCGTGGTCAAGTTGAGCTTGCGCAGCATCCGCAACACCTACTCGCCCGACGAGACCCCCACCTTCCAGCTCACGGCGAAGAACTCCTCCGGCAGCGACTGCAAGGTCGATCTCGCGCCGAAGAACGCGGTGCTGACGATCACTCAGGCCGAGGGTGACGACGACTACTGGTCGTCGGCCGACTGCCCCAAGGTGTCCGGCAGCCTCCTGTACCGGGTGCCGGCCGGGGGCAGCTTCACGTACACCGTGAAGTGGGACCGCAAGCCGAGCGCCCCTCAGTGCGCGACCCCTCCGGCAGGATCGGCCACCGCGGGGACGTACCTCGTGGAGGCGAAGGCTCCGGGGTTCGCGAAGGCGCAAACGTCGTTCGTGCTGGCGGCCGACTGAGACCGGCCGACGGTCCGGCGCCGGCCGCCGGGCGTCACCGCCGGACGTACCGCTCCGGGATCGGCCAGACGTACCGCTCCGGGATCGGCTAGACGTACCGCTCCAGGATCGACGACTCCGCCAGCCGGGACAGGCCCTCGCGGACGCTGCGCGCCCGGGCCTCGCCCACGCCGTCCACCGTCTGGAGGTCGTCGACGCTGGCGGCAAGGAGCTTCTGGAGTCCGCCGAAGTGCTCCACCAGGCGGTCGATGATGGCGCCGGGCAGCCGGGGGACCTTGGCCAGCAGCCGGAAGCCGCGCGGGGAGACCGCCGAGTCGAGCGCCTCGGGGGAGCCGGTGTAGCCCAACGCCTTCGCCACCGTGGAGAGTTCGAGCAGCTCGGCGTGGGTGAGCGCGTCCAGCTCGTACAGCGCCTCGTCGACCGTGCGCGAGCGCTTGGCGGTCGGCTCGGGGACGTAGTCCCGGACCACCAGTTCCCGCTCCGGCTCCACACCCGCGATCAGCTCGTCGAGCTGGAGGGCCAGCAGACGGCCGTCCGTGCCCAGTTCGACCACGTACTCGGCGATTTCGGTGGCGATGCGGCGCACCATCTCCAGGCGCTGGGCCACCGCGGAGACGTCCCGGACCGTCACCAGGTCCTCGATCTCCAGCGCTGACAACGTTCCCGCGACCTCGTCCAGGCGGAGCTTGTAGCGCTCCAGGGTCGCCAGCGCCTGGTTGGCGCGGGACAGGATCGCCGCGGAGTCCTCCAGGACCCGGCGCTGGCCGTCGACGTACAGGGCGATCAGACGCATCGACTGGGAGACCGACACGACCGGGAAGCCGACCTGCTTGGAGACCCGGTCCGCCGTGCGGTGCCGGGTGCCGGTCTCCTCCGTGGGGATCGTGGGGTCCGGGACCAGCTGGACGCCGGCGCGCAGGATCTTCGACAGGTCGGAGGAGACCACGATGCCGCCGTCGAGCTTGCACAGCTCCCGCAGACGCGTGGCCGTGAACTCGACATCCAGGACGAATCCGCCCGTGCACATCGTCTCGACGGTCTTGTCGGAGCCGAGCACGATGAGCCCGCCGGTGTTGCCGCGGAGAACCCGCTCGAGGCCGTCACGCAGGGCCGTGCCCGGAGCCACCGCGCTCAGCGCGGCGCGCATCAGGCCCTCGGCGCCGGAACTCCCACCGGACTTTCCGGGAGCTGCCGCCCGGTCGTTGGCTGCCACTGCACTCCTCCGGTCGCAGGTTCTTCAGGCGCTCCCGTTTCGCGCACTCGGTTCGTACGGACGGGCGAGACCAGGGCAAAGTCTACCGGCGGTCCTCCGCCTCCCGTGGGGCCTCTCGGCGACGGGACCTCGGCAGGACCCGCAGCGCGTCCCCCATGTCCGCGACTTCGAGGACCTTCATACCGGCCGGGATCTTGCCGGGGTCGCCCGGTACGAGCGCGTGCGTGAAGCCCAGACGGTGGGCCTCCGCGAGCCTGCGCTGGACGCCCGTGACCCGTCTGACCTCGCCCGCGAGGCCCACCTCGCCGATCGCGACGAGGTTCTTCGGCAGGGGGGTGTCACTCGCGGCGGAGGCCAGCGCGAGGGCGATCGCCAGGTCCGCCGCGGGCTCCGAGAGCTTCACGCCGCCGACCGTCGCCGAGTAGATGTCCCGCTTGCCGAGCGCGCTGATGCGACCGCGCTGCTCCAGCACCGCGAGCATCATCGACACCCGGGACGTCTCCAGGCCGGAGGTGGTGCGGCGGGGCGAGGGGATCTGCGAGTCGACGGTCAGGGCCTGGACTTCGGCGACCAGGGGGCGGCGGCCCTCCAGGGTGACCGTCAGGCAGGTACCGGGGACCGGTTCGTCACGACGGGTCAGGAAAAGTCCGCTTGGGTCGGCAAGTCCGACAATGCCCTCGTCGTGCAGTTCGAAGCAGCCGACCTCGTCGGTGGCGCCGTAGCGGTTCTTCACGCCGCGCACCAGGCGCAGACGCGCGTGCCGGTCGCCCTCGAAGTGCAGGACGACGTCCACCAGGTGCTCCAGCAGGCGGGGGCCCGCGATCGCGCCGTCCTTCGTGACATGGCCCACCAGCAGCGTGGACATCCCGCGCTCCTTGGAGGCGCGGATCAGGGCCCCGGCGACCTCGCGCACCTGGGCCATGCCGCCCGGCGCCCCGTCGATCTCGGGGGAGGCCACCGTCTGCACCGAGTCGAGGATCAGCAGCGACGGCTTCACCGCGTCCAAGTGCCCGAGGACGGCGGCCAGATCGGTCTCGGCCGCCAGATACAGGTGGTCGTCGATGGCGCCGATGCGGTCGGCGCGCAGCCGGACCTGGCTCGCCGACTCCTCACCCGTCACATACAGCGTGCGGTGTTCGTCACTCGCCGCCTTGGCCGCCACGTCCAGCAGCAGCGTCGACTTGCCGACGCCGGGCTCGCCCGCGAGCAGCACCACCGCGCCGGGCACCAGACCGCCGCCGAGGACGCGGTCCAGCTCGGGCACGCCGGTGGAGCGGGCCGTGGCCTGCCGGCCGTCGACCTGGCCGATGGGCACGGCGGAGGTGGTGACGCGCCCCGGCGTCGTCGTACGGACCGCGGGCGCGCCGTACTCCTCGACCGTGCCCCAGGCCTGGCACTCGGGGCAGCGGCCGAGCCACTTGGCCGTCTGCCAGCCGCACTCCGTGCAGCGGTAGGACGGTCGGTCCTTGGTGGTCTTGGTACGGGCAGCCATGGGGAAACCGTAGCCGCCGCCACCGACAGCGGGGCGGGGCCTGTGGACAAACCGGCGCGAGCCCTCGGACACCCGGGGAGAATCCGGACACCCCCTGCGATCCGGCCACCCCCCTCACGAACGAGCCACGGAACCCCCCGTTCCTGTCCCCTTATGAGGGATCGTTTCACCCGTACGGATTAAAAGGACTGAAGGGACAAGAAGTGCTCGTCGCGGGCCGCCTACGGTCGCACGGGTGATGAGCAGCAGCCCGGAAACCTCGACCCGCACGACCGGCGCACACCGGGCGCACCGGGAGGCGCGCGACCGCGCCGCGGGGCGCACGCTCGCGCAGCGTCCGCCCGCGCGCTACGAGCCGTACCTGGACGGACTGTTCACCTACTGTCTGTCCGTCCTGTGCGACCACGACGCCGCCACCGCCGCCCTCGGGGACGCCCTCGCGCTCGCCGAGCGGCGCGGCCAGCGCGTCCCGGACGCCGCGGGGGAGCGCAGGGCCTGGCTGTACGCGCTGGCCCGCTGGGCGTGCCTGCGCAAGCTGGCCGAGGCCAAGCAGAAACGTCAGAGCACCCACGCGGCGGGGCGCACCGCCACCCGTGCGCAGTCCGGCGCCCGCCGGCAGTCCGCCGCCCGGACACCCGCACAGCCCGGCGACCGGACCGGCCCGCAGACGGGCCCGCAGTCGACCACCCGGGCCGGCGCACAGACGGGCCCGCACTCCGGCGACCGGACCGGCGCGCAAGCGAGCCCGCGCTCCGGCGCGCAGCCCGGGGAGCACCCCTCCGCCCCCGACGACGTCCAGGAGGAGCGGCGGCGCGAACTCGCCCTGCTCGCCTGGCCGGAGGCGGCCGGCACCACGCCCGAGCAGCGTGAGGCACTCGAACTCGCCGTACGCCACCACCTCGCCGCCCACGAGGTCGCCGCCGTGCTCGGCATGGACCAGGCCGCCGCCCGCGAGCTGCTCGCCTCGGCCGCCTGCGAGGTCGAGCGCACCCGCGCTGCCCTCGCCGTCGTGGAGACCGGCGGCTGCCCCGGTGTGGCCCGCCTCACCGGCGACCACCAGCTGGTCCTCAGCGCCACCCTGCGCCGCGAGCTCGTCCGGCACGTCGACGACTGCCCCCGCTGCCGCCGGACCGCCGAGCGCGCCGTCCCCGGCCGCTGGCCCGGGGCCGGGGTCACCCCCGCCGAGCTGCCCGTCCTGGAAGCGCCCCGCCCCGCCCTGCGCGCCGCCATGACCCATCTGCCCCGGGCGCGGGGCGCCGCCGTCCCCCGCTTCGACCGGCGGGGCTTCCCGATGGACCCCAAGGACCGCGCGGCCCGCCGCGACCGCCTGCGCGCGCGTGCCGTCACGACCACCGTCGTCGCCACCGTCGTGGCGGCCCCGGTGCTCGCCCTGTGGGCCGCCTACCGGGGCACCCCCACCACCGAGGGCGCCGACGGCCGCGCCGCCAGCGCCAGTGAGGCGCACGATCCCGCAGCCCTGGGCGGGGAGGGGGCGAACGGCTACGAGAACGCGGGCAACGCCAGCACCAGACCCGGCACCGGCTTCGGCAAGGGCCCCAGACCGGACGTCTCCGTGGAGGTCGTCAGCGTCTCGGGGCTCGGCACGAAAAGCGCCGGCCGCCTGACCGTGACCGCCGCCACCAGCGGCGACACCACCCTCGTCACCCTCACCGCGGGCAGGGACGCCGAAGGCCCCGTCCGCTGGTCCGCCTCCGCCGGTGTCTCCTGGCTCTACCTGAGCCGCTCCGCCGGCACCCTGCGGCCCGGCGAGTCGGTGACGGTCAAGGTGTACGTCGACGCCCTGCGCGAGCCGTCCGGACACTGGCACGCGCGCGTGACGGTCGCCCCGGCGGGCACCGTGATCTCCATCGAGGGCTACGGCACGGCACCCGCCCCGGCTCCCGGCACCGGCGACAACTCCGGTCCCGGCACCGGCCCCGGCAGCCCCACGGACCCGCCCCCGTCGTCCTCCGGCCCGGACCCGGATCCCCCCGTACCGCCCTCCCCGGACCCCACCCCGGCCGACCCGCCGCCCCCGGCCGACCCGCAGCCCACGCCCAGCGGCTCCCCGTCCACCCCGGAGGACCCGGCACCGCCCCCGGCCGACGGCGGCGGCGAGAACCCGCCCACGACCTAGCGCCATGGCAGGCGACGTGCGCCCCGCCGCGACGCCCGGCACGCCGCGAGCGGGCACCGCTCCTTCACGGGCGGACGTCCTCGGCCACCGCACCGGACCCGCGGCCCGCTCAGTCGATTGGATCCGCCGGATGCGGTGCCAGCAACGGGAGCTGCGAGGCCAGACGTGCCTCGCACAGCTCGACGAGACGGTCGTAGCCGGCCTTGCCCATCAGCTCGGTCAGCTCCGCCCGGTACGACACGTACACGGGCTCGCCCGCGCCGTGGGCCGAGGTCGCCGACGTGCACCACCAGTGCAGGTCGTGGCCGCCCGGGCCCCAGCCGCGGCGGTCGTACTCGCCGATCGACACCTGCAGGACGCGGGTGTCGTCGGGCCGGTCGATCCAGTCGTACGTCCGGCGCACCGGCAGCTGCCAGCAGACGTCCGGCTTGGTCTCCAGCGGCTCGCGGCCCTCCTTGAGGGCCAGGATGTGCAGCGAGCAGCCCGTGCCGCCGGCGAAGCCGGGACGGTTCTGGAAGATGCAGGAGCCCTGGTAGGGGCGGGTCTGGCGGTCGCCGTCCTCGTCCTCCGAGACCCAGCCGCCCCGCAGTCCCTCGTCGTGGTGCTGCCAGATGTCGGGGGTGAGACGCGCCACGTGCTCGGCGACCCGCTTCTCGTCGTCCTCGTCGGAGAAGTGGGCACCGAGCGTGCAGCACCCGTCGTCCGCGCGGCCCGCGCGGATGCCCTGGCAGCCGCTGCCGAAGATGCAGTTCCAGCGAGAGGTCAGCCATGTCAGATCGCACCGGAAGACCTGCTCGTCGTCCGCAGGATCCGGGAACTCCACCCACGCGCGCGCGAAGTCGAGGCCCTTCTCGTCTTCCTTCAGGGCCTTCTTCGACTGCGTGGACGCCGTCACCGGCTTCGCCCGCGAAGAACCGCCGGTGGATTTGTCGGTCTTCGCCTTTTTCGTCTTTGGCACCCGTCCAGGGTAAGTCGGCGGAGCCCGCTTCGGGGACGGCCCATGGCCTGGCTGGCAGTAGCGTTCCCTACATGAGACTCGGTGTCCTCGACGTGGGATCGAACACGGTGCATCTGCTGGTGGTGGATGCACACCCCGGCGCGCGCCCGCTGCCCGCGCACTCGCACAAGGCCGAACTGCGCCTCGCCCAACTCCTCGACCCGGCCGGGGCGATCGGCCCCGAGGGTGTCGACAAACTGATCGCGGTCGTCCACGACGCGCTCCAGGCCGCCGAGGACAAGGGCGTCGAGGACCTGCTGCCGTTCGCGACCTCCGCCGTGCGCGAGGCCACCAACGCCGACGACGTCCTCGCGCGCGTGCAGGCCGAGACCGGCGTCGAGCTCCAGGTCCTCACCGGCGCCGAGGAGGCCCGGCTCACCTTCCTCGCGGCCCGCCGCTGGTTCGGCTGGTCGGCCGGCAAGCTGCTGGTCCTGGACATCGGCGGCGGCTCCCTGGAGATCGCCTACGGCATCGACGAGGAGCCCGACGCGGCCGCGTCGCTGCCGCTGGGCGCCGGCCGCCTCACCGCGGGCTGGCTGCCCGGCGACCCGCCCGACCCCGAGGACATAAGGTCCCTGCGCCGGCACGTCCGCGCGCAGATCGCCCGGACGGTCGGCGAGTTCAGCCGCTTCGGCGCCCCCGACCACGTCGTCGCCACCTCGAAGACGTTCAAGCAGCTGGCCCGCATAGCCGGCGCCGCCCGCTCCACCGAGGGCCTCTACGTCCAGCGCGAACTCAAGCGCGAGTCCCTGGAGGCCTGGGTGCCCCGCCTGGCCGGCATGACCACCGCCCAGCGCGCGGAACTGCCGGGCGTCTCGGAGGGCCGCGCCAACCAGCTCGTCGCGGGCGCGCTGGTGGCGGAGGGGGCGATGGACCTGTTCGGCGTCGAGAGCCTGGAGATCTGCCCGTGGGCGCTGAGGGAAGGCGTGATCCTGCGGCGCCTCGATCACATGGTCACGGTCTAGCCGGCGAGGGCGCGCGGAAACCGCACGAAGGACCCCAAGGCCCCGCACCCGTCTATGGCGAACACCACAACGACGATCAGGGGCCCGGCATTCAGGCAACCGCACCCCGTAACCTGTCCCCCATGGCAGAGCCAGTCGTACGGATCCCGGATGCGAAGGTCGCCCTGTCGACGGCGTCCGTGTACCCCGAGTCGACGGCGACGGCCTTCGAGATCGCCGCGCGCCTCGGCTACGACGGCGTCGAGGTCATGGTCTGGAACGACCCCGTCAGCCAGGACATCGAAGCGCTGCGCAGACTCAGCGACTACCACCGCATCCCGATCCTGGCCGTGCACGCCCCCTGCCTGCTCATCACCCAGCGGGTGTGGTCCACCGACCCCTGGGTGAAGCTGCAGCGGGCGCGCGCCGCGGCCGAGAAGCTCGGCGCGACCACCGTCGTCGTCCACCCGCCCTTCCGCTGGCAGCGCCAGTACGCGCGGGACTTCGTCCAGGGGATCTGGCGGATGGCGAACGAGACGGACGTACGGTTCGCCGTCGAGAACATGTACCCGTGGCGCTACCGCGACCGCGAGATGCTCGCGTACGCCCCCGACTGGGACGTCACGAAGGACGACTACCGGCACTTCACGATCGACCTCAGCCACGCCGCCACCGCCCGCACCGACACGCTGGACATGGTCGACCGCATGGGGGCCCGCCTCGGCCACGTCCACCTCGCCGACGGAAACGGTTCGGCCAAGGACGAGCACCTGGTCCCCGGCCGCGGCGCCCAGCCCTGCGCCGAACTGCTGGAGCGGCTCGCGCTGAGCGGCTTCGACGGGCATGTCGTCATCGAGGTCAACACCCGGCGTGCCATGTCCGGCGCCGAGCGTGAGGCCGACCTGGCGGAGGCCCTCGCCTTCACCCGGCTCCACCTGGCCTCGGCCACGAAGGTGCCCCGCCGGTGACCGACCCCGACGGGACCTCAGGACGCCGCGGCCGCCCCCCTCGTACGGAACCGGCCGACACCGGCGAGACCGCCCGTCGGCGCGGCCGTCCGCCCCGTACCGCCTCGGCCGGGACCCGCGACCGCATCCTGGCCGCCGCGCGAGAGGAGTTCTCCGAGCGGGGCTACGACAAGACGTCCGTGCGGGGCATCGCCAAGGCGGCCGGCGTCGACCCGGCGCTCGTCCACCACTACTTCGGCACCAAGGAGCAGGTCTTCGAGGCGGCCATCGAGGTCGCCTTCGCCCCCGCGCTGAGCGCGCCGGACGCGATCGCCGAGGGCCCGCTGGAGGGCGTGGGGGAGCGGATGGCCCGGTTCGTCTTCGGCATCTGGGAGAACCCCGCCACCCGTACGCCCCTGCTCGCCATCGTGCGGTCGGCCGTGAACAACGACACGGCGGCCGCCGTCTTCCGCCGTCTGATCGCCTCCCAGCTGCTGCGCCGGATCGCCGCCCGGGTCGACCTGCCGGACGCCGAGCTGCGCGCCGAGCTGGCGGCGGCGCAGCTGGTCGGGTGCGCGATGCTGCGGTACGTGATCAAGGTGGAGCCGCTGGCGTCGGCGGACGTCGAGCAGATCATCGCGCGGGTGGCACCGGTCGTCCAGGGACACCTCACGACCCCCTGAGGCCGAGACACGCATCCCGTATTCCGGACACCTCGTCCCGCCCCCTGGATGACCGGCGTACGCTCATTAACAGCCCTATCTGTCTGAAGGAGCGAGCGACGATGCCCGAGCTGAGGTCCCGCACAGTCACCCACGGCCGCAACATGGCGGGCGCCCGCGCCCTTATGCGCGCCTCCGGTGTACCCGGTGCGGACATCGGCCGGAAGCCGATCATCGCGGTCGCCAACAGCTTCACCGAGTTCGTCCCCGGCCACACGCATCTGCAGCCGGTGGGCCGGATCGTCAGCGAGGCGATCCGCGAGGCGGGCGGCATCCCGCGCGAGTTCAACACGATCGCCGTCGACGACGGCATCGCGATGGGCCACGGCGGCATGCTGTACAGCCTCCCCTCCCGCGACCTGATCGCGGACTCGGTCGAGTACATGGCCGAGGCGCACTGCGCCGACGCCCTGGTCTGCATCTCCAACTGCGACAAGATCACCCCGGGCATGCTCATGGCGGCCCTGCGCCTGAACATCCCGGCGGTCTTCGTCTCCGGCGGTCCGATGGAGTCCGGCCGCGCCACGCTCGTCGACGGCACGGTCCGCACGCTCGACCTGGTCGACGCGATCTCCGACGCCGTCAACGACAAGATCTCGGACGAGGACATCCTCCGCATCGAGGAGAACGCCTGTCCGACCTGCGGCTCCTGTTCCGGCATGTTCACCGCCAACTCGATGAACTGCCTGACCGAGGCCATCGGCCTCTCCCTCCCCGGCAACGGCTCGGTCCTGGCCACCCACACCGCGCGCAAGCAGCTCTACGTCGACGCCGCCCGCACGGTCATGGACATCACCCGCCGCTACTACGAGCAGGACGACGAGACGGTCCTGCCGCGCAACATCGCCACCTTCGCCGCGTTCGAGAACGCGATGGCGCTGGACATCGCGATGGGCGGCTCCACGAACACGATCCTGCACCTGCTGGCTGCCGCCCAGGAGGCGGGCGTCCCCTTCGGCCTGGAGCAGATCGACGCCGTCTCCCGCCGCGTCCCCTGCCTGGCGAAGGTCGCGCCGAACGTCGCCAAGAACCGCACGTACTACATGGAGGACGTGCACCGCGCCGGCGGCATCCCCGCCCTCCTCGGCGAGCTGCACCGCGCGGGCCTGCTGAACGAGGACGTGCACGCCGTCCACAGCCCGTCCCTGGCGGACTGGCTGAAGACCTGGGACGTCCGCGGCGGCTCCCCGTCGGCGCAGGCCGTGGAGCTCTGGCACGCGGCGCCCGGCTGCGTCCGCTCCGCCGAGGCCTTCTCCCAGTCCGAGCGCTGGGAGGCGCTGGACGAGGACGCCGAGGGCGGCTGCATCCGCTCCGCCGAGCACGCCTACTCCAAGGACGGCGGCCTCGCGGTCCTGCGCGGCAACCTCGCCGTCGACGGCTGCGTCGTCAAGACGGCCGGCGTCGACGAGTCGATCTGGACCTTCGAGGGCCCCGCGGTCGTCTGCGAGTCGCAGGAGGAGGCCGTCGAGAAGATCCTCAACAAGCAGATCACGCACGGCGACGTCGTCGTCATCCGCTACGAGGGCCCCAAGGGCGGCCCCGGCATGCAGGAGATGCTCTACCCGACGTCCTTCCTCAAGGGCCGCGGCCTCGGCAAGACCTGCGCGCTGATCACCGACGGCCGCTTCTCCGGCGGCACCTCCGGCCTGTCCATCGGGCACGCGTCGCCCGAGGCGGCCTCCGGCGGCACGATCGCCCTCGTCCGCGACGGCGACCGCATCCGCATCGACATCCCGAACCGCTCGATCGAGTTGCTCGTCGACGACGCGGAACTCGCGCGCCGCGAGCAGTCGTTGGACGGGGTGTACGCCCCGTCGAACCGCGACCGCAAGGTCTCCGCCGCGCTGCGCGCCTACGCCGCGATGGCGACGAGCGCCGACAAGGGCGCGGTGCGGGACGTGTCCAAGCTGGGCTGATCCACACCCTGCCGGGCCGGTCCACAGCCCCGCCCGGCTGATCCACACCCTGTGCACAAAGGGGCCGCCTCCCTCGGAGGCGGCCCCTTCGCGTGCCATCGGCGCGCCGCGCGCACTACCAGCCGGACGGATCCCGCCCGTCCACGGCGAAGACGGTGCCGTCGGGAGCCGCCGCGTAGACCCGGCCGTCGACCGGGACGGGCCGCGGCAGCGTGCTCGCCACCCGGTCCGAGTGCGTGCCGAGGCGCGGCTTCGTCTGGCCGAGGAGCCGGCCGGTGCGGGCGTCCACGGCGAGCAGCCGCCCGTCCGCCGCGCTCACGTACACATGCCCGTCGGCGTACACCGGATCCGAGCCCCGGGACACGGCCGTCTCCAGGCTCCACAGCCGCTTCCCGGCCGCCGTGTCGATCGCCTCCAGCGCCCCGCCGGTGGACATCAGGTAGACGACGTCACCGTGCGCACCGGCCGCGGGTGCCTGCCGGGCCACGGGCAGCGCCACGCGGCGCTCCGACCGGGAGGCGGGGTCGTAGCGCACCACGGCGCCGGTGTCCCCGGACTCACGGTCGGTGGGGAGGAAGAACACCGCCCCCGCGTGGCTGCCCACCGCCTGCAGCGTGCCCTGCAGCAGCGCGCGCCACCGCACCTTCCCCGTGTCCGGGTCCACCGCGGTCACCCGGGTCGTCCCCGAGTCCGTGGCGGTCGTCGTGTAGGCCAGCGGGTCGCCCGCGAAGGACACGAAGTACGGCACCCCCTGGCCGGCGAACCCATGGCTCCACTTCGTCCGGCCCGACGCCCCGTCCACGGCCGTGACGGTCCCGTCGGCCGCGCTGAACAGCAGAGTGCCGCCCGCCGTGCGCACCCCGGTGTGCGCGGGCATGTCCCGCCGCCAGCCCACCTCGCCCGTGTCCGGGTCGAGCGCCTCCAGCTTCCGGTCCTGGTCGGACGGCGGCTGCACGAGCTCCCCGGCCAGCACCGGCGGCCCGCCCGGCAGCGCGTCGGGGACGGAGTGCTTCCACGCGAGGCCGCCGTCGGCCGGGTCGAGTGCGAAGACCACCCCGGACTGGGCGCACAGCAGCTTCCCGGCCCCGTACGAGCACTGCGGCACGGTCTGCGCCCCGGACACCGAACCGGCCTCCCACGCGTCGAACGCGGCCGTCGTGGTCCGGGGCCGCGCCTCCCCCGGCGAAGGCGTGGCGCCGAACAACTGCGCCGCCGCGAGCGTTCCGCCGACGGCGAGGGCAAGCGTCGCGGCCACCAGGGCCACCCGCCTGCCGCGCGTCTTCCCACGGGACGGCGCGGGCCGCTCGGGCCCCTCGGCCGGACCGGGCGCACCGGCCGGTTCCTGCCCGGGGACGGGCTTCTCGACCGGCCTGCCCGCCCCGTCGGCCGCCCCTTCGGCCGGCCCGGCGGGACAGGCGGACCCCCGGCCGTCGGCGGCCTCCGTCCGCTGCTCCGGTATGAACGCCTGCGTGTCGTACGAGGCGGCCACCGACCGCAGTTCCCGCATCAGCTCGTCCGGCGTCGGCCGGTCCTCGGGCTCCTTGGCCAGACAGCGCACCACCAGCGGCGCGAGGTTCGCCGGTACGCCCGTCAGGTCCGGCTCGTCGTGTACGACCTGGTAGGCGACGACGTAGGGGCTGTCGGAGTCGAACGGCCCGCGCCCCGTCGCCGCGTGCACCATGACCGAGCCCAGCGCGAAGATGTCGGCGGCCGGCCCGACCTCCCGCGGCCGCCGGAACTGCTCCGGCGCCATGAACGGCGGCGTCCCGATCAACTTGCCCGTCTCGGTACGCAGTTCGCTGTCCTTCGGCCGGGAGATGCCGAAGTCGATGACCTTCGGCCCGTCCTCCGCGAGCAGCACGTTGCTCGGCTTCAGATCCCGGTGCACGACCCCCACCCGGTGGATGTCGCGCAGCGCCTCCGCGAGTCCGGCCATCAGCCGCCGCAACTCGCCCGAGCTCAGCGGCCCGTTCCGCTTCACCTGCTCGGAAAGCGTCGAGCCGGGAATGAACAGCGTGGCCATCCACGGGCGTTCGGCCTCCGGGTCGGCGTCCACGACGGGCGCGGTGAACGCCCCGCTCACTCTCCGCGCGGCCGCCACCTCCTGCCGGAAACGGCCCCTGAACTCGGGATCCCGGGCGAACTGGGCGTGTACGACCTTCACCGCGACCTTCATCCCGGACGTGCTCCGGGCAAGGTGGACCACACCCATGCCACCCGAGCCGAGCCGTGACTCCAGCCGGTAGTGACCGGCGTACTCCGGAAGTTCCGCTTCCGCGCCCGCCCCGGTGTTGCGCTGTGGCGCCATGGACCACCCCCGTGCTGTTCTCCGCGCGCGCGACGCACGGAGCCTAGTCGATGACTTCTACGGGACAGAGGCGGCTTGCTAGCCTCCGCGTACGAATAACGCGCATGTGTTTCATGTCGTGTTCGAGGGGAATGAACGTGACCCCATGGCAGTCATGGGGTCCGACGGGGGAGGTTCTGCATGTCTGTTGAGCACGTGGAAGAGGCCGGCGGCGGCGACGCGGCGGCGGCCGTCACCTACTACTCGATCGCCCCGGGCGTCCGGCTGAACGTCCGCAGCGGCCCGGGCACGGGCTACGGCATCGTCCGCGTCCTGCCCGAGGGGTCCAGGGTCGCGATCTACTGCCAGACGCCGGGCACGACGATCACCGGCCCGTACGGGACGTCGAACATCTGGGACAACATCGGCAGCGGCGAGTTCGTCTCCGACAGCTACGTCCACACCGGCAGCGACGGCTACGTCGCCTCGCGCTGCGCCTGACCGCGGGGTGACCCACCCGGGAGCCCGCCGGACGCCGGCGCCATAATCGTCCCGTGAGCGACGAAAACGGCACCCCGGACATCCCGGCGGGCTCCCGGGACACGCCGGGCGCCCGCGACACACAGGGCACCCCCACCGGCCCCCGCCCCGAGCCCCTGCGCTTCTTCGGCACCACCTGGGTGGACCACGACGGCCGCTATACCGCCCGCCGCGTCGCGGTGGCCGCCGGCGCGCTCGCCGCCACCGCCGCCTCCTGTCTGGTCCTGCGCTTCGCCTACCAGGGACTGGCGATCGCCGACATCGGCAGCTTCGTGACCCTGCTGGTCGTCGTCATGTTCACGATCTGCAGCGCGCTCGCCTTCCGTCACACCTGGGACGGCTTCGCCAAGCGCCCCGACCCCGACCGCCAGGCGTCCCTGCGCGGTCTCCTGGCCATCGGCTTCGTCGGCTCCCTCCTCGCCTACTTCTTCCGCGCCCTCACCGAGGCCCCCGGCGAGAAGCTCCACCGCGAGGAGTACGAGGCGGCACTGAAGCAGCACGAGAAGCGCACCTCCCGCCGCACGGGCAACCCCTCCAGGAAGCGCCGCCGCAGCTGAACCCCACCCCGGCCCTTCGCACCACCGCGCGCAAGCCCGCCCCGCCTGACCGGCTCCTCGCGCCGCACACGGAGCGGCTGCCTCTGCCTGGCCGACTGCTTGCGCCGCACACGGAGCGGCTGCCTCTGCCTGGCCGGCTGCTTGCGCCGTACGCGGGTGGGTGTTCCTGCTCGGTCGGCACGTCGGCCGCGCGCAAGGCTGCTCCCGTCTGACCGGCTCCTCGCGCCGCACACGGAGCGGCTGCCTCTGCCCGGCCGGTTTTGCGCCGCACGCGGGTGGATGCTCCTGCTCGGTCGGCACGTCGGCCGCGCGCAAGGCTGCTCCCGTCTGACCGGCTGCTCGCGCCGTGTCGCGGAACGAAGCCCCGCCCTGCCGGCCCCTCGCCGCACGACGGAACAACGGCTTACCGCTCGCCCCCGCCCCCCGCCACCATGGTCGTATGACGGCCCCACCTGAACCCCGTATCCAGGCTCGAGCCCACTCCTTCAACGCCGCCGCGGCCCTGTACGCCGCCAACCGCCCTTCCTACCCGCCCGCGCTCCTCGACGCGGTCGAGACGCTCGCCGGCCGTCCCCTCGCGGGCGCCCGCGTCGCGGACATCGGCGCCGGCACCGGCATGGCCACCGCCCTCCTGCACGCCCGCGGCGCCCGCGTCGTCGCCGTCGAGCCCGGGGACGGCATGGCGGCGCAGTTCCGCCGCTCCCTCCCAGGCGTCCCGCTCGTGCGCGGCGACGGCAACCACCTCCCCCTCGCCACCGCCTCCCTCGACCTCCTCACCTACGCCCAGTCCTGGCACTGGACCGACCCGGCCCGCTCGGTCCCGGAGGCCCTGCGCGTCCTGCGGCCGGGCGGCGCGCTGGCGCTGTGGTGGAACACCGGCGCCGTGGACGTGCCGTGGATCGGCGCCCAGGCGGACCGCTTGGAGCGCCACTTCGGTGTCGACCGGGTCGTGGAGAAGAACGGCGACGGCAGACGCTCCGCCCTCGCCGACCCGACCGGCAGGCTCCGCTTCGCCCACCGGACGGTCCGCTGGAGCCGCCGCGTCCCCCTCGACGTGCACCTGGCCAACCTCGGCAGCCACTCGGTCCTCCTGGTACACGGCGAGGAGAGCACGGCGGCCTTCCTCGCCGAGGAACGCCGTCTCCTCCTCGCCGCCTTCCCGGACGGCACCGTGGAGGAGACCTACGACGTCGAACTGCTCCTGGCCGCGGCCCCCCGGCGGCCCCAGCCCTAGGACACCGGGCTGCCGGCCGCCACCTCCCCCTGTCGCCCCGCCCGCCGCTCCCGCGCGGCGGCCCATCCCTCCAGGGCCGCCGCGCAGGCGTGGTCCACATGCCGCAGTCCGCCCAGTTCCAGCCGCACCTCCCGGTCGGCCGGCAGCGCGTCCAACGCGTCCAGCAGCTTGGGCAGCCGCAGGAACGTCGCGTGGCCCAGCACCCTCACGACGATCCCGGCGTCCCCGCGGTCCTCGGTCTCCACATGCACATGGCTGATCTCCCACGCCGTCTTCGCGACGGCCAGCCCCAGCCCGACCAGCACGCCCTCGAACAGGTTGCCCACGACGATCGCCACCGCCGTCACGCCGAGCACGACGACCTCCCCCCGATGCCCGGACCACAGCGTGCGCACCTCGCGCACCGGCACGAGCCTGCACCCGGCGTGCACCAGCAGCCCGGCCAGCGCCGCGACCGGGATGACCCCCAGCACCCCCGGCACGACGGCCGTGAACAGCAGCAGCCACACCCCGTGCAGCACCCGCGACGCCTTGGTCCGCGCCCCGGCCCGCACTCCCCCGGAGGGGGCACCCCCAGCCGCGCTCCGCACGACGACCGCCGTCATCGGCAGCGCGCCCAGCACCCCGCACACGGCGTTGCCCGCGCCCTGCGCCATCAGCTCCCGGTTGTAGTCCGTCCTCCTCCCGTCATGAAGCCGGTCCACCGCGGCCGCGCTGAACAGCGCCTCCGCCGACGCGATCAGCGCGAACGCCACGACGGTCCCGACCACCCCCACTTCCGTGAGCCGCCCGAGATCCGCGGTCTCCGGCACGCGCACGGCGTCCCACAGCCCCTGCACCCGGACCCGCCGCACCTCCAGGTCGAACCCCCAGGTCACCGCCGACGCCAGCGCCACCGCCACCAACGGCGCCGGAACCAGCCGCGCCCCGCGCCGCCACCGCCCCCACAGCAGCAGTACGACCATGCTGGCACCCCCCACTGACAACGCCACCCAGTCCACCCGCCCGGGCAGCGACACCAGCCCGGCGAGCTTCCCGAGGCCGCCCGGCGGAGCGGCCGCGTCTCCGAGGGCGTACACCTGCCCGGCGACCAGCACCAGCCCGATCCCGGCGAGCATCCCCTGCACGACGGCCACGGACACGGCCCGGAACCACCTCCCGAGCCTGAGCGCCCCCAGCCCGAGCTGCACCAGCCCGGCCGCGAGGACGATCACCCCGAGCGCCTGAACGCCGTACTCCCGCACGGCCTCGTAAACGAGCACGGTCAGTCCCGCCGAGGGCCCGCTCACCTGCAGGCTGCTGCCGGGCAGCGCCCCGGCGACCAGGCCACCGACGATTCCGGTGACGAGCCCCAGCTCGGCGGGCACGCCCGAGGCCAGGGCGACGCCCACGCACAGGGGCAGCGCGACGAGGAAGACGACGAGGGAAGCGAACAGATCGGCCCTGCCGACCCCACGGACAGCACGGACAGCACGGACACCACGGCGCAACACGGGAGCACCTCCGGTAGGGAACGGGAGATGCGTGGGCGCGCCGCACCGGGGGAGGGCGCGGCGACTGACCCGCGCGGCGACGGCCCGAGCCATGCCGCGCATGAATTCCATTGTCAGTAAAAACGACGGAGTCCGGAGAGCGTTCTTGTGCACGATCCGTGAACGGGGAGGCGTACTGGGCGGAACCTCCGCTTCCAATCCCACCGCCGCGCGCCTGCGCCACCCGCCGAGCCCCTTGACGACTCCCTCACCCGCGGGCAATTATTCATCACATGATGAATTCCTTGAACGAGCCACCCGGCCCGCCCAGCCCGCCCGGCTCGCCCCCCGCCGTCACCGCCCGCGACCTCACCGTCGTCCGCGGCTCCCGCACGGTCCTGCGCTCCCTCGGCTTCACCGTCCCGCGCGGCCAGATCACCGGCCTGCTCGGCCCCTCCGGATGCGGCAAGTCCACCCTGATGCGCGCCGTCGTCGGCACCCAGGCCAAGGTCACCGGCACCCTCGACGTCCTCGGCCAGCCGGCCGGCCACGCCTCCCTGCGCACCCGCATCGGATACGTCACCCAGGCCCCCTCGGTCTACGACGACCTGACGATCCGCCAGAACCTCGACTACTTCGCGGCGATCCTCGACCCCGGCCGCGCCGCGGCCGCCCGCCGCCACGAGAACGTCACCCGGGCCATCGCCGACGTCGACCTCACCACCCACGCCGACGCGCTCGCCGGAAACCTCTCCGGCGGCCAGCGCAGCCGCGTCTCCCTCGCCGTCGCCCTCCTGGGCACCCCCGAACTCCTGGTCCTCGACGAACCGACGGTCGGCCTGGACCCCGTCCTGCGCCGCGACCTGTGGAACCTCTTCCACCACCTCGCCGAGACCCGGGGCGCCACCCTCCTGATCTCCTCCCACGTCATGGACGAGGCCGAGCGCTGCCACCGCCTGCTCCTGATGCGCGAAGGCGAGATCCTCGCCGACGGCACCCCCGAGTCGCTGCGCACCCGCACCGGCGCGGCCACGGTCGAAGCGGCCTTCCTGCACCTGGTCGACGAGGCGGCCGAAACCGCCCGCCAGAAGGAGACGACCCGATGACCACCACCCCCGCGCCCGCCCCCACCAAGGGCCTGAACGCCTCCCGCACCACCGCCACCGCCGCCCGGGTCCTGCGCCAGCTCCGCCACGACCCGCGCACGATCGCGCTGATGCTCCTCATCCCGTGCCTGATGCTGTTCCTGCTGCGCTACGTCTTCGACGGCAGCCCGCGCACCTTCGACGGCATCGGCGCCTCGCTCCTCGGGATCTTCCCGCTGATCACCATGTTCCTGGTGACCTCCATCGCCACCCTGCGCGAACGCACCTCCGGCACCCTCGAACGCCTCCTCGCCATGCCCCTCGGCAAGGGCGACCTGATCGCCGGCTACGCCCTCGCCTTCGGCACCCTCGCGATCATCCAGTCGGCCCTGGCCACCGGCCTGGCGGTCTGGTTCCTCGACCTGGACGTCATCGGCAGCCCCTGGCTGCTGCTTCTGGTGGCCCTCCTCGACGCGCTGCTGGGCACGGCCCTCGGACTCTTCGTCTCCGCCTTCGCCGCCTCGGAATTCCAGGCGGTCCAGTTCATGCCGGCGGTGATCTTCCCCCAGCTCCTCCTCTGCGGCCTCTTCGCCCCCCGCGACACCATGCACCCCGCCCTGGAGGCCCTCTCCGACGCCCTCCCCATGTCCTACGCGGTCGACGGCATGAACGAGGTCCTCACCCACACGGACATGACGGCCACCTTCGTACGGGACGTCCTGATCGTCGGCGGCTGCGCGGTGCTGGTCCTGGGCCTGGGCGCGGCGACCCTGCGACGCCGGACGACCTGACCGGCCCAGCCCCGTCCGGTCCGTGGGGCGGCGGGGGCGAGGAACCCGACGTCCGCCCACCGGACAAGCGACCCGCACGTCCCCGCACCGGTGCGAGGATGAACGTGGACGACGCAACCCACGGAGGGCCCCGCACCATGACCCAGAAAGTCGCAGTCCTCGGCACCGGCAAGATCGGCGAAGCCCTGCTCAGCGGAATGATCCGAGGCGGCTGGCCCCCGGCCGACCTCCTCGTCACCGCCCGCCGCCCCGAACGCGCCGAGGAACTCCGCACCCGCTACGGCGTCACCCCCGTCACCAACGCGGAAGCCGCCAAGACCGCGGACACCCTCATCCTCACGGTCAAGCCGCAGGACATGGGCACCCTCCTCGACGAACTCGCCGGCCAGGTCCCCGCCGACCGCCTGGTCATCAGCGGAGCCGCCGGCATCCCGACCTCCTTCTTCGAGGAGCGCCTCGCCCCCGGCACCCCCGTCGTCCGCGTCATGACGAACACCCCCGCCCTCGTCGACGAGGCCATGTCCGTCATCTCCGCCGGCAGCCACGCCACCGCCGAGCACCTCGCCCACGCCGAGGAGATCTTCGGCTCCGTCGGCAAGACCCTGCGCGTCCCCGAGTCCCAGCAGGACGCCTGCACCGCGCTCTCCGGCTCGGGACCGGCCTACTTCTTCTACCTGGTCGAGGCCATGACCGACGCGGGCATCCTCCTCGGCCTGCCCCGCGACAAGGCCCACGACCTCATCGTCCAGTCCGCGATCGGCGCCGCGACGATGCTCCGCGACAGCGGCGAACACCCCGTCAAGCTCCGCGAGAACGTCACCTCGCCCGCCGGCACCACCATCAACGCCATCCGCGAACTGGAGAACCACGGCGTACGGGCCGCCCTCATCGCCGCCCTGGAGGCCGCCCGCGACCGCAGCCGCGAGCTGGCCTCCGGCACCAAGGACTGACCCCGCCGGGGGAGCGAGCGGGGCGGCGGGGCGATCACTCGCCGGCCGCCCCCACGATCTCCTTCGTGGTCACCACCCGCGCGAACCCGCCCCCGTGCAGGGAGACCGCCGACGCCTGCGCGAGCTCCTCCGCGCTCCGCCGCCAGCCGAACGGCCCCTCCAGATCGAACGTGTACGTCGCGTCGTACGCGAACAGCACGTCGTACCCGAGATTGCCGCCCATCCGCGCCGTCGTCTCGGCACACATGTTCGTCTGGATCCCGGCCACCACGATCTGCGAGATCCCCTGCGCCGTCAGCCAGGCCCCCAGATCCGGCGTCCCGAGGAAGGCCGAGTTCACCGTCTTCGTGAGCAACAGCTCCGGCCCGGCACCCTTCCCCCGACGCTCCGCCACGTACTCCTTGAACTCGTTCCCCGCATACCCCGGCCGCAACGGCGACCGCGGGCTCGTCGAGTCATGCCGTACGAACACCACCGGCCGCCCCGACGACTGCCACACGTCGATGAGCGCCGCGATGTTCTCATCTGCCCCCGGGTTGTTCCTGGCCCCCCAGAAGCCGGCCTCCTCGAAGCCCTTCTGCACGTCCACGACCACCAGCGCTGCGTTCTCTGCGATGTCCATGCCCCAGATCGTGCCGCCGGGACCACCCACACCCCCAGAGGTACAGAAGCCAGCGATCGATGGTTTACTGCCAACCGTGGCCCCCGCGTACCGTGTCGCCCTCGTCGCCTTCCCCGGCATCCGGGCCTTCGACGTCTCCGTCATCACCGAGGTCTGGGGCACCGACCGCACCGACCGCGCCGCCCCCGCCTTCGAGCTGCGGCGCGTCGCCACCGACACCACCCCCGTCCCCCTGCGCGGCGGACTGTCCCTCCACCCCGACCGCACCCTCGCCTGGCTCTCCCGCGCCGACCTGATCCTCGTCCCCGGACTCGACGACCACCTCACTCCCGCACCGGCCCCCGTCCTCGACGCGCTCCGCCGCGCCCACGCCCGCGGCACCCCCCTCGCCGCCCTCTGCGGCGGAGCCTTCACCCTCGCCCAGGCCGGCCTCCTCGACGGCCGCCGAGCGATCACCCACTGGAACCTCATCGGACTTCTGCGCGCCCACCACCCGCACGTCGACGTCGTCCCCGACGCCCTCTTCGTCGAGGACGACAACATCTGGACCGCCGCCGGAACCGCGGCCGGCATCGACCTCTGCCTCCACCTGGTCCGCCGCTCCCACGGCGCCGAGGCAGCCGCCACCATCGCCCGCTCGATGGTGACCGCCCCCTTCCGCACCGGCAGCCAGGCACAGTTCATCGAGCAGCCCACCGCGCCCGCGGACCGCGACGCCGACACGCTCGCCGCCGTACGCGAACACGCCCTGCGCCACCTCCACGAACCGCTCACCGTCGCCGGCCTCGCGGCTCACGCGGGTATGTCCCCGCGCAGCTTCGCCCGCCACTTCACGGCCGCCACCGGCACCACCCCGCTCCGCTGGCTCCTGGACCAGCGCGTCGCCGCAGCCCAGAAACTCCTCGAACGCACCGACCTCCCCATGCCCGAGGTCGCCCGCCGCGCCGGCTTCGGCAGCGAGGTCACGATGCGCCAGCACTTCGCATCGCGCCTCGCCACCAGCCCACGCGCCTACCGAGCCGCGTTCAGCACCCCGCCCGCGACGGACTCCGCCACCGCCACCGGCGGCAGCAACCCGATCGCGCGATAGGCGGCGTCCACCACCGGACGCGCCATCTCCCTCGCCCGGCCCGCCCCGTCCCGCAGCACCCCCTCCACATACGCGGGATCCGCGCACAGCTCCCTGTGCCTGGCCTGCACCGGCCTGAGCACTTCGACCACAGCCTCCGCCGTGGCCTTCTTCAAAGCGCCGTACGACGCATGCCCGGCGGCCAGCTCCGCCGGGTCCCCACCCGTGCAGGCGGCAAGGATCTCCAGCAGATTCGCCACCCCCGGCCGCTCCTCGCGGTCGTACACGACCTCGCGCCCGCTGTCCGTGACGGCCCGCATGATCTTCTTCCGCACCACGTCCGGCTCGTCGAGCAGATAGACGATCCCCGGACCGGAGTCATCGCTCTTGCCCATCTTCGACCTCGGCTGCTGCAGATTCATCACCCGCGCCGCCACCGCCGCAACCGTCGCCCTGGGGACGACGAACGTGTGCCCGTACCGCTGGTTGAACCGCACCGCCAGATCCCGGGTGAGCTCGACGTGCTGTGCCTGGTCGTCCCCGACCGGCACCTCGTCGGTCCCGTAGGCCAGGATGTCCGCCGCCATCAGCACCGGATACGTCAGCAGCGACAGCCGCACACTCCCCCCGCGCTCCCGCTCCCGCGCGGCCTTCTCCCTGTACTGGATCATCCGGCGCATCTCGCCGTCGGTGGCCACGCACTCCAGCACATAGGACAACCGCGCGTGTTCGTCGACATGACTCTGTACGAACAGGGTGCACAGCCGTGGATCCAGTCCCGCGGCCAGCAGGAGCGTCGCCGCCTGCCGGCTCAGCCGCCGCACCCGCGCCGGGTCGTGGTCCACGGTCAGCGCGTGCAGATCGACGACACAGAACAACGCGTCCGAGCGGTGCTGGTCGAGCTCGGCCCACTGCCGCATGGCTCCCAGGTAGTTCCCCAACGTCAGGTGCCCGGTCGGCTTGACCCCGCTGAAGACCCGCGTCATCTCCACTCCTTCTCCGGTCGGGGCCGCCGTCCCGGCGGGCCGACCCTCGGGAGTCCCGGAGGGAGATACGAGAACGGCCGCCGAGGCGGCGGCCGTTGAACGCATACGTGAGTTCGGCCGCCGTCAGGCGGCCCACCACAGCTGGGTGCACGTACGCGTAGTCATGTCGCCCAGAGTACGCCTCCGGGGCGCACCGGGGGGCGGGTTGACACACCCCCGCCCGATACGTAGTGTTCTCCGGGTTGTCCGACGTGAGCGCCGACCCCGGTCGGTCCCCGGACAGCCATTTCGCACGTACCAACCACTCCTCGGCGAGCAGTCGACCCGTCTGCCGTCGTGTCATTGGCATGCGTATTCGCGAAAGAGGAATCCACGTTCGAAAGGACGCGGCGCCCGATTGGCTTCGGGAGCCGGGAATCCGCTAAAGTCTCACTCGTCGGAACGGCCCGAGGGCCGGGAAGGCAACCCCCTCTGACGGGGAATCAGACACCGAAAGGATCTGATAGAGTCGGAAACGCCGGAAAGGGAA